>JANMAM010000159.1:0-28487 GCA_031359795.1 Gemmatimonadaceae bacterium
CATGAGGGCATTCGGGCACGAGGCAGGGTAGAGGCCACGAGTCACAACTGCGAAGCCTGGCTGTGGGCGGGACTACAACATCGTGAGGGATTGATGGCGACGAAGCTCGACAAGGCGATGAAGAGAGAGTTGGAGGTAGAAGGGAAGCTCTATACGGTGACCATCAGTCCTGACGGGGTGAAGGTCGTGGAGAAGGGGAAACGCAACGGGCACGAATTGCCGTGGAGCACGATCATCTCAGGTGACGCGGCGCTGACGCGGGATCTCAAGGTTTCACTCGACGCATTTGCGTTGGAGTGAGCGAAGCGAATCGCGATCAGTCGCCATGAAGTGATTACGGCCCGCCGACGATGGCGGGCCGTAGTCATTGCTGCCTCGACGGCTCCGCTTCAGATACCCAGCGTCGCGGGGCGGGGAGCGTCGCCGGAGTAGTCGTAGAATCCGCGGCCGTTCTTCTTGCCGAACATGCCGGCGAGCACCATTCGCTTGAGGAGCGGGGGCGCGGCGTAGCGGGTCTCGCGGTATTCCTCGAACATGATCTCGGCGATCTTGTAGAGCGTGTCGAGGCCGACGAAGTCGGCGAGAACGAAGGGCCCCATCGGGTAACCGGCACCGAGTGTCATCCCCTTGTCGATGTCGCCAATCGTGCCGACGCCGTGCTCGAGGGCGCGTATCGCATCGAGCATGTACGGCACGAGCAACAGATTCACGACGAACCCGGAGTTGTCCTTCGCCGCGATTGGCTCCTTGCCGACGGCCTTGGCGAAATCGAACGCGGCGCGGAAGGTCTCGTCGCTGGTCGTCACCGTGCGCACGACCTCGACCAGCTTCATCAGCGGCACCGGGTTGAAGAAATGCAGTCCGACCATCCGGTCCGGGCGTCCCGATGCGGCGGCCATCGCGGCGACCGTGAGGCTCGACGTGTTCGAGGCGAAGATCGTCCGCGGCGGGCAGACGCCATTCAGCTCGCGCCAGAGCGCGTTCTTCACTTCGAGATCCTCGACTACCGCTTCGATCACGAGATCGCAGTCGGCGAGCGCGGCGATGTCGGTCGTGAATGCGAGGTTGCCGAGGGTCTTCTCGCGCTGATCGGCGGTGACTTTGCCCTTCTCGATTCCCTTCGCCAGCGAGCGGTCGATGCTGGCGCGCGACTTCTCGCCGAGCGCGGCGGTGACTTCGCGAACGACAGTACTGAAGCCCGCCTGCGCCGCGACCTGGGCGATGCCGCTGCCCATCAGGCCGCCGCCGAGAACGCCGATCTTCTTCATTGCCATTGTCCGCCGGATGAAACGTTAGGCCCGGGCTGCTGGCTAGGGGCGCCGTCCGATGAGGCCGAGCACGTCGCTGACGCGGGGGCGCGCCGTCTCGCCATGTTCGATGGTGTCGAGCGCCTGCTCAAGGGAAAGCTGCACCCGTTCCGCGGTACCGCGGAAGCCGCGGGCGATGCGCATTCCGAGGCTCGTGCCCGCCGCGACCGGGACGGCGGCGATCGCGATGAGGGGAATGAGCGGAATCGCGAGACCGAGCGCCACCCCGATCCCGAGCATCGACACGCCGGCGACGGCGCCAGTCGCGGCGACTCCGCCACCCCCGCGCACGCGGGCCGCCCGCGCGGGGCGGAGATCGGCGTCGATCTGGATCAGCGTTGTCGCGTTGTCGATGGACACCGCGGTCGCGGCGACATCGTGGGTGCGCATCAACGCGTACGAACGCCCGCCGAGATTGAGCCCGCGCTTGACGTTGCCGAGGAAATCCCGGCGCGGCTCCCAGACGACGCGGTCGGCGAGCCGTCGCTTCACCTGGAGACATTCCTCGCGACGCATCCAGTCATCGAGTCGCGCGAGCAGCTGCTCGCGGGTCCCGCGAATGACGCGGCGCGCCGAGACGGTGCGCGGCCCGACCCATCGATCCGCAAACCCTGGTTCGTCGGGAAGCGCGGGACGCGTGCGCTCTTCGGCGATCGCCTGCCGCAGATGCTGCGGCGTGATGCCGACCTCCTGTCCGAGCGCGATGAGTTGCTCCTCGGTCATCTCCTCGGCCGGGTCGGCGGCGCTGACCTGCAGCTCGCCCGCGCGCTTGAGGATCCGGTCGAGCGCATTGCGGTCGAGCGATTGGCGGACGGGCAGGCCGGATGCGCCCGCGGCGGCCTGCTCGCCCGGAGGCCGCGCCGCGCCCGGCGACCCGGGCGGGGGCGGGGGCGGGGAAAGAGGATCAGCCACGAGTGCGGCGCTGCCTAACGGTCATCGGGAGCGTCAGATCCCGGCGAGCACGGCGTCGAGCTGCCGGTTGATCGCGTCACGAACGCGCGCGTCGAGTGGGAACGCGGTCGCCAGCGCGGCCTGCGCGTCAGACGCGGTCGACGAGAGCCCGGCCGCGCGCAGGTAGTAGCGCGCGTAGCCATCGGCGAGAACCGGCGCGACGCGTTGCAGCAGCATCGCGCCGCCGCGGACCGCGGCGGCGCTGGCCATCTTGTCGGCGAGTCCCTCGCGCCGTTCGTTAGGCGTGATGTTGTCGCTGATGGCCGTCGCGGCCAGTGCGCCGAGGACTTCGTGCGTGAAGACGTAAACCGCTTCAATCGCCTGCCCGGGCGTGTCCGGGTAGGCGAGCGCCACGATGTTCTCGCGCTTTCCGCCGCTGATCGTGCGGCCCTCGCCGTCCAATGGAAGCGAGAGAATGAAGTCACCGGTCTGCTGCTGGGTACGCGCGAGATACGTCTGCAGCTTCGGACGATGGACGGTCTGCCACAATGAATCGACGGCGGCGAGCACCGGTCCGCGCCGGCGCTGCTCGTCGGTCCAGTATTGGTGATAGAACTTCGTCTGCTCGTCGGCGAGCGACTGGGCGAAAAGGCCGAGCCACTGCCGATCGGCCGGCGTGTTGAACGAGCCGGCGAGGAAGGCGATCACCGCCTGCTGCTGCGGATCGCGCGCTCGGCCGGGATCGCCATTGGCCTCGAGGAACAGCGTGATCGCGCGCTGCAGTTCCTCCCATGTCCCGAAGTAAAGAGCGACGAACTGCGCGCCGGCGAGATTCCGGTTCGCCGCGAACCGGGGCGTCAGCTTGTCGCGGTTCTGGTCGAGAAGCGTCGTGATTCCGCGCCGATTCTTCTCGACGACCATCCCGTCCCGGTAGCCGCGACGAAATAGTGGAATGCGTGTCGTGTCCTGCTGCAGCATCGCGAAGCCATGCAGCCAGAGGTCGAGATGCTCGCGCGTCTTCACCGGCCACGGCGCACTGGTGTTGGTGACGACTCCCGAGGGACTCGCCGGTGCAGGGGCGGTCTCGGCCGGCGCCGACCCCGCGCACGCGGCGAGCAGCATGGATGCGGCGGCGCCCGCCGCGAGCATGGCAAATCGCGCGGGGCGAGCGGGGACGACAGGCTGCGCGGAGCTATCGAGCAGTGCGGGCATGAGTACTCTCCGGTAGTTCTGCTTTCTGGTCTGCATTTCAGGATGGCGACAGGTCAAACGATGCGTTCGACGATCACCGCCATTCCCTGGCCGCCGCCGACGCAGGCGGTGCCGAGGCCATAGCGCTTCCCCTCGCGACGGAGCGCGTGCACGAGGTGCGCCGTGATACGCGCGCCCGAGGCGCCGAGCGGGTGCCCGAGCGCGATCGCGCCGCCTGACGTGTTCAGTTTGTTCCGATCGATCTTCAGCTCGCGCTCGACGGCGCAGGCCTGCGCCGCGAACGCTTCGTTCAGCTCAATGATATCCATGTCGCCGATCGACAGGCCGGCTCGCTCGAGCGCGATGCGGGTCGCGGGCACTGGACCGATCCCCATGACGCTCGGATCGACACCCGAGATTCCCCACGAGACGAGCCGTGCCAGCGGCCGAAGTCCGCGCTTTTTCGCGGCCGCGGCACTGGCGATGACGAGGGCGGCGGCGCCGTCGGAGATTCCCGACGCGTTTCCCGCGGTGACCACGCCGTCGGCCTGGAAGACCGGACGCAGCTTCGCGAGCCCCTCCGCCGTCGTGTCCGGGCGCATGTGCTCGTCGCGGCGGAACTCCTCGGTCGCCTTCGTCTTCGGATTCCGGATCGGGATTCCGATGACCTCGTCCTCGTAGGCCCCACTCGCCCACGCGTCGCGCGCCTTCTGCTGCGAGCGAAGCGCAAACGCGTCTGCCGTCGCCCGGTCGATGTGGCACTGGACCGCGAGCTTCTCGGCGGTCTCGCCCATCTTCATGTTCGGAACCGTGTCGGTGAGCGCGCTCCAGAGCGTGTCCTCGAGCGGCGGGGCGCCGCCTAACGGCACACCCCAGCGCAGCCCGCGCGCGACGTGCGGCGCCTGCGACATCGACTCGCCGCCCCCGACGAGACAGACCTCGGCCTCACCGAGAATGATTTCCTGCGCCCCGCTGACGACCGCCTGGAAGCCTGACGCGCAGAGGCGGTTCACCGTCAGCGCGGGGATCTCGTTCGCGCATCCGGCCTTGAGTGCGACATGCCGGGCGAAATAAGCAGCATCGGTCGACGTCTGAACCACGTTGCCGAAGATCGCGTGCTGGACATCGGGTCCGTCGACGCCGGCGCGCTCGAGCGCGGCTTTCGCCGCGAGGACGGTCAGGTCGATCGCCGAGATGTCCTTGAGTGTCCCGCCGTAGCTGCCGAACGGCGTCCGCACCGCGGAGAGGAATACGATGTCGGTTTCCGAACGCTGCGTTCCCATAGGATCTCCAAGTGATACTGCGGGCAGGCGCGATGCGCCGCCAACGGGGCGTCGTGATCAGCGAATGCTCGTATCGGCCGGCGTCCCCGGAGTCGTGACGGGGAGAGCGGCTCGTGCCGCGGCCGAATCCCTGGCGACCGCTCCCGGATGGGAGAGGGAGTAGACATACACCGCCAGTCGATGAACGGACGTTGAATCGAGCTGGTTTCCGAATGCCGGCATCCGCGCGGTGCCTGCCTTCGGAACGGCGACGCCGTCATGAATCACCGCGGCAATGCCGGCAACCGATCCGTCGGTGTCGACCCACACGCTGTCGCGCAGGCTCGGGCCGAGACTGGCGTTCCCGCTGCCGCGCGGACCATGGCACGAAAGGCAGCGGCCGCGCGAATTCTGGTAGAGCGAGTCTCCGATCGCGCTGTCGACAGCGACGAGAAGAAGGGGAGCAGTGTCGCTCGGCGTGGTTGCGACGGTGTCGGCGGGGAGGTTCGCGGCCGGGATCTTCATCGTCGAATCAGGATTGCGCTGCGAGCTGTCGATGGCCGGCGCGAACGCCGTATCGGCGGTGCGGTCGGCGCGGTCGCCTCCCGGGCACCCGACCGCACCAAACGCGAGCACGAGCGACGCGATCGCCAGCGTCGCCAGACGCGGACGACGCCTGGCGCTGCCTAACGGCGTGACCATCAGCCGCCCGAGACGCCGCGGCCGCAGGTCGTGCAGAACTTCCAGCCGACCTCGAGCTCCGTGTTGCAGGCCGGGCAGTGCTGCACCGTGAGATTCTGCCCGCAGTGCGGGCAGTAGGTGAGCCGCCGTCCGGCGGGGAGCGTGCCGCTGCAGTACCGGCATCGTCCACCGAGCGCTTCGGCGGTCGTCGAGCGGGGAGGTGCGCTCATCGTCGTCTGTTGCAGGCTGGGATTCGTGACCGGTGCGCGCATCGATGCCGCGGCCGGCGCTGCGGGAGGAACATGAGCAGGAGCAGGAGGCGCAGCGGGTTGCATCGCTGGCCGCGGCGGCGCGACAGGCGGAGCAGGCGGGGCGAAGCTCGGCGCCGCCGCACTCGGTGGCGCGGGGCGCGGCGGCGCAGCGGCGGGCGTCGGCGCTGAGCGCGCCGCGCCGCCGCCCTGTTCGATTCGGCGGAGCGCGTCAGCGGCGAGTCCGACGTGCGACTGCGCGTACGAGCGAAATGCACCCGGATCAGGATTGGGGGTCGCCAGCTCGCGGCGAAACGCATCCTGCATGTCGTCGTCGCCGATGACGTAGCCGCGTTCGCCGGAGAGAAGACGCAGCAGCGCCAGCTCGTAATCGGAATTCGTATCCATGCCGAGCGCGCGCCGGTGAAGGCGATACGGCAGGATCGATTGATAGATGTCGGCGACCTCGAACGGACGCGCGAGCAGCTCGGGCTGCTGGGTCCGGATCGTGTCGACCAGAAGGCGATAGAGTCGGTCTAGCTCGTCCATGTTCTCGAAGCGGGAGTCCCTCGGAAGCGTCCTGAAATGGCGCGTGAGTGACGGCGTTCCGCAAGCCCCGTGCGTGAACCACCGAGCTTGTCTCCCAATCGCGAAGCGACACGTCGCGCAAGATCTCGCGCGACGTGTCGTGGATTACCAAAAGCTTCTGATTGCCAACGCGCGATGGATCAGCGCACGGATTCGGTCTGCTTGTCGATGTCGTTGCTCATCCGGTCGCGATTCTTCCCGCCGACTTTGTCGACGGTGCGCTCGACGATGTTCTTGGAGTGATGCTTCGCATCGTCGTATCCATAGAAGTAGCCGATCGAGATACCAACGAGGAGAGCGAGCAGCGCGAGCTTCATGGAAGTAGAGAATCGAGGGGGGGACCCGATCAACGCCGGGACACCGTCAGTGGTGGTCGCTCGGCGTGGAGTTCACCATTGAGACGCCCGGTGCGGGTCGCGGTAACGCCCGCGGGATCCGGCGTTTGCTGCCCGGTGGTCAGCCCTTCGGAATCGCCCGCGCGGGGCGGAATGCAGCCGGGGGAAACGGGGTCGGCGCCCGCACTTTTCCCTTCGCGGTCCTGGCCGCGAACCACGCGTCGAATCCCGAGTCGACGGCGCCCTTTGACGAGGTCAGGTCGCGCGCGGCGCGAATGGCGAGATCGTTCGCGTACTCGTTCTGCGCGTGGCCGTCGTGCCCGCGCACCCAGACCCACTCCACCTCATGTGGTTCGACGGCTCGTTCGGCATCGCGCCAGAGCTCGAGATTCTCGATTGCGCCGCCCTTTCTCGTCCACCCGCGCGCGCGCCATGCGGGCAGCCACTCCTTCATCCCCTTCACGATGTAGTTCGAGTCGCTGGTGAAGACGACACGCTGTTTCCTTCCCTTCGCGCCGAGTATCCGGAATGCCTCGATCACCGACCGGAGCGCCATGCGGTTGTTGGTCGTCGCCGGGTCGGACACCCAATAGTCGAAGCGGGCGAGCTCGCTGTTCCCGAGCCGCACACACTCGATGAGCCCGGCCGCGCCACCGGGATTGTCGCCCTCGCGACCGTTGCCCAGACAACTCTCGTCCGCGTAGACCGCGATCACTGCCGGGTCAGCGCCGTTGCCCGTGCTCAACGCACCACCTCGATCGCGTCGAGCTCGTCGATGTACAGCGTGAGCGAATGCCCGGTCGTCGGGTGCATCGCTTCAATTGCCTCACGGCCGTCGGCCATGCGCAGTCGCTGCGGGATGACGAGATACTCGGTGCCGCGCCGCCAGACCGCGATCCGGGTGCGGTCGGTCACGGCCCGTTCCAAAGCGTCGTACTGTTCGTGGGTCAGCTGCGCCATGGCGGAATTCTAACGTCCGACGATGGCCCGCGCCTCGCCGCGGCCCGCGGCTAGCGAAATCCGATCGCCATCCGTGTGAGCACCGCGGTCGCGCGCTCGATTTCCTGCACCGGCACCCACTCCTCAGCGGAATGCGCGAGACGGATGTCGCCCGGGCCGAAGCAGATCGCGGGGATTCCGGCCTCGTTGAAGATCGCCGCGTCGGTCCACGCGCTCATTCCCGCGATGGCTGGCGTCATTCCCTCGTCGACGATCGCGCGGCTCAGCGCCTGGACGACCGGCGCGTCGGTCGCGACGTCGCTCGGCCCCTGCGCGAAGATCACGCGCACCGATGCATCGAACGTCGGCCGCCGCAGCGTGACGCGCGCGATCGCCTCGCGCACCTCGGCCACGACGGCGTCGGTGCTCTCTCCCGGTACCGTGCGGCGCTCGAGCTTGAGGGTGCAGCGATCGGGATAGGTCGACATGCCGATCCCGCCCTGCACGTGCGACGCGTGCAGCGATGCGTGACCAAGGAGCGGATGTGTGCGGGTGACGAGCACCTGTTCCTCGAATGCATCGAGCTCCGCGAGGAGCAGCCCGGCATGGCGAATGGCGTCGATGCCGATGTCATAACGGCTGCCGTGCGCGGCCTTGCCGCGGACCTCGATCTCGAGCCAGGCGAACCCGCGATGGGCGGGCATGATCGAGAGCTGGGTCGGCTCGGTCACGATCGCCGCGTCAGCACGCAGTCCGCTGGCAACGAGCGCACGCGCACCGAGGCTCACGTCCTCCTCGTCGATTACTGCGGCGACCACCAGCTCGGCGGAGGTCGTGCCCGCGGCACGGGCGGCCGCGGCGCACATCGCGGCGATCCCGGCCTTCATGTCGGCGGATCCGCGTCCATAGATGCGCCCATTGCGAAGCGCCGGATCGAATGGAGCGTGGAGCATTCCCTCGGTGCCGACGACGTCGAGATGGCCGTTGAACATCAGCCGCGGGCCCCCCGCGCGCCCAATGCGGGCGATGACGTTAGGCCGGCCCGGCGCGACCTCATGCAGATCGACGGCAAAGCCCCAGTCGCGGAGTACCGCCGCGAGAAACACCGCGGCGGCCCCTTCCCCTGGTCCACCGCTGCTGATTCCCGGGTTCCGGGAGTCGATGGCGATCAGCGCCCTCGTCAGCGCGACCGCGTCGCCCTTCGCGACCGGCGCGTGAAGCGTGAATGCGTCAGCCATGCGGAGTCCACACCTCAGCGCCGCTGATCACCGTGAAGCCGCCAGCGTCGACGCCGTAGTCGAGCGGCGTCGCAAGATCTCCGATCGCCTCCCGCAGGTCGTCGGCGTTGTCGTCGCGTGCGATCACGACGACGCAGCCGCCACCGGACGCGCCGAGCGCCTTGCACCCGAGCGCGCCGGCGGCGTAGGCGAGCTCGCAGATCGCATCGATCGTCCCGGTGGTGATGCTCGGATGGAGTTCGCGCTGCAGCGCCCAGTGCTCGCCGACGATGCGCCCGAGGTCATCAACCGATCCGCGGCGCAGCGCGTCGGCCGAGTCGATCGCGCAGCGCTTCATCCCCTCGAGCAGGGCGAGCACGCGGCGGTCGCCCCTGCCTAACGCGTCGACGACCACCTGGACCTGCTGCGCCGAGATGCGCGACTCTCCGGTGAACCAGAGCAGGCAGCGGCGGGCAAGCTCGGTTCGCACCGGCGCGGCGAGGGGGATCTGCTCGACGTCGATCGCGCCCTTGCGGAAGCGAAGCCCGAGTGCGCCGCCGAATGACGCTGCGTAGTGATCCTGGCTCCCACCGGCGATCCCGAGGTCGCTCCGCTCGGTGGTGCAGCTCCGCTCGGCGAGATCCACGCGGGAGAGCAAGTCACCCCGCCAGGCGGCGAGTGCTCCGGCAAGGGCAACTCCGGCCGCGCTGGACCCGCCAAGCCCGGCGCCGACCGGAAAATCGCTCTCCAGCGCGACGTGCGTGTCGGTGAGCCCGGCGCGCTGGAGCGCGGCCGATACGAGGGGCACCGAACGGTCATCGCGCCCCGGGCTGACGGTCGCCGTCGCGTAGCGGGTGATCGCGACGTTGCAGACGAAACCCTCGTGTTCGGCCGGATACGGAGGGACGTCCGTCCACCCGCCACCGAAGTCGATGCGGGTCGGAGCTCGGGCGACGAGGCGGTGCATCAGTCAGCTGGAATGGTCGTGCACGATGCGCAGCCGGCCATCCTGCCGGATCATGACGAGCGAGGTCGGGCCACGGGCAACGAGCGAATCGCCGCGAGATAGCACATAATAGGCGACCACGTTGATCACACCGGGCGCGAGGGGGTCCACTTCGATTCCCTCGAACGACAGCGAGTCGTGTGTTCCGCCCGGCGCGAAGCGTGGTGCATAACGTTGGCGAATCGCGGCGGGTCCGTGAATGACGCCGGCGTTCGTTACATACGTCGTGCGGTCGCCGGGGAGGTAGTCGGTCATGAACGTGTCGAGGTCGCCGCGGTTCCATGCAGCGGCCGAGCGGGCGAACATCGTCGTAACTTCGGTGGTGAGATCGGCCCGCGTGTCACCGGGGTCAGCGGTCCGCGTGGCGCACGCCGCCAGAATCGCGAGCAGCGCGGTGGGAAGAGAAAGCAGAGCAGGGCGCGCGAGGGTTGCGAATCGTGCGAATGAGTGTCTCATTGGGAATAAATTCCGAGTCGGAGTCACGACAGGATAACGCTGCAGTACGCAACGCGCAGCAACCCGACTACAAGCGCCGCGAGCGCTTCACGCCGGGCATGGTCGTTGCCCCACGATACCGACGATGCCAGAGCTATCAGATCTCGTTGGAAATCGCCGACTGATTCTCGTCTCGAACCGTGAGCCCTACGAACACGTTCGAACCGGGGGTACGACGGAAGTGCGGCGTCCACCGGGAGGACTGGTCTCGGCGCTCGATCCGCTGATGCGGCGCACTAACGGTGTGTGGGTCGCGTGGGGATCGGGCAACGCCGACCGCGACGCTGCCGATCGGCAGGGGCATGTTGCGGTTCCCCCGGAAGACCCGCAGTACACACTGCGCCGGGTGTGGCTCGACGAGTCGGAAGTCGAGGGCTATTACCAGGGCTTCGCGAACAGCGCGCTCTGGCCGCTCTGCCACATGTTCGCGCAGCACTTCGAGCCGCGCACCGACGATTGGGACCGCTACCGCGCCGTGAACGAGCGCTTCGCGCAGGCGGTTGCCGAAGAGGCGGCGGGCGCACCCGATCCGGTGGTCTGGATCCAGGACTACCATCTCGCGCTCGTCGCGGCCGGCGTTCGCGCGCTCGTGCCGGGCGCGTTGATTCACCAGTTCTGGCATATTCCGTTTCCCCCGCCCGACATTTTCCAGCTGATGCCGAGCGGAATGGGAGTCGCGCTCCTGCGCGGCATGCTCGGCAACGACCTGCTTGAATTTCAGACGGATCGCGCGGCGCGGAATTTCGTCGCCTGCGTTCAGGAGCTGATCCCCGATGCGCGGGTCGACCCCGATCGCCAGCGCGTGCACATCGACGGCCGGGCGACGGCGGTCGGCGCGTTTCCGATCAGCATCGACGTCAAGTATTACGAGGACCTCGCTCTCGAGGAGTCCGCGGCGGCGCTCGCAACCAGGCTCCGCGACCGGTATGCGTCGAACGGTCGCCAGCTCGCCGTCTGTGTCGATCGGGTCGACTACACGAAGGGCATTCTCGAACGCCTGCGCGCGATCGACCTGATGTGGTCGCGACACAAGGAGCTGCGGGCGCGGATCGTCTTTCTCATCGTCGCGACTCCGTCGCGGAGCGCGCTGGCCGTCTACCAGCAACTCGAGGAGCAGGTCGCGGAACGAGTGAAGCAGATCAACGCCCGCTACCGCACGCCTGATTGGACGCCGATCGTGCTCATTCCGGAGAACGTCGCGTCGGACCGCCTGGCGGCGATCTATCGCGCGGCCGACCTCTGCCTTGTCTCGTCGCTCCAGGACGGGATGAACCTCGTCGCGAAGGAATTCATCGCTTGCCAGATCGATGAGCGAGGACTGCTGCTGCTGTCGCGCTTCGCCGGCGCCGCGGAAGAAGTCGAAGGCGCAACGCTGATCAACCCCTTCAACATCGACGGCCTTGCCGACGGGTTGAACTCGGCGCTCGCGGTCCCACTCGAGGAGCGGCGCGCGCGCATGTCGCGGATGCGAAACGATCTTCGCGGCGCGACGATTTTCGACTGGCTCGAGTCGATCCTGACGACCGCCAACCAGCTTCGCCAGGCACGGGTCAGCGGGGGCGCGGCGAAGGTGTGAGCGGGCGCCCGGGCGTCACCCGCCCCGCGGCGCCCGCGCAGGCGCCCAGCCAGGGGCTCCCGGCCGACCCGCGAGCGTTAGGCAGCCGCCTCTCGGGGTCGCCGCTGATCGTCCTGCTCGATGTCGACGGGACGCTCTCGCCGATCGCGCCGCGTCCGGAGGACGCGGCGGTTCCTGTCGCCACACGCGACGCGGTCGCCAGGCTCGCGCGAGCGCGCGATACGCATGTCGCCCTCGTCTCGGGTCGAGGCGCGCGCGACGCACACCGGCTCGTTGGGGTGAATGGAGTCTGGGCGATCGGCAATCACGGACTCGAGTCGATCACCCCCGATGGCCAGTTCTCGCTCGACGAACGCGTTGCGCCGTGGGAGAGCGCACTGCGAACGGCGCGCGATGCGGCTGCTGCCGCGGTCGCGACAGTCGCCGGGGCCAGGCTCGAGGACAAGGGTGCGACACTGAGCGTACACTACCGGCAGGTCGAGGCATCCGACGTCGC
The DNA here is from genome assembly GCA_031359795.1 of Gemmatimonadaceae bacterium. Classification (GTDB taxonomy): domain Bacteria; phylum Gemmatimonadota; class Gemmatimonadetes; order Gemmatimonadales; family Gemmatimonadaceae; genus JABFXC01. The sequence goes on from JANMAM010000159.1 coordinate 12,233, forward strand.
GCAGCTCGAGAGCGCCATCGAGACGGCCGCCGCCAGGGCGGGGCTTCGCGTTACACGCGGCCGGAAGGTGTTCGAGGTTCGGCCGCCGATCGCGGTGAACAAGGGCACCGCGGTGCTCGCGCTTGCCAACCGGCTCGGCGCGGAAGTACCCACCGCGTCGATGCTGTTCGCTGGCGACGACACTACCGACGAGGACGCGATGGAGGCGCTCCGCGGGTGGCGCGCCGCAGCGGTGACGATTCACATCGAGGGGGAGGAGCCGCGGGTGACGCGTGCCGAATTCCAGCTGTCATCGCCGGCGGTGCTCGGAAAATGGCTCGCCGCCCTCGCGGCGATGCGCGAGGGCGGCGAGTAGCTCCAGCGCCGGCCTGGCCGGCGCGGATGCCTAACGTTTCCTGCCGGCGGGTTTCTTGGCAGACTTGGCCGACTTCGCCGCGCTCTTCGACGCCGGCTTGGAGGACTTGGCCGGCGCGCTCTTCGCCGCGGGTTTCGTGGCGGCCTGCGCGCTCTTGGTCCTGGCCAGGGTTTTCGCGACCGACTTGCCGACGAACTTCTCGTGCGGCTTCGGCGCGGCCTGGGCGAGGATCGCGGCCGAGTGCGGGACCGGTGCCTTGAACTGCGGCGGCGGCACCATCGGGGCAGACGCCTTGGGCGGCGCTGGCGTCGAGGGGCGCGGCGCCGGATGCGGAGTTCCCGGCTTCCGGGTAGCGTGTGCCTCCTCGACTTCGCGGAGGAGCTTGTCGGCTTCCTCGTTGCGCATCTGGCCGCGGCGGACCATGTAGGTCACGAGATCGCGCGCACTTTCGATCGCGAATCCTGTCATGCCGGCGGCAGCGTAGATGACATCCTTCATCGCGCCAGCGACCTTGCTGTGCGCTTCGAGGCTCAACTGCTGTGCCTTCTCCGTCATCTCGGCGACAGTATCGCGTACGTCGGCGCCGCGATGACCGGGTCCGCGACGAGGCGCGGGTGGAACGACAGCTCCGGGAACGGCGGCGGCGACTGGCGCCGCGGGTTCGGTTACGGGAGCTTTGATCTCGGTGGTCTGCACTTTATCCGTCATGTTCGTCCTGCTCTCCTGACACGCGAAGGGGCTGAATCAGCGCCAGCATCGGCGGGCCGCTGCCGAGGAGCCTTCGCGTTGAAGATGCAGCGGCCCGAACGGCGGCAAGTATATGATTTTTCGCGATCTACGCAAGTCTCTGGACGCCGGAAAAACGGGCGAAAGGGGAGCTCCGTGGGCAGCGCTTTCACTCTAAATGTCGCAAGTTGTCGGCAATTCAAGCGCCAGAAATGAATCATAATAAGGACAGTTTACCGCTTACTGGGCTGAAAGTACTCGATCTGTCCCGCGTTCTTGCCGGGCCACTTTGCACGATGCTTCTCGGCGATCTCGGCGCGGATATCATCAAGGTCGAGCGGCCGGGTGCCGGGGATGAGACTCGCGGTTGGGGGCCGCCCTTCGATGAACGCGGCGAGAGCGCCTACTTCCTCAGCGTCAACCGCAACAAGCTGGGGGTCGTCGCCGACCTCGGTTTGGAGGATGGCCGCAGGGTGGTTCGACGCCTGATTGACGATGCCGACATCATCGTCGACAACTACCGGCGCGGGGCACTGGAGCGCTTTGGCCTGGACCCGGCTCGGATCCTGGCTGAGCGACCCGGGTTGATCTGGCTCACGATCAGCGGCTTCGGTCCAGAGAGCGAGCGAGCCGGCTACGACATCGTCGTTCAGGCGGAGCAGGGCTGGATGGCGATCACCGGGGCGGCCGACGGCCCGCCGATGCGCGTCGGGGTCGCGCTGGTCGACGTCGTCACCGGGAAGGATGCGGCGCTGGCGATTCTCGCCGCTCTCGTCGGACGCGCGGCGTCCGGTCGCGGGGCGCGGCTGCACGTGTCCCTTGCCGCGAGTGCGACCGCCGCGCTCGTGAACGTTGCCCAGAACACGCTCGTCAGCGGCCGGGACGCGGTACGGTGGGGAAACGCGCATCCGAACCTCGTGCCCTATCAGCTGTTCGACGCAGCTGATCGTCCGATGATCGTCGCCGTCGGCAACGACGCACAATGGCGGGCGCTGGCAGTAGCGCTCGGGCTCGACGGCCTCGCCGCCGACTCCCTGCTTGCAACCAATGCAGGCAGGCTCGCGGCGCGGGCACGGGTGGTCTCGGCGGTCGCCGAGCGATTGCGGACCCGCGCCGCCGCGGAGTGGTCAGCGGTGCTCGACAGCGCGGGTGTTCCCTGTGGCGTGGTCCGGACCGTTCTCGAAGCGTTAGGCAGCGACGCCGGATCGCCGCTCACCGGGGTCGACCCGGCAATTCCTCCCGGCCGGGTGCGCAGGCCGCCGCCATTGCTGGACGAACACGGGGATCGGATCCGGGAGATCGGCTGGGGGGCGTTCGCACCGGAGGCGGAGTGAGCAAGGGAACCCGGGCAAGGGCGCAAAGCACCATGGGAGAAGGAGAAAGACCCTCGCGCGCGACGACCCGGCGCCCTATGTTTCGGGGTGCCGTACCCCTCAAAAACGATATGACCCAGACCCGCCCGCACATGGTGTTACGTGTCCGGCGCACGATCGTCCATCGGTCGTGGCCAACGTTCTCACCCAATCGGATAGGCAGCGAACCCTCGCCCCGCGCCAGCAATGGCGCTACGGTAGCGCCGTGAAGGACACCGTGACGCAGGAACTGGCGCAGGAAGTCGTCGACCCCGATTCGGATCAGGCGATTATCGGCCGGGTTTTGGCGGGAAACCGGGATGCATTCCGGACCCTCATCTCCCGGTACAGCGACCCGCTCTATCGCCATGCGCTGTGCATGACGGGGAGCCCGGACGTAGCGGAAGACATCCTCCAGATGTCTTTCATCAAGGCGTTCCAGCACCTTGCCGAGGTGCGTGGAAGATTCGACGCCTGGGTGTTCCGGATCGTCGCGAACGGGTGCAAGGATTGGTTGAAGAACATCCGGCGCACCCACCTGAGTTACGACGAGGATGATCAGCCGTCTGGATATGCGACGCCCGACGAAGAGCTCGACCGGACGGAACTGAAAAGCGATCTCGATCGCGCGTTGGCAGCACTCCCCGCCTCATTGCGGGAGGCTTTCGTGATGAAACACGTTGAAGGCCGATCGTACGAGGAGATGGCTGACCTGCTGGGGACCACCGTTGGAGCTCTGAAGATGCGCGTTCACCGCGCGCGCGAAGCGCTCCAAGTCCTTCTCGAGGAGAAGTACGCCTAATGCTAGACGATCTGAATCCACAGGGCGGCCGGCCGGAAGGCCAGGCGCCGAAGCGTGCGCGCGCCGAGCGCCAGCCGCTGACCGACCGCGAAGTGCCGCTCGACCAGGGCCGCAGCAACGCGCCACTCCACGCCTGGCTCGATGGCGAGCTTCCCGAGTCCGCGGTTCGCACGGCCGAGTCGGCGCGCGACATCGACTTCTGGCGCAAGGTTACCGCGGAGACGGACCGTCGTCGCACGATGAAGACGCCCGCGTACCTCGAAGCGCAGATCATGGCCGCACTTCCGATGCAGCAGACGACCGCTGACGGCGTGCAGACCTGGTGGGCGCGCGATGTGACGATGACGCCCGCGACCGCCGCGGTCGCTGCCGCCTCGTTGCTCGCAGTCGGTGCCGCGGCGACTGTCGCCGTGCTCCGCGCGATCCGCTAAGCCCGGCGCTGCGCGACTGACGCGGCGCTGTTCGCCGCGACGGCCCCCCGGCTCGCCCGATCTCGCGGCGAGCCGGAGGGCCGTTTCGTTTTCAAGTAACCGCGGCCCCGAGCCGAAACTGAAGTGATGGACTCGAGCAGCAATCCCGCCGGTGTTCCGCCCTCGCGGCGCGCGCCGCGTGCTTCGATGGCGAAGCACGCGGAGCGGGCGGTGGTGCGCGGCGCGCGCGCGATCGCCGGCGCCGGGCTCCCGACCCACTGCGCGATTGCCTACACGCTCGTTCACGCGGCGTGGCTGCTCCTCGATCAGAGCGCACCGGAACGCCGCGAGCTCGTCGGCAACCTGTTCTTCCTCCCCGTCGGCGCGCTGATGGCGCTGATGGCCTGGATGAACGCGCGGGATGTGCGCCTCCCCGAGCCGGCGCGCCGCGGCTGGCGGTGGCTCGCGGCGGCGTACCTCATCCTTGGCATCTCGACCGATCTGTGGGCGGTGAACGACCTGTATTTCTGGCACACCGGTCCGCTCCGCGTCGTCGTCGACAGCCTAACGGTCGCCTATCTCTTCGTCCTGACGCGAGGTCTGCTCGCATTCCGCGCGACAAGGAAGACGCGGGCGACCGAAGCGAAGCTCGCGCTCGACTTCGCGACGGTCTTCATCGGCGCCGGGACGCTGATCTGGTACTTCATGCTCCGGCCGCGCTACACCGCCGCATCGGAGCTCAACTGGGCGGTCGCGTCCAACCTGCTGTCGCCGGTCGGAGACCTGGTCGGCGTGCTCGCGATCGCGCTCGTCCTGATGCGCGGCACCGACCGGGTATCGAAGAATGCGCTGCGAATCATCGGCACCGGGCAACTGGTGCTGGTCGTGGCCGATCTCGTCTACACCCCGCTCGGAATCGCTGGTACGTACCGCGGCGGACATTGGGTGGACCTGCTCTGGATGCTGGGCGACGCGATCGTATTCATCGGTGCGGCGTACCAGTACCGCCTTGGGACTGTCGGCGCGAGCTCGGTCGAGGGCGACGAGATCAGGTTCGCGCGACTGCCCTATCTCTTCATCATCACCGGCTACCTGCCGCTGATCGCCGCGTCGGAACACTGGTCGCACAACAACCGGCTGGTGCTCTACTCGACGATGCTGCTGACCCTGCTCGTGCTGGCGCGGCAGTTCCTCGCGATGCGCGAGAATGAGAATCTGGCGCATCAGCGGCAGCTGCAGGAGGCGCGCTTTCGCTCGCTCGTACAGCACGCGTCCGACACCGTCACCGTCATCGACTCGGGTGGAGTCATCCGATATCAGAGTGCGTCGGCGGAGCGGCTGTTCGGCTATCCGGCGGGCACGCACATCGGCGAGCCGCTCGCGTCGATCCTTCATCCTCAGGATGCGCCCACGGCCGCGGCGATGCTCGACCAGGTGCGTGTCCCCGGGACCCACGCACGGGCGATGCGCTGGCGGATCGCGCATCGCGACGGAAGCTGGGTGCCGATCGAGACGGTCGCGACGAGCATGCTCGCCGACCCCGCGGTCGAGGGGATCGTGCTCAACTCGCGCGACGTCAGCGAGCGCGTCGCGCTCGAGGCGCAGCTGCTGCACGCGCAGAAGATGGACGCGGTCGGCCGGCTCGCCGGCGGCATCGCCCACGACTTCAACAACCTGCTCACCGCGATCCGGATGACCGCGACGCTGGTGATCGAGGAGCTGCCTGAGGGTTCCCCGCTCGCCGGCGAACTGCAGGAGATCGAGCGATCGGTCGACCGCGGGTCGTCGCTGACACGACAGCTGCTGGCCTTCAGCAAGCGCGAGCTGCTCCAGCCGGCGCTGATCGACCCGGCCGAGGTGGTCGTCGGGATCGAGCCGATGCTCCGCCGGCTGATCGCGACCGAGGTACGCTTCGACATCAGCGCGCCGCTCCAGCCGTGGCGCGTGATGGCCGACCGCGGGCAACTCGAGCAGGTCGTGCTCAATCTTGCGCTCAACGCGCGCGACGCGATGCCCGATCAGGGTGCGCTGTTCATCGGTGTCGGTGCGACGACGATCGACGTCGAGACCGCGCGCGGGAATCCGGGGCTGCTGCCGCGGGACTACGTGACGCTGACCGTGCGCGACACGGGAGTGGGGATGTCGCCCGACGTGCAGTCCCACCTGTTCGAGCCGTTCTTCACGACGAAGGAGGTCGGCAAGGGAACGGGGCTTGGACTGTCGACGGTGTACGCCATCGTGCAGCAGTGCGGCGGCGCGATCGCCGTCGACAGCGTCATCGGTGAAGGCTCGGTGTTCACCGTGTACCTGCCCCGGGCGAGCACCGACGCGATCGACAAGCTGGCGGTGGGGCCGGCACCGGGCAGGCATGGCGGGCGCGAGACGATCCTCGTCGTCGACGACGAGGACACGGTCCGCATGGCCGTCAGGCGGATCCTGCAGAAGTCCGGCTACAAGGTGATCGTCGCCGGAAGCGGTGCCGAGGCGCTGAACGAGCTCGCCCTGCAGGGAGGCCAGATCGCGCTGGTGCTCACCGACATGGTGATGCCGGGCATCGGCGGTCGCGAGCTGGTCGAACGGATCAACCGTTCCTATCCGGCGGTGCGGACAGTGTGCATGTCCGGATACACCGACGACGCGACGCTCCGGCTCGGGCAGTTCGCCGGCGAGCAGGCGTTCGTCGCCAAGCCGTTCACGATTGCCGAGCTCACCGCGACAATTCGCCGCGTGCTCGACACCGCGGCCACCGAGCAGACGATCGCGCTGCCGGTCCCCGCCGTCAGCGCAGCGGGCGACGCCAAAGAATGAGCCCGACTCCGTCCCGATAGAAGTCCGCGACCTCGCCCTCCCGCTCGAAGCCGGTCGCAGCGAGCAGCGCGATCATCGGTGCGGCCGCCGCGTCACCGGGCAGCTCGCACACGGCCAGCCTCGCCCCACTCCGCGCGAGCGCGCCTAACGCGTCATCGACGAGCGTCCGCCCGACGCCGCGCCGCCGGCGGCCGGGATGCACCGCCACCCAGAGCACTGCGCCCGTCCCTAACGCTCCAGCGACGAGCCCGGCGAGGGCGATGCCGGCCACCGTTCCACCTTCGTCGACCGCCACCCGCCCGCGGCACTCGGTGCTGCCGGCGTCGGCGCGCTCGAACAGCTCGCGCGCGCGCGCGGTCGGGCAGAGCGCGCTCGCCGCGCCGAGGCCGGCCGGGTCGAGCGCGTCGAGGTCGAGCGGCACGACACGCAGGGAGTCCGCCCGCCCGGTCAGATGGAGCGCGCTAGATGTGGATCGAGCGCCCGAGCGCGCCGAGCGCGGCTTCCTTCACCGTCTCGGAAAGCGTCGGGTGGGCGTGCACCGTGATGCCGATGTCCTCCGAGGACCCGCGGTACTCCATCGCGAGCACGACCTCATGGATCAGCTCCGACACGCTCGGGCCGATCATGTGGCAGCCGAGAATCTCGTCGGTGCGCGAATCGGCGACGAACTTGACGAAGCCGAGGGTCTCGCCGGCAGTGCGCGCGCGGCCGTTCGCCGAGAAGGGGAACTTGCCCACCCGATACTCGCGGCCACTCTCCTTGACCTGCCGCTCCGTCAGGCCGACGACCGCGATCTCGGGCCACGTGTAGACGACGCCGGGGATCGTGCGGTAGTGCATGTGCACCGGCTTGCCGGCGATCACCTCGGCGGCGATGACGCCCTCGTCTTCCGCCTTGTGGGCGAGCATCGGCCCCGGCACGCAATCGCCGATCGCGAAGACGTTAGGCAGGTTCGTCCGGAGCTGGTCGTCGACGAGAATCTCGCCGCGCTTGCCCAGCGCGAGCCCGAGCGCGGCGGCGTCGATCCCGGTCGTCGCGGGGCGGCGGCCGACCGAGACGAGCACGTGATCGCCTTCGAGCCGCTCCCGGGCGCCATCCTTTTCGACCTCGACGAAGACCCCCTTCTCGGTGCGCCCGCCGGCGACGACCCGGGTGCCGAGCCGGATGTCGAGCCCCTGCTTCCGGAAGATGCGATCCGCTTCCCTGACGACTTCATCATCCATTCCGGGAAGGATCGCGGGCAGGAGCTCGACCACGGTGACCTTGGCGCCGAGCCGGCGCCAGACCGACCCGAGCTCGAGGCCGATGATGCCAGCGCCGATCACGATCAGGTGCTGCGGCACCTTGGGGATGGTGAGCGCGCCGACGTTCGAGAGCACGCGTTCCTCGTCGAACTTGAGGAAGGGCAGCTCGATCGGGACCGACCCGGTGGCGATGATGACGTTCTTCGCCGCGAAGCTCGTGGTCGTCCCGTCCGTTCCCGCGACATCGACGACATTCCCCGCCCTGAGCGTCCCGCGCCCCTTCGCCCAGGTGATCTTGTTCTTCCGGAAGAGGAACTCGAGCCCCTTGGTGTTCTGCCCGACGACGTCGTCCTTCCGCTTGAGCATCGTGGCGATGTCGATCCGCCTGTTGTCGACGCCGATGCCATGGGCCGCGGCGTCGTGCTCCAGAAACGAGAAGTGGTGCGACGACTCGAGGAGGGCCTTCGAGGGGATGCAGCCGACGTTCACGCACGTACCGCCTAACGTCCGGTCCATCTCGACGCAGACTGTGGCCAGCCCGAGCTGGGCGCAGCGGATGGCGGCGACGTAGCCGCCGGGGCCGCCGCCGATGACAACTACATCAACCTGAATCGACATTATTGAGAACTGCGAGGAGAGACGCCGTGCGGGCGCTGGTCAACACGGCGAGGAGAGATGATCGAGGATCCGATAGAGAGAGGAGAGACGAGCGACGAAACAACGATTGCGGTTACCGGCACATCGCTAACGCTTTCAACGCCTGGCAGGTTCTCTCAGCTCTCATCTCTTGATCGGAGCCTCGATCGTCTCTTCATCGCAGTGTCATAGCCCGCGCACTAAACGATAAGCATGGATGCCGGATCCTCGAGCAACTCTTTCACTCTCACCAAAAAGAGCACCGAGTGCTGCCCATCCACGATCCGATGATCGTACGAGAGCGCGACGTACATCATCGGCCGCACTTCGACCTTGCCATCGACAGCGATCGGGCGATCCTGGATCTTGTGGAGGCCGAGGATGCCGACCTGCGGATGGTTCACGATCGGGGTCGACATCAGTGAACCGAAGACGCCGCCGTTGGTGATCGTGAAAGTGCCGCCGGTGAGGTCGTCCATCGCCAGCTTGCCATCGCGCGCTTTTTTCGCGACCGAGGCGATGTCGCGCGAGATGTCGAGCAGTCCCTTCGAATCGGCATCGCGAATGTTCGGCACGACGAGGCCGGCGTCGGAGGCGACGGCGATCCCCATGTTGACGTAGTGCTTGTAGACGATGCTGTCGCCGTCGATCTGCGCATTGAGGATCGGAATGTCCTTGAGCGCCATGCAGGCTGCTTTCACGAAGAAGGGCATGAAGCTGAGCTTCACGCCGTACTGCTTCTCGGTCTTCTCCTTGAAGCGTTCGCGGAGCTGCGACACGGCGGTCATGTCGATCTCGTTGAACGTCGTCAGCATCGCGGTCGACTGGCGGGCGTTGAGCAGGTTCTCGGCGATGCGCTTGCGGCGGGTGGTCATCTTCTCGCGCGTCTCGCGCACGCCGTTCGCCGGGCGCGGAGCGCTGGCCGCGATCGACGCTGCGTTAGGCAGGCCGGGGGCGGGCCTGGCCGGTGCGGCGAGTGCCGACGCCGCGGCCGCCGAGCCGCGCGCCGCCTGATCGAGCACGTCGGTCTTCGAGACGACACCCCCACGCCCGGTGCCGGCGACCGCGTTCGCGTCGATCCCCTGCTCGGCGGCGACGCGCTGCGCCGCGGGCGAGACCTTGGCCGGCGTTGCGTTCGCCGGGGCCCCGGTTGTCGCGGCGGGCTGGGCGGGCGCGCCCGGTGATGCCGCGGCCGGTGGTGCAGCAGCCGGCGCCGCGGGTGCGGGGGCGCCCTGCGGCCTGGCGGAGGCGTTTTCGTCGATCTCGGCGAGCAGCTGGTCCACCTTCACGACGTCCCCTTCGTTCGCCGCGCGCTTGACGAGCACGCCGCCCTTGAGCGCGGGAACTTCGACCGTGATCTTGTCGGTCTCGAGCTCGACCAGCGTCTCGCCGGCGGTGACGGCGTCGCCGTCCTTCTTCAACCAGCGGGCGACAGTCGCCTCGACGATCGACTCTCCGAGCGGCGGGACCTTGATCGAGATCATTGAGCGGGGGTCGTGAGCAATCCGGAGTCAAACCGCGCTGGTATTCGCCGGGCGCGGGGCGTAGCATTCATGCTCTCCGCCCAATATAACGCGACCACCACGTGCGAGCGCTCGTCATCAATGCTCACGGGGGGCTGGAACGTCTCGAGTATCGCACCGACGTTCCTGAACCCGAGCTCCGCCTGCCGACCGACGTCCGGGTTCGGGTCCGTGCCGCGGCGCTGAACCACCTCGACCTGTTCGTCATCGCGGGACTTCCCGGGGTGGCGATCACGCCGAAATGGGTCATGGGCGCTGACGCGACAGGAGAAGTGGAGTCGGTCGGGAGCGCGGTGCGCGACGTGGCACCTGGTGACCGGGTGATCATCAACCCGGGGATCAGCGACCGAACCTGCGAGTACTGCCTCGCCGGCGAGCAGTCGCTCTGCGTGCGCTTCGGGATACTCGGCGAGCACCATCCGGGGACGCTCGCCGAGTACGTCGTGGTCCCGGGGGCGAACGTCAGGCGCATCCCGCCCGAGATCACCGACGTGAGCGCCGCGGCGTTCACGCTCGCCACGCTCACCGCCTGGCGCATGGTCGTCACGCGCGCACGCGTTCGCTCGGGCGAGCAGGTGCTCATCCAGGGAATCGGCGGCGGCGTGGCGCTCGCCGCGCTGCAGATCTGCACGTCACTCGGCGCGCGGGTGTGGGTGACGTCGCGCAGCGACGAGAAGCTGGCGCGTGCCCGCTCACTCGGCGCGGAGGAGACGATCAACTCCACCACCACCGACGTCGGGCGCGAAGTACGCCGCCGCAATCACCGGCGCGGCGTCGACGTCGTGATCGACAGCGTTGGCCAGGCGACATGGACGCATTCACTCGGCGCGCTCGGGCGCGGGGGCCGGCTCGTGACCTGTGGCGCGACGAGTGGCCCGATGATCGAGACCGACGAGCGCCGGCTCTTCTGGAATCAGTGGTCGATCCTCGGCTCGACGATGGGCAACGACGCCGAGTTCGACGCGATCGCGGCCGAGCTCTCGGCCGGCCGCCTCTTTCCCGAGATCGATCGCGTCTTCGAGCTGCCGGAGGGCCGGCTCGCGTTCGAGCGGCTGCAGGACGCGAGCCAGTTCGGAAAGATCGTCGTCACCGTCTGACACCACCTGACGTTCACCCGACGCCCACCAGCCGCTCAACCCGACATGCTTCGTTTCGCACTCGTCACCCGGTACTCCGATTACGACACCAAGGGTCACGTCAACAACGCGGTCTACCTGACCTACTTCGAATGGGCGCGCGAGCAGGCGTGGCAGAACTACGTCGTCCGCGAGGCGGGACTGACCGGGGCCGATGCATCGGATCCCCCGCTGATCGTCGCTGAATCGCGGGTGAAATATGTCAGTCCGGCGAACATCGGCGTTGCGCTCGCGATCGAGATCAGCGTCAAGGAGATCCGGACGAAGGGATTTTCGTTCGCCTATACGATCCTCGCCTCGGAGGAGAACGACCGGCTGGTCGCCGAAGGGGAAACGGTCCAGGTCGCGTACGATTATTCCGAGGGGCGGACGATGCCGATCCCGCCGGCGCTGAGGCGGGCGCTCGAGGATATGTGACGGAACCGGAGCGCGCGCAGTTTACCGAAGACGAGCAGCGCGTGCTGCGGCTGGCGGTAGTCGCCGGCGAGGACCTCGTCTGCCCGCGGTGTGGCGTCCGGATGACGACCCGGCCGGTGGGCGGCGGATCGTTCGGATTGGGCTACGCTCGCAAGCGCGAGTGGCTGATCTGTCCGCGTTGCCGGCGAAGCGCGATCTTCGACGTCAAGCGGGGAACGCGCACGTAACTTCGACACCTCTCACACGCCGCATGAAGCGGCCAACACGCCGTATGAAGCACCATTGCCTAACGTTACTTCTTGTCCTGTTCGCGGCCGCCCCGGTGGGCGCGCAGGTGAGCGAACGTCCCGTCGCCTTCGACAGCGTCGGCCGCGTCCCGACGATCACGCCCTCGCTGGCGGAGCGACTCCGCCTCGGGCCGCCCCTCTGGCCGGTACTCGGCAGCTTCGCGAGCGCGCAGCTCTTCATGAAGAGCACCGGCGGCTACACGCTGGTCGTTACGCGGCCGGACGGCACCTTTGACCGTTATGACCTGAGCGGTGAATCGGCTGAAGCCCTGCGCGGCGTCATCGAGACCGCGCTGGCGAGCGGCCAGCGCGCCGGCATCGGCGAGCAAACGAGCGTCGCGTCGGATCCGGCGGGGAATGCCTTCGTGCGCAACCAGGCGCTGCTCGGACTGTTTCTCTACGGACCGGCCGCGGCGACGATGGTGAGCGGGAACTCGGGGGATGGGTCGGGGGCGCTCGCCGCCGAGCTGATCGTGGCGAGCGGTACATTCGCGGCCGCACTGGCGCGGCGCAACGCATCGCCGCCGATCACGACGGCGCAGAACCGGTTGTCGACGCACGCCGCACTTCATGGCGCCGCGCTCGGCGAGGCGCTGCTGTACGCAGTGCGAGGGGGCGATGGTGAGAGCGACGGCGGACCCGGTGCCGGCGAGCATGGAGCAGCGCTTCTGGTCGGATCGGTCGGCGGAACGCTTCTCGGGCTCCGTGCCGCGCGGACGATGACTGACGCCGAGGCGGCGGCGTCGGGTTTTGGCGCGACGTTCACGGCGGGCGTGACTGCCGGGGTCATCGGGATGGCCGGTGGATTCAATCAGGAGTCATCGCGCCGCGCCGCAGTCGGCGGTGTGGCGGCGGGGATGATCGGGGGATACATGTGGGGGCCGAGCTACCCTCGGCGCGCGCCGTACACCGTGACGGATGGTGACGTCCGCGCGATGACGCTCGGGACCCTGATTGGGGTCGCTGCAGCGGCGATACCGTTCATCGACAATAACACCGATGGGCAAGTCATCGCGGGAGCATTGACCGCGGGCGGTTTGGTCGGCGCGTTCGCCGGTGACCGGTGGCTGGTCCGCCCGCGAGATCACACCACGTCCGAGGCAACGCTGCTCTGGACCGGCGCCGGTGTCGGCGCGTTCGTTGGTGGCGGAGTCGCGTCGCTCGGCAACGCGACTGCACAGGGCGGGTTCGGTCTCGCGGTTGCGGGCGCAATCCTCGGAGCTGCCGCCACTGAAGCGGCGGTGCATCCCCGTCCAGGCGGGCGCCGGATCCTTTCGAGCCGCGCGGGTGGGATTGGAGTCGTGGGGACTGACGCGGAGAGCGCCGGCATCGCGCGCGAGATCAACCCGAGGCGGACGCAGATCACATTCGATCCCGTCGGTGCGGTCTTCGCCGCGACGAGCCGGAGAGGTACATTCTCCGTATTGCGTGTCAGCTTCTAGGACAGTTCCCGACACGCATCTCGTTTCGTAGGGCGCCCCGTGGCGCGTGGCGAAGCGTCCAACCCCCCATTCGAATGAAACGCATTCTTTTCGCTCTCGCCGTCGCGTTGGCGACGCGCGCGAGCGCGCAGGTCGTCGAGGTTCCGGAACCGTTCGACAGCGCCGGGAACGTCATCGTCATCACGCCGGGCACGGCCGCGCGGCTCCAGCTCTCGCCTCCGGCCTGGCGGATCACCGGTGACTACATCGCCGCCAGGCTCTACGCGTTAGGCAGCGAGGGGTATGCCATCGTCGTCGAGCGCCGCGACGGCACGGTCGAGCGCTACGCGATCACCCGCCCCGACCGCGAGTACCTGCGGGAGCGGACGTCGACGCTGCCGGCAGGGTTCGAGGACCAGATGGCGCGCGTCGGGACGGGGCTGAGCAACGTCAGGCAGCAGATCACGACCGCGGCGCGAAATGATGCGTTCGTGATGAACCAGGGGGTACTCGCGGCGACGGTCTATGGACCGGCGTTCGCGTATGCGCTGTCCAACCAGACGGCGGGCCGCGTCGCGGCCTACGTGCTCGGGGCGGGGGGAACGTTCTACGCCGCGACACAGCTCGCCCGCACTCGCACGATCACCCCCGAGCAGACGGTGCTTTCGACGCTGACGGCGGTGCACGGCGCGGGCGTCGGGTTCGGGCTCGCGTACGCGGCCCATGGGAACAGCAACGTGCAGGGCGCGGCCGCGTTCGTTGGTGGCATCGGCGGCACGCTCGGGGCGCTGGCGGTGAGCCAGTCGCTGACTGACGGAGAGGTCGCGGGTGCGACGTTCGGCGCCGACGCGACGCTGCTGACAGCGTTCCTGCTGACGCGGGCGGGCCACGAGCGCGACCAGGATTATCCGACGCGCACCGAGGCGGGGGTGCTCGCGGTGAGCGTGCTGGCCGGCTACCCACTCGGGCTGCAGTACGCGCGAAGCGCAGCGTACAACCTGACCCCGGGGGACGTCGGCGCGATGTGGGCGACCGGCGCGGTTGGCGGATTGGCCGCGGGGACGATCGCTCACGCGATCGTGCGCAGTGGCAGCGAGACGCGGGGCACGAGCCGATACCGCGACCGGAAGCAGACCGCGGTCAACTCGGCGGCGGCCGGGGGCTTCATCGTCGGCGCGGTCGCGGGTGATTTCCTGCTGGCACGGCGGTTCGACCACACGCCCTACGAGGCGGGGATGCTCGGACTCGGCGCAGCGGGCGGTGCGCTGGTCGGCGCCGGCGCGTACACTTTATTTCATTCGAACCGCGAGAACGATTCGGTCGCGCCGTACATCGCGGCGACGGTCGGAGCGGTTGGCGGGCTCGCGCTGGCTGAGGCACTGATGCCGCCGCGCGGGGATGCGGGGCGGCGGTCGGCGGTGCGATTCCGGTTCGACCCGATGGGTCTCATGCTCACCGCGGCGAAGACGCCGGGGATGCACTCGCTGGTCCAGGCGACGTTCTGAGCAGTCGGCGTCGCCGTTCACAAGCCTAACGTTCGCGGTCCATGAATTTCACTGAGCGGTTGCAGGCGAGCTTCACGCAGGTGTTCGGCGAGCTGGTGCCGGCGATGCTCGGCGCGCTGGTCATCCTCTTCGCCGGCTACCTGCTGGCGAAGGTCGTCGAGCGGCTGGTGCTCCGCTTCCTCCGCCGCATCAGGCTGAACGCGGCGCTGGAGCGGGGCGGGGTAATGGACGCGGTCGAGCGCAGCGGCACGCGGATCGACGTGACCCGCGTGCTGGCGGCGCTGATCTTCTGGCTGATCATGTTCGCGGTGATCCTCGTCGCGGCGACCGCGCTCGGGCTCGACGAGCTGGCAAACGTGTTCAACGAGCTGCTCGGGTACATCCCGAGCGTGATCGCGGCGATCGTGATCCTGCTGCTCGGGATCATTCTCGGCGGGTTCGTCGGTGGGTTGATCGCGACCTCGGCCGGCGCGGTGCACGGCGGCACCGCGCTATCGCGCATCGGGCGCGCCGGCGTGATCGTGCTCGCGGTGTTCATGGCACTGCAGGTGCTTGGCATCGCGACCGAGATCGTGACGACCGCATTCGCGATTCTCTTCGGAGCGGTGGCGCTCGCTGGCGCGCTCGCCTTTGGGCTGGGCAACCGCGAGCTGGCCGGCGAGGTCACGCGCGAGTGGTACAACCGGTACCGGACCGAGCGTGAGGCGCACGAACGGGCGACCGAGGCCGCGCACCTGGCCGACACGCTCGAAGAGCAGGAGCCGATCGCCGGTCCGGCGACGCCTCCGCAGTCTCCCCCGGCCCGCCGTTAGGCAGCCCTGTTCGCCGTCGTGCGCGGGCGGGGGAGATACCCTCGCCAAGCCGGAAAAACTGCCTCCGTAAAACGTTGTCACGAATGCAGTTACGACTGGCATGGCGCATTGCTTTTCGCTCCCTGTTCGGCTATCTTCATTAGTCTATCCGCCGCCCCGTCGAAGCGGCTGTAAACCGGCATCGCCGGGCTCCCCCGCAGCTCCAGAAAACGCATGACCGCACCGAATAACCGCGAGCGAATTCTCCCGCGGCTGATCGACGATGAGATCAAGGAATCGTTCATCAACTACTCGATGAGCGTGATCGTCTCGCGCGCCCTGCCTGACGTGCGCGACGGACTGAAGCCGGTGCATCGGCGCGTGCTCTATGCGATGAACGAGCTCGGGCTCGTGCCGGGTCGGCCGTACAAGAAGGCCGCCACGGTGGTCGGTGACGTGTTAGGCAAGTACCACCCGCATGGCGACTCGAGCGTGTACGACGCGCTCGTCCGGATGGTGCAGGAGTTCTCGCTCCGCTACCCGCTCGTCGATGGGCAGGGGAACTTCGGATCCGTCGATGGCGATCCGGCGGCGGCGTACCGCTACACCGAAGCGCGGCTGACGACGATCGCGATGGAGATGCTGAGCGACATCGACAAGAACACTGTCGATTTCGCGCCGAACTTCGACGACCGGCTCGAGGAGCCGACGGTACTTCCGTCGGCGCTGCCAAATCTGCTCGTGAACGGATCGAGCGGGATCGCAGTCGGCATGGCGACGAACATCCCCCCGCACAACATCCGCGAGATCATCAACGCGGTGGTCGCGCTGATCGACGAGCC
>JANMAM010000204.1:0-47774 GCA_031359795.1 Gemmatimonadaceae bacterium
CCCCCCACCCCCCCCCCCCCGCGCCGGCCTTTCTCGGCGAGCACCCCCCGCGCCGGCCCGCGGGGGGCGGGGTGCCGCGGGGGGGCCCCGGTCCCTGGGCCCCCCCCTCTCGCGCTTGCGCGGCGAGCGTTCGCGCGCGAATGTCCGGGACGGTCACGGCCGCCGGCTGATTTCCGGCGAAATCACCGTTCACCAACCATGTCACCGACAGGACGCATGTCACGTCGTCTCTTCGCAGCCGCGCTCGCACCTCTCCTCGTCATCGCCGCTCCCGCCTGTGCGGCCCAGCAGACCAGGTCGGCCGTCGGCGCGGCGCCGCTGGCCGGCCGAGCGATCACCTTCGAAGACTTCGCGACGATGCCGGGCGTGTCCGATCCCCAGCTCTCCCCTGACGGCGCGCGGCTGCTCTACGCCGTTCGCACGACCGACATTGCCGCGAACAAGCGCACGACGCGGACTTTCGTGATGCCAGTCGGCGGTGGCGCTGCGCGGCAGTTCCCTGATTCGGCCACGAACGCGACGGAGGCACGCTGGTCGCCGGATGGACGGTCCATTGCCTACACGAGCGGCGGGCAGCTCTGGGTCGCCGACGCGGGCGGGGCCTCGAAGCGACAGCTGACGACGATCAACGGCGGCGCGAGCGGCGCAGTCTGGTCGCCGTCAGGCGATCGCATCGCGTTCACCAGCGCCGTCTACGCCGACTGCAAGGACGACGCGTGCAACGTCGGCAAGGCAAAGGAAGCCGACACCACCAAGGTGAAGGCTCACATCGCGGACAACCTGCTCTACCGCCACTGGACGGCGTACAGCGACGGGACGCGCTCGCATCTCTACACCGTCGCGCTGGCCGGCGGTGCACCGGTCGACCTGACCGCGGGGGCGAACTACGACGTTCCGCCCCCACCATTCGGGGGAAGCGAGGCGTACGCGTGGGCGCCTGACGGTCGCGAGGTCGCCTACACCGCGAAGGATCAGAAAACGGCGGACGCGTGGAGCACTGACTTGAACGTGTACGTCGTGCCAGCCGATGGGCGCGGAACCGCCGAGGTGATTACCGCGGCGAACAAGGGCGCCGACGTGAACCCGGTGTATTCGCCTGACGGCCGCTACATCGCCTACCAGTCGCAGGCGCGCGGGGGATTCGAGGCCGACCGCGGGCGATTGATGCTCTACGATCGCGGGGCGAAGACAAGCCGCGAGCTGCTCCCGAGCTGGGACCGCAACGCCGATTCGTACGTCTTCGCGCCCGACATGAAGACGATGTACATCGCGACGCTCGACCGCGGGCGCGACAAGCTGTTCCGCGTCGTGCTCGACGCGCGCGCCATGGCGACCGGCACTCCGGTGGTCGCGATCGGCGACCGGAACAACACCGCCTTCAACTGGTCGCGCGACGGGCGGGTCGTCGCCTGGCAGCGCGACGCGGCCGATCGGCCAGCCGAGGTCTACGTCGCGCGCCTAACGGCGAAGGGGCTGGACGCGCCCCGGCAGATGACGCACGAGACCGACGCAAGAATCAGCGGCCTCGCATTGCGGCCGCTCGAGGAATTCTGGTACGCTGGTGCCGGCGGCGACAGCGTGCAGGGCTTCGTGATGAAACCGCCGCAGTACGAGGCGGGAAAAAAGTACCCAACCGTCGTCCTCGTTCACGGAGGGCCGCAGGGCGCATTCATCGACAACTGGCACGGCCGCTGGAACTACGCAATGTTCGCCTCGCCCGGGAACGCGGTGATGTTCGTCAATCCGCGCGGGTCGACGGGCTACGGCCAGCGCTTCGTCGACGAGGTGTCGAAGGACTGGGGTGGGAAGGCGTACGAGGACATCATGAAGGGGGTCGACGCGGCCGCCTCGCGTTTCGCGTTCATCGATTCGACCAGGCTCGCCACGGCCGGCGGTTCATACGGTGGCTACATGGTCAACTGGATCAATGGCCACACGAACCGGTTCAAGGCGATCGTCTCGCACGCGGGTGTGTTCAACCTCGAAGCGATGTACGGAGCGACCGAGGAGCTCTGGTTCACCGATTGGGAGTTCGGCGGCGCCTATTGGGACTCGACGGCGTCAACGCAGCAGTACCGCAAATGGTCGCCGCACCTTTTCGCCGGCCGCATGAACACGCCGACACTGGTGGTGCATGGTGAGCTCGACTACCGGGTGCCGTACACGGAGGGACTCTCACTCTTCACCGCGCTCCAGCGTCGCGGCGTGGCGTCGCGACTGGTGGTCTTCCCGGACGAGGGTCACTGGATCGGGAAACCGCAGAACCAGCGACTGTGGTGGCGGGAAGTGAATGGCTGGATCACGCGGTACACGAGGGATCCCGTGATGTAGGCGAGAACGGCGGTGCCGCAGTCCGCCCGCCGCGGTCACAGCCCCAACGTCATCTGCTCCGGAAACGCCTCGAACCGCTCGGCCAGCTCGGAGCCTGGCGATTCGTTTTCGTCGTCGGCCGTGTTGTTCGGATCGTAGGTCCAGCCGCGGACCTTGTACTTTCGGCAGAGCGAGTCGAAGAACTTCGCCAGGCCGGCCCGGTATTTCTCGCCAGCGTTATGGTCGCGGGCGTAGGTATTGTGGTACCGCGCCGCGAGGTGTGGGAATTCGGCGGCGATCCAGGGGAGGTAGCGCTTTCGTGCCGTAGACTGCAGGCGGAGCGCGCAGGAGTTGACGTGCGTCGCGCCGGCCGCGGCAACGCGTTTCACAAGCTCCTCGAGCTGCGAGGGGTTATCGGTGATGCCGGGCATCACCGGCATGCAGTTCACGCCGATGTCGATGCCGGCTTCGCGGACGCGCGCGAGCGCCCGGATGCGCGACTCCGGGGTCGGCGCGCGTGGCTCGATGCGCCGGGCAAGCTCGCGATCGATCGTCGTGATTGTCATGTGAATCGACAACGAGGAGTGACGATTGATTCGCGAGAGCACGTCGATGTCCCGCGAAACGAGGGGGCTCTTCGTGATGATCGTGATCGAGAGGTCGGGGTGCTCGGCGAGGATCTCGAGGATTCCACGGGTGATGCGGAATTTCCGTTCGCCTGGCTGATACGGGTCGGTCGCGGTGCCAATGACGATCCGGTCGCCCTGGATCAATGCACGATGCCTGTCGCTCCCGTAGCGGAGCGTCTTGCGCAATACCGCTGGCGCGTTCTCTTTCACGAAGATGTGTCGCTCGAACGCGAGCCAGGGCGCCATCCCGGCGAAGTCCCGAGCCAGCGTCTCGTCCATCACCTCGCTGGCCGCGGCGCGCTCCATCGCATAACGGTGCGCGTAGCGCGCGTAGCAGTAAGCGCATCCGAAGGCGCAGCCGACGTAGGGATTCACCGACCAGTATCCCATTCCCGTCACCTCCGGCCCGTTCAGAACATTTTTCGCCGGGGCGGAGTGGTAGCGGATATCTTTCTGCTCGCCGATCGTGCGGAGCGCGCGCACGACCGCCGGATCATCCTCTGGAAAGAGCGCGGTCTGGACGAGGCGACGGTTGGGCAGCATGGTTGTTGCACGAAGTGGTACAGGTGTATCACCGAATATACACCGAAGCACGACCGCGCGCATCGGCGCTCGGGGTCTCGAGAACCCGGCGCCGCTGGCGGCACCTACAGACAGGAGGAATTCATGCGGGGACAACTCGCGATGGTGATGGCTGCAGGACTGCTGGGGGCCTGTGCGAGCGCCGGCGGCTTCCCGCGGACGCTCCCGATGGAATCGACGAACGCGATCGCCGAGGCGACGTCGGCCATCGCCGATGCACAGTCCGCCGGGGCGGACTCGCTCGCCAGCGAATCGCTCGCCGGGGCGAGGATGCATCTCGACCTCGCGAAGCAGGAGCAGATCGGCCGCAACCCGGACGTCGCGACGATGCATGCGCGCGAAGCCACGGCTGACGCCCGCCTCGCCCGCGCGACCGCGATGCGCATGAAGGCGGAGCACGGACAGGCAGCCGCACAGGCGGCGCTCTCGTCGCTGCCACCACAGGAGGGTGCACGATGAACGGCACGCAACTGCTTCGCGCCACGACGCTCACACTGGCCGCTGTCGCGATCGCCGCATGCGCGAGCGCGAAGGCGCCGCAGTATCTGACCCAGGCCGAATCGATCTACTCGGCGCTCGCCGCCCGCGGTGGCAACGAGACGGTCGAGGCGGAGATGATCAAGACCCGTCAGGCGCTCGACTCCGCCCGCATGGCGCTCGCCAAGAACCGCTCGCAGAAGTACGTGGATGGTGTGTCGTACATCGCGCTCCGCGCCGCGCAGACCGCCGAGGCGGAAGAGCGCCGGCGAATGGCGATGCGCGCGACCGACAGCCTCAAGACCGCGCGGCTGAACCGGCTGCTCACGCTCACCGAGGCGCAGCGCAACTCGCTCGCGCAGCAGCAGCAGCTTTCACAGTCGGAAATCGCCGCGCTGCAGATGCGCAATGCGGCCTCCGAACAGCGCGCGGACTCGCTTCGCCGCGTTGCCGAAGAGGCGAACGCGAAGCTGAACGACGCACTCAATCAACTTCGCTCGCTCGTCGCCGAGATCACGAACATCAAGGAGACGTCGCGCGGACTGGTGATCAGCCTCAGCGACATCCTGTTCGACGTGAACCAGGCGACGCTCAAGGCGGGCGCTGCGAACAACGTGCAGAAGATCGCGGCGATCCTCAACCAGTACCCGAACTATCAGATCTCGGTGGAGGGACACACGGACTCGCAGGGCAGCGACAGCTACAACCAATCGCTCTCCGAGCGCCGCGCCGCGGCGGTTCGCACACAGCTCGTGGCGGGCGGTGTGGCGGAAGGCCGGATCAGCTCGAAGGGTTTCGGCGAGTCACAGCCGGTTGCTTCGAACGACGCAGCATCCGGAAGGCAGCAGAACCGTCGCGTCGAGGTGATCGTGCTCGGCGCCGGCAAGGTTGCTGACGCACTGCAGAACGGTGGCACTGCGGATACGACGCGGGCGCCAGCGCCCCGCTGAGACCAGATGACACAGCTGCCTGACCTCGACATCCAGCGGGCGCTCGGCAAGCTGCCCGGCTGGGTGCGGCGAGGCAACACGCTGGTGAAGAGCTACAAGTTCAAGACGTTTCGCGCGGGCATCGATTTCGTGAATCGCGCCGCGGCGGTCGCCGACCGGCTGGAACATCATCCGGACATCGACATCCGCTACACGAAGATTGTCTGCACGCTCAGCACGCACGACGCAGGCGGCATCACGCAGAAGGATCTTGCGTTGGCTGCGGAACTGGACGGGCTGTCGGCCGACGCGCTGCCCTGAGACGGGGTTGATCGAAGAAACACAGCGGGCCCGGATTGCCTAACGGCGATCCGGGCCCGCTTCACACCACGCCGGGCGCTGTCAGCTGCTCTTCCGGAGCGTGATCGATCCGTTCACGGTGCTCGCACGCAGCTCACGTCCACCATTGCCGATCTTGCCACTCAGGCGGCGCGGGCTGACGCGACCCGTCAATGTCATCGGGAAGTCGGTTTCGAACCCGCCATTCACCGTGCGAAGCTCGACGTCGGCGCTGAGCGACGCCGGAAGATCGAGCTGAATGGAACCATTGACGGTGGTGTAGCGAAGGTCGCCGCTGCCGAGCGCACGCATGCTGGCGCGGACATCGCCGTTGACGGTCGTCGCGTTGACCGGACCACCGCTCGAGACGGCGCGTACGTCACCATTCACCGTGGTGGCGCTCACTTCCGCGGTCGCGCCGGCCACTTCGACGTCGCCGTTCACGCTGCCGACCTTCACGTTCACGCCGCTCGGCAGCGAGACCGTGAATTCGACTTCGACGTTTTTGCGGCGTCCGTGGTCGCCGTTGTTGTTCGAGTGATAGCTATCCTCGTCGCAATTTGAGTTGTCGCCCCAGAGCGCGCAGACGAGCATTCCGCCGTTTGCCAGCGGTTTGGTCGTGAACCGTACCATGCTCAGGTCGCCCCCCCGCTCGGCGCGCTTGATCGCGCTGATGTCGGCCGTGCGCCCCGTCGACGGTTTCACCGCGACCGATCCGTTCATGTTGCGGACGATGATCCAGGCGCCGGCCGGCACCGTCCCGTTCCAGTTGAAGCGGGTGCCATTGTCCGCCGTGCCGGTCGTGGCTTGTGCGGCGGCGGTCGCGGCGGACATGGCGAGGGCGACGGGAATTACCAGGGCAAGCGGGCTGCGATTCATGATCGATCTCCAGGGTGACGTTAGGCAACTCGTGCGGTACGATCGGTACGATGCGATCATGGCGTTCCGGCTTTTTCGATGGTGATGTCGCCGCTGAACGTCTCGGCGGTGATGCGCGCGCCACCCTTCCCGAAGGTGAACTCGAGGCGCTTCGGATGCTCGCCCATGCCATGGTCGCCAGGCTGCATTGTCATCGAGAACTCGCTATCGACCGAGCCGCTGAACGTCTCGACACGGACGGTGCCGCCAGCGGATGCGGGGAGGCGAAGGCGGATGTCCCCCGACTGCGAGTGGAACTCGTAGCGGCCCTGCGGGTCGAGTGTACCGTCATACATGAGCTCACCGCTGACGGTTTCAGTCCGCAGCGACTTGAGCTTCATTGCCTCGAGCGTGATCTCGCCGCTGACGGTCTCAAGCTCGAGCGTCCCGCTGACGTCGGTCAACTCGACGTCTCCGCTCACCGCATCGATTCGCGATTCGCCGGACAGGCGTGCCGCCCTGATGTTGCCGGAGACACTCTCGATGTCGATGGTGCCGACGCCATCGCTGACGTCGACGTCGCCACTGACGGCGCCAATCTCCATCTCGCCCTTCGAGCCATGGGCGCTGATGTCGCCCGACACGCTCGAGAGCTCGAGTCGCACGCCGACCGGGACCGTGACCTCATAGCGAGTATCGCCGACCCGGCCACGCGTCGAGTTGACGTCGAGCGAGACGCGCGACGCACTGGCCGAGAACTGAAGCCGGCCGCGCTCGGTGTAGGCGTGAATGCGAACCTGGTTGCCGGTGCCGGCGGTCACCACGATCTCGCCTTCCACGAGCTGCAGGTCGACAGTGCCGCCCCGCTCGATCGTGACAGTGGTGTCGAGCCTGGAAGTGGCCCGGGCCTCAGAACGGGCGTCACGCTCGGCGTCCTGTGCCCGGGCTGGTGCCGCGCTCGCGGCACCAGCGGCATGGAGCACCGCAAGCGCGATCAGGGTATGTGCGATCTTCATCGGAGTATCCTCTAGGAACGTGCGGGAAGCATCGCCGTCGTGCGGAGAAGCTCCACCTTTTTGTCGAGTACTTCATTGAGCCGCCCATGGAGGAATCGGCTCGCGGGATCCGCGGCCAGCGCCGAGCGTGCCTGCGCGATCGCCGTGTCGATCACGGCGAGGCTGCGCTCGATGGCGGCGACGGTCTTCGGGTCGAGCTCACGACGCCGGCCCTCGATGACCGAGTGCAGGCGGGAGATCTCGCGGTCGTACACGGTCGCCGCATTCACGGTGCGGCGGCCGTTGCGTACCGCGCTCACTGCCGGCTCGCTGCCGCGCGCGGCGCGAGTCGAGCGCACGGCACCAGTCGAGAGAGCGTTAGGCGACACGATGTCCGTGCCGGTGTTGCTGGCGACCTGCGGCGGGCTGGTGACGATGATCGGACCCGGCCCGGCCGGTGTCTGTGGATCCGAGCTCGCGACGGCGGTGCTCGTCGCCGCCCTCTCCCCGCCACGCTTCGTCAGTTGATAGGTCAGACCGGCCGTCGCTGCCATCAGCAGTGTCGCGGCCGCGATGCCACCGGCAAGCGGAATCATCCGCCTCGGGGCAAGCGGCACCACCTGCGCCGTGATTCGCGACTCGATGCCGCTCCAGAGGTCGCGCGATGGCTCGATCGGACCGAGCACACCGGCGCTGGCGACGATCGTCTTCAGCTCATTCAGAATTGGCCGGCAGTGCGCGCAGCTCTCGGCATGGCGCTCGAACGCATCGCGCTCGTCGCCGGAGAGATCCGCTTCCAGATAATCAGGAAGTCGCGATTCGAACTGCTCGCATGTCATTGTAGTAGTCATCGGTTCAGTGCCTCCCGCAACAGCATCCGGGCGCGGTGCAGCTGGGATTTCGTCGCGCCCGTGGTCACGCCGCTCTGCTCGGCAATCTCTTCGTGGGTGTAGCCTTCGACGTCGTGGAGCACGAACACCCGTCGCGCACCGGGTGGCAGCATCGCGATCGCCGCCTCGAGATCGAGCCGCATCCCTGGAACCGGAAGTCCGGGCTGGGGAAGCGAATTGCTCTCCTCGTCCATCTCATCATGCCGGGCACGGTGCCGGCCCTGCTGCTTCCGAACATTCAACACGACATTCACCGCCAGCCGATGCAGCCAGGTCGAGAAGCTTGCATCGCCCCGAAACTGCCCCAGCTTGTTCCACGCTCGAACGAACACATCCTGCGTGAGCTCCTCCGCGGTCGAGCGGTCACCGACCATCCGGATGCAGAGGGCGAACACCCGCCCGGCATTGGCGCGGTAGAGTCGTTCGAAGGCCTCTCGGTCGCCCGTCACCGCGAGGGCAACGTCCGATTCGAGATTGGTCCGAGACGCGGTTTCGGTGCGAAGTAGAGCCAGGGTCGCCATTCGGTCGTGGTTCCGTCGTTCACGGACTGAGATACCACGACCCGTCGGAAGGTTTGAACGAAGGGTTCAGCTAGTCGTAGACCGTACGGCGGGCGGGCTGGCGAGGCAATAGGACACCCCGGTCACGGCTCCGGGCTGAGAACGATCAGGGCGAGAAGCCTTTCCTCGGTGCGGCTCCCCTGAGCACGACTGGCCTGGGCAGGGGGCGCCAGCCGGCCGACTGCATCGAGCCAACCGGCCGGGGAGGTCGCTCGCTCGGCGTCGAGCTCCAGCAGCAGCCGTTCGCTCCCGGCACCGAGTGGCCGGCCGGCCGCGGCGAGGGCGCGACCCGCCGACTCGGAGAGTACGGCTCGCGCGGACGCCGGCGCATCGGCGAGGCGGGCGATTGTCGTCAACGCGCGCCGCCGGCCGCGGACAGCGACCATGTCGTCGATACCGGCGAGCGCGCTGCCGCGGCGAGCATCGAGCCAGGAGCGCAACTGTTCCGTCGCTCGGGCGATGGCCGGACCGGGACTGGGCGGAGGCGGCTCTCTACCGTCAGGGAGGGTGTCGATTCGGTCGCAGATTCGCACCGCGAACCGTGGATTGTCGCCGCTCGCTCCATCGAGCGAACCGACGAGGCGCGCCCGGTCGCCAGCGACCAGCGCGAGCCACCCCCATGCCGCGGCGTGCGCGACCGCGATCGCCGGCGCAATGGCCGCTCGCCCGTCGACGTCGCCGCTACCCTGCGACACGTCAGGACAGTCGCCGTTAGGCGCAAGAGCGGCCGAACGCCAACGGTCCAGAATCGCTTCCAGTCGCTCGGCCGCCGTGGTCGGCGCGGTCGGCGAGCGATCGAGCTCCAGCTCGATGCCGATGCCGGACATCACGGCGCCAAGCGTGCTTCTCGCTGCCGCAAGCTTGGCGACGAGCCGGTGACGGATGTCGAGCAGTGCGGCGGCCCCGATCGGCGGCTCCATCGCGTAGAGATGCGCGAGGGCGTGCGGAGAGCCGGGACGCACGATGCGCCCGACCCGCTGCTCGAGCCGAGCCGGCGTCCACGGCAAGTCGAGGTGGATCAGCACCGAGGCGTCGTGAAGATCGAGTCCCTCGCTCGCGAGGTCGGTCGTCAGGAGTGCACTGATGTAATCCACGGTGCTGGCATCCCCGCCGTGGCCAGGCCGGAAGCTGCCTAACGCCGCGCCGCGCGAGATGGCGCCTCCAGCGGTGCGCGCTCCCCGGGCCGTCAGGGCGCAGGCACGCGGTACGGTCCGAAGCTCGCGCCAGTAGGCATCGATGGTCTCCGCGAACTGGCTGAACGCGATCGAGCGCTCGCCGGGGTGCGCGGTCCAGAGCTCGCGCAGGCGCAGCGCGCGGTGGCGATCGATGTCAGGGTGTGCGAGCGCCGCGCGACGCAGCGCCCGCAACCCGTCCATGTGAGCCACCACGGCGTCGCGAAGCTCGGCCCGCGGCGGTCGCTGGTCGGCCGGGGACAGCAGCGCGCCCATCGCCAGCTGCTGCGCGTCATCGCCGAGCGTCCAGGCCGCGAGCTCTGCGCGGGTTGGGTAGCGACCGTCATCGAGCGTTGCGGAGAGGGCGTGCGCAACGGCGAGGCGTCGCCTGATGCCGGCAAGGAGCGCGCCCTGGCTCGACGCCCACTGGCGAAGCAGCGTGTACGAGAGGAGCGCGCCGGCATTACCACCGTCCGCGGCGGGCAGGGGCGGGGGCAGCGCCAGGATCGCGTCCGGCGTGATGTCATCGACCAGATGCGTCGCAATTGAAATCGGCCCGACAATTCGTGGAAGTGCACCCGCGCTCGCGAGCACATCGCGCGACCGCCTGACGACGCACCGCGCGATTTCGGATTCGCCGAGCGCGCTCGCGCTCGCGCCGAGGAAGAGCGCAAGGAGCGCGACCAGATCATTACGGCGATTGTGAATCGGCGTTGCCGACAGGAGCAGGACCGGCGTGTTGACCAGAAGCGAGGCAAGTGCGCCATAGCGCGTCGCGCGCGGATTCCGGCAGTGATGCGCTTCGTCGACGATGACGAAGTCGTGCCCGGTGCCTGGACGGCGCCCGCGACTGAGAGACTCGAAGGACACAAAGGAAACGACTCGCCCGGCGCGCTCGGCGGCGCGCCACCACCCCTCGCGCAGCCCGGCCGGCGCGACCACTAGCGGCGACGCGTAGCCTGACGCTATCGCGAGGGCGACGAAAGTCTTGCCGGTACCGACGTCGTCAGCGAGGAGCGCGCCGCCGAACTCGGCGATCGCCATTCGCAGCCGGGCCACCGCGTTGCGCTGGTGGGGCCAGAGCGCGACATCGCCGACACTTGTGTCGGCAGGCGGCCGACGAGCAAGAACCAGCTCGGCGATTCGCTGGCGAACGACCGCGAGCGGCAGCGTGCCCGCGAACCCGTTCAGCGGCTCGCCCATTCGACCAGCGGCGCAACGTCGCGGCGCCTGACGCGAAAGGCGGCGATGGCGCGGTCGAAAAGCTCGTGTGGCGAAGGCGGGCTGCCATTGACTCCCTCCCTGCCTAACGGTGCGAGAATGGTGCGGGCTCGTGACCAATCCGGCGGCACGGGAAGCATCGCCATCGTCCAGCCGAGGTAGCGGTGGTAGCCACCCCGCGCCGGTTCAGCGACGAGCGACAGCCACGAGGAGGAAAGTGGTGAATTCAGCAGCGCGACCAGCGCCAGTCCATCTTCGAGCGTCGGGCACCGCACGACGTAGCAGCTGTTCAGCGCCACCGTGCGGTCTTCGGGCACGAGCAGCGCGGCGCGCAATGAACGACCGACATCCGCCCAGACCACGCGTGTCCAGTCTGCCCGCGCGCTTTCGGTGCGGAAGAGCGCCCACCAGGGCGCACCGCCGCGCAGGTCGGACCGCGCCACCAGCTCGCGACGATGTGCACCGAGCCAACGCGCCGCTCCGCGCGGGAGCGCCGGCAGCACGGTCCCGTCGGGCGCGTGCGTCCAGACGATTTGCTCGGTCACCGATACAGTCCACGGCGAGAGCGTCTCACCTCGAACCAGCGGCCGCAGGTACGCCGGCTCGACGTCATGACCGCCGGACAAAACGATGAAAGCCTTGTTGAACCCGCACTTCACGCCGAGCAGCGGACGCCCGAAAAGGCTCGTCGCGAGACTGTCGGCGCCGCGCCGCAACCGGTCGAAGCCAGACCGTGCCTCGGGCGGCGCCACGAGCCAGGGACTCCCCGCGGTGTCATCCAGCGCCAGTGCGTCGCGCGCGACACGCCATCGGAGCGCGCCCTCGCGGCGGCGGAGAGCGCAATGCACGGTCGGCGCCGCTCCGCGCTTGACCGCGACGAGCAGTGATGGATAGACCGCCGCGTCGAAGCCGGTGCCCGACTCGGAGAGATCCTCGATCGCGACGGGAGGCGCGTGCACAGCGAGGAAGCGTCGCACGCCACCCCCAGCGAGCGAGCGCCACAGCTTTGATGGGACGAGGACAGCGAGCGCGCCCCCATCGGCGAGCAGGCCGACACTGCGCTCAATGAACAGCGCGGAGAGGTCGACTTGCGCCGCGAAGCCATGACCCGCGCCGGCGCCGAGCGCGCCAGGCTCCCATGACGCGAGCCTGAAAACGGAAAAGCTCGCGCGCAGCTGCTGTCTCGCTCGCGCGGGAATGTTATGCAGCCGGACCCATGGAGGATTGGCAACTACGATATCGAATCCGCCGCGCGCCGCGACGTCGGCAAAACAGGCGGAGTACGAGAAGGGAAGCGGACCTCCCGCCTGCAGCTCACGCCGCTCGACTCGCACCGCCCGAAGCGCGGCGCGGAGCGCAGCGCGCTCTGCATCGCGACTCGCGCGGAATGCCGACGCCTGACGCTCGCCGAAGAGGTCACGCTGCCGGCGCGCCGCGATCAGCGCTCGGCGTTTCGCGGTGAGCCGCACGATCTCCCGATCCAATGCCCGGACGGCTGTCCCACGCTCGGCGCGTTCGAGCGTCCGGCCAATCGACTGCTTGCGAGGTCCGGTTGCGCGCGCGTAGCGAAGCCGGAGGGCTGCCGCTGCGCGGCCCAACGCCTGCTCGGCGGGAGCGGGCACGCCGAATGCGCTCCCCGACAGTGAGTCGCCAACCCGGATGTTGTGATCGAGGTTTGGGAGCGTGGGCACTCGCGCACCGTCGTCGGCTCCGGTCTCGATCACGGTCGACAGCCAGAGGCGCAGCTCGCACAGCCAGACCGCGGTCGCGTTGGAGTCCACGCCGAAGATCGATCGGGACAGCACCTCACGGCGAATCGCGCCCAGGTCGCGCTCGTCTCCGCAGAGCCGACGGAGGTCGGCGATCCGCTCGAGCGCGTGAACGAGAAAGGCCCCCGACCCGCAGGCCGGATCGAGAATCCGCGCTGCCTCGAGCCTGGCGAGAACAAGGGGCGCGATTTCGCGCGAAGGCGGAGCGCCGGACACGAGACTCCACGCCTCCGCTTCGGCGAGAGGTGGGCCGAGATACCGCACGAGCGCTTCGGCGGTGACGTCAGCGACGAGGGCGTGCGGGGTGTAGAACGCACCGCTCACGCGACGGTCCTGCGACGCCATCAGCGACTCGAAGGCTCGGCCAAGCATTTCGGGATCGATCGCGGCATCCGACCAGGTGGCCCGATCCTCGCGCGCCGTTAGGCGATAGCGCGCGAGGATCCCATCGAACAGTGTCGCGAGCGCCGCATCGGAGCAGCGCGCGCTCCGCCACCGCTTCTCGAGCGGCGTGCGCGTAAAGAGACCGCCGTTGAGGTATGGAATGGTCCCGAACGCGCGCGCCGCTGCGGCGCGGTCGCTCACGCGTGTGTTGAGCGTCCCGAAAAACAGGGGCTCGAGCACCCGCCGGTGCATGCTGCCGCCCGCGATGACAGTCGCCGCATGCAGGCGCGCAAGGAACGCGCGGTCGCCATCGAGCCAGCCCTTCGCTTCGAGAAACGCGAGGAACAGCAGGCGCGAGATCGTGAACAGCGCGAGTGTTCGCCGGTCGGCGTGCGGAATCTCTTGCGGCAGCGACTCGGCAGCGACGACAACCCCTGTTTCGAGCTCGCGATAGAAGCGCCGACTCAGCGCATCGCGTCCCAAAATCTCGAGCCAGCGCGCGTGGATGAGCAGGTCGTCGGGACCGGCCGCCGCGGCGAGTGCGCACAGCGTCTCGGCATCGCTGTCGACGAGCTGTCGGCGTTGCGCAGATAGCGCCGCGACGCGTGGCGGTACTCGGCTCGGCGACCATGTCGCGATGACGCGCTCGTCGGCACGCTCGTCCTCGGCGACTACGAGCCAGCGGAGCTGTGGCGTGCAGCTCGCGAGACGCGCCGCAACGCGCATGACGGTTTCACGCGCGGCCGCGCTCGAATCGCAGCGAAGGAGCAGGGCGCGCAGCGAGCCAGGACCTGCGCAGACGCGGACGTCCGTAAATGCGGCTGGGAAGCCAAAGGCATCTCTTGCCTCGACGGCGAGGGGCGCCGAAGCGCCGTCACAACCGGCGACCGCGGCGATCGCGACGAGCGCGTCCATCCCCGGTGGTGCGCCGAGCAGAGCCGCGGCGGAGCGCATGGTGAGCACCCGCCAGAGTCGCATCGCGGCGCTCGCGAACGGTCACCGCTCTCACGCGGGCCGGGTCAGAAACGCGCGGTTGACACCAACACACGGAGTGTCCATCCTGCCATCCTATGGCACAGGCTTCGGAACCAGCGGCGGGTGTGGTACGGGTCGTCGCTGACGCGGGCGAGGCGCAACGCCGGGTCCTCACGCCGGAGGCGCTCGATTTCGTTGCGAGGCTGCATCACCGCTTCAATGGAACGCGCGAGACGCTTCTCCGCGCGCGAATCGCGCGTCAGGAGCTGCTCGATGGGGGCATCCTCCCTGACTTCCTCGTCGAGACGCGAGCTGTGCGTGAAGGCACTTGGCGCGTCGCGCCAGCCCCCGCCGACCTCGACGACCGTCGCGTGGAGATCACCGGTCCGGTCGAACGGAAGATGATGATCAACGCGCTCAACTCGGGCGCGAAGGTATTCATGGCCGACTTCGAGGACGCGTTGTCGCCGACATGGCAAAACATCGTCGACGGCCAGGCCAACTGCATTGACGCCGTCCGCGGGACGATCGGGTTCACCAGCACCGAAGGCAAGCGCTACGCGTTAGGGAACAATCCCGCCACCCTGATGATTCGCCCGCGAGGCTGGCATCTCGTCGAGAAGCACGTCACCGTCGATCGCGTGCCGATCTCGGCGAGCCTGTTCGACTTCGGACTGTACTTCTTTCATAACGCCAAGGAGCTGTGCGGGCGAGGCTCCGGGCCGTACTTCTACCTCCCGAAGCTCGAGAGTCACCTCGAGGCACGGCTCTGGAACGACGTGTTCGTCGCCGCGCAGGACGCGTTAGGCTTGCCGCCGGGTACGATCCGGGCGACGGTGCTCATCGAAACAATCCTCGCCGCGTTCGAGATGGACGAGATTCTCCACGAGCTGCGCGACCATGCAGCGGGACTCAACGCGGGGCGCTGGGATTATCTGTTCAGCAGCATCAAGACGTTCGGACGGAGAGGCTCGATCTTTCCCGATCGCGCGCAGCTGACCATGACGATTCCCTTCATGCGCGCCTACACCGAGCTCCTGGTGACCACGTGTCACAAACGCGGCGCGCACGCGATTGGCGGGATGGCGGCGTTCATCCCCAGCCGTCGCGATGCAGTGGTCAACGAGGCGGCGTTCGCGCGCGTTCGCGAGGACAAGCTCCGTGAATCGCGCGACGGGTTCGATGGAACGTGGGTCGCGCATCCAGATCTCGTCCCGGTCGCGGCGGCGGTCTTCGGCGACGTGCTCGAGGACCGACTGAACCAGAAGGACCGAACGCGCGCCGCAGCCGACGTGTCACCGGCGCAGCTCAGGGACTTCGGCGTACCGGGTGGCACCGTCAGCGAAGCCGGTGTCCGCGCGAACATCGACGTCGCGCTGCAATACATCGAAGCGTGGCTGCGCGGTTCCGGCGCGGTCGCCATCCACAACCTGATGGAGGACGCCGCCACGGCCGAGATCTCACGGTCCCAGCTCTGGCAGTGGGTGCAGCGCAATGCCACGCTCACCGACGGCACGAGCATGGACCGCGACCGTTATGTCGCGATCCGATCGTCCACCCTCGAGGCGTTGATCGCCGAGCGCGGCGAGGCCGAGCCGGCACTGCGTGCTGCGGCCGCGCTGCTCGACCGCCTCGTGCTCGATCATGAATTCACCGGTTTCCTGACGATTCCCGGCTACGAGCTGCTCGTCGGCGGCGAACTGCGTTAGGCATCAGCTGCCTGGCCGCCGGCTCACCTGCTCTGGTAGCTGCGCCCCTTCCAACTGACGCGGCTGCCCCGCGCGATCGCGCCGAGAAATATCCAGATCAGCACGCCCGCGCCCAACGGAAAGGCAAGAGCATAGGCGGCCGAGCGCCCGGCGCGATGGTAGATCGTGGACCAGCCGACGAGGAGCGCAGCGATCGTAGCTGCTGTCCAGACGCGCGTGGCGTCGGGCAGGGGAACGCCGGCGAGCCAGGCGGCGAGCAGCGCGACCGGGAGCAGTTCGCCCACCGGCATGGCGAGCAGGCCTAACGGGAAGAGGGCGCGAGCCAGGGGATGCGCGGGCAGCGCGTCGATCCCGCCGGCGAACACGTTCTTGCGCCACCCTCGCACGATCTCGCCAAGCGACGTGTACATCCGCGTCGACAGCTGGCTCGTACCGAGGACGAGCGCGGTGCGCTTTCCGGCGAGGAACAGCCGCTGTGCGAGCATCAGGTCCTCGGCGACCTTGTCCTTCACCGCCGCGTGACCGCCGATCGAATCGTACGCGGAGCGCGTGATGGCGATGAACTGGCCGTTGGCGATCTTGTCCCAGGCGTGGCGGGACCCGTTGACCCGCTCGGTGCTTCCGTAGCGCATCGCGAGCATCGTGAACATCTGCGGCTGCAGCACGGTCTCCCAGAAGGTCGCCATTTCCTGCGTCCCGGCGACGCTCAACATCTCGGCACTGCGCGACTGCATTGCGTTGACCGTGCGGGTCAGCAGATCGTGCGAGTGCTCGGTGTCGGCGTCGATGAAGACGAACAGTTCTCCGGTGGCGGCGCGCGCGCCGGCAAGGCAGGCCCACGGTTTTCCGAACCACTCCGGCGGCAGCGCGGGTGCGGGCACGACGCGAACTCGCTGGTCGGCGGCCGCGACGCGTGACGCGATCGCGGCGGTCCCGTCGCTCGAATGGTCGTCGACGACGAGGAGTTCCAGGCGAGGGTAGGTGGTGGCCAGCACCGAGCGAAGGCACCGCTCGATGTTCGCCGCTTCGTCCCGCGCCGGGATGATGACCGAGACAAGCGGCGGGTCGCTCGGTGCGCTGGGAGATTCCTCGTCCAGCGAGCGGGATCCAGCGGCGCGCCAGGCAGCGATCAGCGGCGTGACGACCCACGGTACCGCCAGCGCCAATCCAGCCGCGACATCGCCTGGCCTAACGCTCACGACAACGGCTCATTCACGCCTTCGCGCGGGGAGGGCGGCCGAGCACCGCAGCGACCGCGAGGTCGCCAGTCACGTTGGCGGTCGTGCGGAACATGTCCGGAATCGCGTCGACGCCGAGCAGCACACCGATTGCTTCCGGGGGAACGCGCGCCGCGACGAGCACGGGAACGAGGACGAGGATCGACCCGCCGGGAATCGCCGGGACGCTGAACGTGGTCAGTGCGACGGTCACGGCGATCGTCGCCAGTTGCAACGTCCCGAGTTCGACGCCGAACAGGTGCGCGGCGAAGATGACGCTCACCGTCTGCGCAACGGCACTCCCGGCGCGGAACGTCGCGGTCGCGAGGGGGAGGAAGAAGCCGGTGATCGGTGGCGGGAGCAGCATGCGGTCGCGCGCGGTCTCGATCATGACCGGGAGCGAGGCCATCGATGATCGCGATCCAAAGGCAACCGCCTGTGCGGGCAGCGCGGCGCGGGCGAAGCGCGCGATCGACATCCGGCCACCGAACGCGGCGAGCGGGTAGAGCACGAGCGCGCTGAAGGCGATGGTCAGCGCGACGGCGACGACGATGTACGACACGAGCGCCCCCGCCGCCGACGCCCCAGCGCGGATCGCGAGTGGAATCGCCAGCGCGAAGACGCCGAGCGGGGCGAACGCGAGAATCCAGCGAACGAGCAGGATCATCGCGTCGTTGAGTCCTTCGAACAGGCGGATGACGGCGGCCGCGCGCTCGGGAGCGATCCGAGCGAGCGCGATGCCTAACGCGATGGCGAAGACGATCAGCGGGAGGATCGCTCCGTCGCTCGCTGCCTTGAAGGGATTCGCGGGGACGAGATCGACGAGCCATTGCCCGATCGTCGGGATCGGCGCCTTGGCCAGGGCCGCGGCGCCGGTTGCCGACGCCAGCAGCGCGCTGGATGCGGCCGGATCGATCGACACCAGCGCGAACAGTGGAGGAGCGAGCAGCGCGGCGAAGATGGAACCGGCGAAGAGCACGGCGAGAAACAACCCGAGCGCGCGTACGCCGACCGTGCCGACCGTCCGCGGATCGGGGGCGGTCGCGATCGCAACGACCAGGCTCGCGACCACGAGGGGAATCACCGTCATGCGAATGGCGCTCACGAACAGCGCCCCCACCGGCTCCGCGATCGCGACCGCGACGCGGGTGGCGCGCTGGTCAGTGGCGACCAACAGCAGTCCCAGCGCGAATCCGGCGATCAGTCCGATGAGAACCTGCGCGGCCAGGGGAAGGCGAGGGCCGCGCGATGTGGTGGGCTGGGACACGCGGCAATTCTGGTTGTCGTCGCGAGGCGCGTCCAGTGTGTTCTGGCGTTGTCACGCCGTAAAAGCAGAGCGCTCCGGCGTGAGCCGGAGCGCTTTCCTGCTGTGAACTCGATGGGGTCGAGCCGCGATCAGCGACCTCCACCCTTTCCGCCGCCACCACCGCCCGAGCCGCCGGACGATCCGCCCGACCCGGAGCCGCCCGATCCACCGCCCGATCCACCCGACGAGCCGCCTCCGCCGCTGCCGCCCTTGGATCCGCCACCGCCACCGCTTCCACCACCGCTACCGCCACTTGATCCACCGCCGCCGCTCCCGCCATTCGAGCCGCCACCGGAACCGCCACCGGAGCCACCACCCGAACCCCCGCTCGAACCACCACCGCCGCTCCCGCCCTTCGAACCACCACCGGAGCCACCGCCCGATCCGCCGCTCGAGCCACCACCGCCGCCGCTTCCGCCTTTCGAACCGCCGGAGCCGCCAGATCCACCGCTCGAACCGCCACCGCCGCCCGAGCCGCTCATCCCGCTGCTCTCCCCGGAGCCGGAGCCGCTCGCCTTGCGCGAGCTCCCGTCGATGTCGCCCTCTGCCTCGTCGCCGATCTGCTCACGGCCGCCGCCTGACGATCCGCCATTTCCCGACCCGCCGAATCCGCCTGACGATCCGCCTGTCCCGCCGCGCGTCGCCGAGCTGCCGATTCCTTCATCACCCTGGTTGCCGCGATCGCTGCGGCCGCTGCCGCCGGACGACCCGCCGCCCTGCTGCGACCCGCCCGAGCCCGGCGAGCCCGACGAGCCCGACGAGCCACTACCGGACGAGCCGCTTTTACCGCTTTGGGAGCTTTGGTCCTTTTCCCGATCCGCCATGGTGTATCCCTCCATGCTGCGTAAGGATGACTCCGGCGTACGCCTGCAGGGCATTGCGTCGCTGCGGTGCGCGCCGTTGGGATCATCGGTCGTCGCAAAGCAAATGCCATTTCACCTCATTGCCGCCGTTGACCCTATCGTTCGCTCCCGGTACGTTGCGCACGCCAACATGTCCGCGACCGCACGCTCGAAAACACATCCTCGCGCATCGCTGCGCCGTCCGGCGCCGCTCGCGCCCGGCTCGCGTGTCGCGCTCGTTTCTCCCGCGGGACCGCTGCGCGGTGCGAGCGACCTCGAGCGAGCGATCACCAACGTCGAGTCGATGGGATGGGAGCCGATCGTCGGCGTCAATGTCCTCGCTCGGCGCGGCTATTTCGCCGGCAGCGACGAGGAGCGCCTAACGGACCTCGATCGGGCGCTCAGGGATCCCGGCATCGATGGCGTCTGGTGCGCGCGCGGCGGCTACGGTTCGATGCGGCTCCTCGACTCGCTCGACTACGCGGCGATCGCGCGTCGTCCCAAGGCGCTGCTCGGCTTCTCGGACATCACCGCGCTGCACGCCGCGATCGAGACACGCTGCGGGATCGCGACATTCCATGCGCCGACCGCGCGTGGCGCGCTGAGCGCGTTTTCGCGCGACTCGCTGCAGCGGGCGGTGGTCCATGCGACCGACTCGTGCGGGGCGATGCCCGCGCCGCGAATGATTCGCGGTGGGGTGGCTGAGGGGCGCCTCGCCGGCGGCAACCTCGCGCTGCTGGTGGCGCTCCTTGGCACGCCATATTTCCCGGCGCTCGACGGCGCGATCCTCGTCCTCGAGGACGTCGGCGAGGCAGTCTATCGGCTCGATCGGATGCTGACGCAGCTGCGACTGGCTGGCGCGCTCAGCCGCGTTGCCGGAATCGTCTTCGGCGCGTTCACCGACTGCCCGGAAACGAGCGAGGACGGCGTGCGGCGACTCGAGGAGGTGCTCGATGAGGCGGCCCGCGCCGCCGGCGTCCCGGCCGTCGCCAATGCGCCGTTCGGCCACATCGACGAGCAGTGGACCATGCCGTTAGGCCTGACGGCGACGCTCGACGCGACCCGCGGCACGCTCAACGTCCACTGACCCCGCTCGCCGAACCCCGGCTCAGTCCCCGATGACCCCCAAGTCCGGCACCGACCTCGTCAACGAGGCGAAGGAGCGCATCACCGAGATCGATATCGACGCGGCGCGCGCCGCGCTCGGCGCGCCGGACACGATCTTCGTCGATGTCCGCGAGCCGAACGAGTACAACCTCGGCCGCGTCCCCGGCGCATTCCCGCTCCCGCGCGGGACGATCGAGGTCCGCGGTGAGGCGCTGCTGCCCCGCGGACAGACACTGGTCGTCTACTGCGGCGGAGGCAGCCGGTCGGCACTCGCCGCTGACACCCTGCAGACGATGGGGTACGAAGTGCGGTCGCTCCGCGGCGGCTACCGCGCATGGGTCGAAGCGGGCGGACCGATCGAGAGCTGAGCCGGGTACGCCCGGTGCGGATCGTGCGACTGATCGCGCGACGATGAGCACCAACGTCCTCCAGCACCGCGAGATCGCCCGGCTGTCCGACACGCTCGCCGCGCGCACGCCCAGCACCGTCGAATGCCAGCCCGGCGAGCACCCGCTGTACGCGGCGGTAGCGCTCGTGCTCCGTCCCGGCGAAGCGGGGGCGCTCGAGCTCCTCATGATCAAGCGCGCCGACTATGCGGGCGACCCGTGGAGCGGCCAGGTCGCGCTGCCCGGCGGCCGCCGCGAGCCGGACGACACGTCGCTCGAGCGGACCGCGGTCCGCGAGACCTGGGAAGAGACGGCCATCGACATCGACCGCGACGGTACGATCCTCGGCGTGCTCGACGAAGTCTCGCCGCGGACGCCTACCGTTAGGCGGGTGATCGTCCGCCCGTACGTCGCGGCGGTCGGTTCCGGCCTCGCCGTGGTCGAGAGCTCGGAAGTCGCGGCCGCCTTCTGGGTCCCGCTCCCCTCACTCCGCGAGACCGCTGCCTGGATCACCGCCGAAGTCGTGGCGCACGGCCAGTCGCTGACTGTGCCCGCGTTCACGCACGGTGGATACGTGGTCTGGGGGCTGACCGAGCGAATCCTCCGCGGCTTTCTCGCGATTTTCGTCTAGCGCCGCGCACCGGCGCAGGCTGCTCACCCGGCCCGCAGCCGGATCGCCTCACCGAGCGCGTCGACGGCGCGCGGTCCGAGCTCGCTGCGCGAATCGCCGCCGGTGAGGTATTGCCGGATCATGACCGCGAGCGCCCG
Organism: Gemmatimonadaceae bacterium; assembly: GCA_031359795.1. Lineage (GTDB taxonomy): Bacteria > Gemmatimonadota > Gemmatimonadetes > Gemmatimonadales > Gemmatimonadaceae > JABFXC01. Next base: position 21,426 of record JANMAM010000204.1, read on the forward strand.
CCCCGCCGAGGCGTCGAGTGCCTGCGTCTGGTCGATCAGGTCGAGGACGCGTGCCGTCGAGCTGGCGAGGAGGCCGTCGAGCTGCCCGGGAAGATGGCGGGTGAGCTCCAGCCGTATCGTTTCGGACAGCGCCTCGCCCGCGCTGCCTAACGTGTCGGCGTAGAAGCGGGCCCCGAGCTCGAGCGCATAGGCAACGTCCGTGCGGTAGAGCCACGAGAGCATCGGCAGCGCACCAAGGTGCTGCATCCGCAGCTCTTCGCGGACATAATCGCGACACATGCCGAGCGCGTTCGCGCAGCCAAGCCGGAGCATCGCGAGCACCACGGCGTCCGACCAGTCCGCGCTTCGTTCCTCGGCGGTCAGCATCGGCAGCAGCGCGCGTCCGGTCGCCGGCGTCCCGCTGCGAACCAGCACCTCCAGCGCAATCGTCCACGCCCCGGCCCGCTGGATATCGACGAGGTCGAGCAGATGTCGCTGCAACGCCTCGCGGTCGGCGGGCATGAGCCCGCGGGAATGCCGGATCACCGCCCGCACCAGGCGATCGCCCCCGTCGGTATCGGCGCGATGCTGGTCGAGCAGCTGTTCGAGCGCGGCGGAGATCGGATCGGCGGCCATGTGTGATCTGTGACGCACAAGTGCGTGCCTCGGTAAGCACGCGACTGGCCATTGCGAAATATTTCGTATGCACTAAATTCGGACTTCCGACGCACGAAAAAACCCATCGACCACCAAGCCATGGCGGCAGTCCCGCAGATCGTCCGGCCTGAAGACCCGGAAGTTTCCCGTCCTCACGAGCCGGGATGGAAACGAGCCCGGCTCACCCCGACCCTGGCGGAGGTCTACAAGACGGTCCCCGTCAGTGGCATCGGCTTCTGGCGAAAGATCTTCGCCTTCGCGGGCCCGGGCTATCTGGTAGCTGTCGGCTACATGGATCCGGGGAACTGGGCGACCGACCTGGCCGGTGGATCCCAGTTCGGCTACACGCTCCTGAGCGTGATCCTCATGTCGAACCTGATGGCGGTGCTCCTCCAGGGGCTCGCCCTCAAGCTCGGGATCGTCACGGGCCGGGATCTCGCGCAGGCCTGCCGCGATCACTTCAGCCCCCCGGTGAACTTCGCGCTCTGGGTGCTCTGCGAGATCGCGATCGCGGCCTGCGACCTCGCCGAAGTGATCGGATCGGCGATCGCGCTCAACCTCCTGTTCGGCATCCCGCTCGCGGTCGGCGTGGTCATCACGGCGGTCGACGTCCTGCTCGTGCTGCTCCTCCAGAACAAGGGCTTCCGCCTGCTCGAGGCGCTCGTCATCACGCTCATCGGGACCGTCGGCGCGTGCTTCGTGTTCGAGCTGTTCATCTCGAAGCCGGAATTCGCGGCGGTGATGAAGGGATTCATTCCCAGGCCGGAGATCATCACCAATCCGAGCATGCTCTACATCGCGATCGGCATCCTCGGGGCTACGGTGATGCCGCACAATCTCTACCTTCACTCGTCGATCGTGCAGACGCGGCGCTACGAGGCGACCCGCGAGGGGAAGCGTGAGGCGGTTCGCTACGCGTTCCTCGATTCGACCATCGCGCTCTCGTTCGCGCTCTTCATCAACGCGGCGATCCTCATCGTGGCCGCGGCGACATTCCATACAAGCGGCAACACCGGGGTCGCCGAGATCCAGGATGCGTACAAGCTGCTCTCCCCTTCGTTAGGCGTGGCCGCGGCGAGCACGGTGTTCGCACTCGCGCTGCTGGCATCCGGACAGAACGCGACGCTCACCGGCACGCTCGCCGGCCAGATCGTGATGGAAGGATTCCTCAGCATCAGGCTGCGACCGTGGGTGCGCCGGCTCATCACGCGCGGCATCGCGATCGTCCCGGCGGTCATCGTCGCCTGGATGTACGGGGAAAGCGGCACCACCCGGCTGCTCATTCTCAGCCAGGTCATTCTCTCACTCCAGCTCTCCTTCGCGGTCATCCCACTGGTGATGTTCACATCCGACCGGAAAAAGATGGGCGACTTCGTGAACCCACGATGGGTGAAGACGCTCGCATACACCGTGGCCACGGTCATCGCGGTGCTCAACGTCTGGCTCATCGGCACCACGGTTCGGGGGTGGCTGAGCTGATGTACCATCGCATCCTCGTTCCACTCGAGAACACGCCGACCGACGCCGCCATCCTCGATCATGTGCGGCTGCTCGCCGCGCACTGCAAGGCATCGGTCGTGCTCATCCACGTCGCCGACGGGTTCGTCGCTCGCAATTTCCAGTCGCTGACGTTGCGCGAATCGGAGGAGATGCGCGCCGACCTCAAATACCTCGAGGCGTGCACCGCGTCGCTCTGTGAATCGGGGATCGACGCCGACTCGTTGCTCGCTGGCGGAGATCCATCGGTGGAGATCACCGCAGCGGCCGAACGCGAGGGCTGTGACCTCATCGCGATGTCGACGCACGGACACCGCTTCCTCAAGGACATGCTCTTCGGCAGCGTCGCGAACGAAGTGCGTCACCGGGCGCGCATTCCCGTGCTGTGTGTTCGTGCGGGGATCAGCGGCTACACGCCCGCTGGCGGTACCCCCGTATTCAAGGTATGACGGCGGTCCAGCGAACCGACGGGCTGACCGCGCCAGCCGAAGACTGCCTCAAGGCGGTCTATGAGCTTGAACGCGCGGGCGCGGGCGCACCCGTCACGACCAACGATCTCGCACACCGGCTCGCACTGGCGGCGGCGAGCGTGACGGGAATGGTCAAGCGGCTCGCTGGCCTGGGGCTCATCGATCACGCGCGCTACCACGGCGTGCGCCTCACCGAGCAGGGGCGTCGCACCGCACTCCGAACGCTTCGCCGGCACCGGGTCATCGAGACGTATCTCGTCAGCGTCCTCGGCTTCGGGTGGGACCGCGTGCACGCCGAGGCCGAACGTCTCGAGCATTCGGCGAGCGACGAGCTGGTCGATCGGATGGCCACGGCGCTCGGCAATCCTGCCGTCGACCCGCACGGTGCGCCCATCCCAACACGCGAAGGCCGGATCGTGGAGGGCCCGCCCGGGCGTGCGCTGTCCGATCTCGCTCCGGGCGATCGCGGCCGCGTCGCCCGGGTGGAGGACGACGACCCGGAGCGGCTTCGCTACCTCGCGTCGCTCGGGATCATGCCGGGCGTCGAGTTCGAGCTCCTCGAGCGCGCTCCGTTCGGCGGACCGCTTACGGTACGAGTGGACGGGGCCGCGCGACAGCTCGGGCCACAGCTCGCGGCGCACGTCGTGGTGATCTAGCGGTCGGAACACTCCTTGCAAATCTCCACGCGCAGGAGGTACCGCGACAGGATCTCGCGACCGATCGGAGGAATCCAGTGACTGCGCCACGCCCGACATTGACCCGCATCGATCCCGACACGGGAATTCCGGACCTCATCCATCGCCTGACCGACGACTCGAAGCGTCTGCTCGCGGACGAAGTTCGCCTCGCGAAGCTCGAGATGACCGAGAACATCCACGCGGGGGCGCGCGGCGCGCTCTGGTTGACGTTGGCGTTCGGCACCGGGGTTGTCGGTCTGGTCGCGTTGACGCTGCTGGTGGCGACGCTCATCGGCCGCGCCGCGAATGGGCACATGTGGGTCGGCGCCATCGTCGTCGGAGTGCTGGAGCTCGTGGCCGCCGTGGTGCTGATCAAGAAAGGCGTGGGCGCGTTCGCCCGGCCGTCCTACTCGCTCGAAGAAACTCGGGAGTCGCTGAAGGACACGACGACATGGGCTGCGCATCCGCGCGCTGACTGACGCCAGGGCCAAGCTCGTCGAACGCATGGGGGTGGGGGTGCGGTGGGTGAGACGGTCTCGCCCGTTGCGCCCCCTCTGCAATCCCGCGCGGTACCCGCTGGCGATCGGCGCGGCATTCGCGTTCGCGACCGCGGCGGCCGGGCAGGGAAGCGCTGATTCGATGCGCACGATCGCCATCGATTCGCGTCTCGCGGCCGATGCCGGCCTCAAAATCGGCGATGCCGTCGTCGTGATCGCGCAGCCGGGGGAGCGCGGCGACTCGGTGCGCATCGCCGCGATCACGAGCCCGTCGGCCGACCCGAGCGAGGTATCGCGGCAGGAGTACCGGGTGCGCATGCATCTCGACCAGCTGCAGCGGGTCACCGCCTACGGCGATCGCGTCCATCGCTTCGCGGTGCAGACGCGGGGCGGCGCATCGGTCGATCGCGCGGTCGCGGCCATCGATGCCGCGGCGTTCGGGTTCGTCGCGCACCGCTCGAAGGACGTCGCGGTCGAGACATCGGCGACCTTTGCCGTCGTCAGCCGGTTTCACCGGGCGATTGGCGTGATCACGATCGTCGCGAGCGCGATCTTCCTGCTCTGCATCCTGCTTCTCAAGGTGGACGAGCGCCGGCGTGACGTCGCGGCGCTGCGGTTGTCAGGCATTTCGCGGGCGACGATCGTCAAGTCGATCGTGATCGAGGCGTCGGTCATAACGCTTTTCGGGACGGCATTCGGCGTCGCGCTTGGCTGGCTCGCGACGCTGATCGTCAACTCGCACTATCAGGCGGTGTATCGCACCCCGCTCCGCTTCGCTCTGGTCACCCCGCAAACGATTGCCTTCGCGCTGGTCCTCTCGATCGTGCTCGGGATCGTTGCCGGCGCGCTGGCCGCATTGCGACTCGCGCGCGCCCATCCGCTCAGACTGCTCGGCCGCCGTTAGTGATCCTTCGACTCGTCGTCGCGTCGCTGACGGGCCACCGCGCTCGCACGCTGCTCGCCATCGCGGGCGTCGCGGTGTCAGCCGCGCTGCTGCTCGACATGGTGATGCTCTCGAGCGGCATGCGCGAGTCATTCCGGTCGCTGCTGACGAGCCGAGGATTCGAGCTCCGCGTCGCACCGAAGGGCACACTGCCGTTTGATACGGAAGCGACGATTGCCGACGCCACCGCAACCGCCGCCGCGCTCCGCGAGTCGGCAGACATCGCCGCGGTCTCGCCGGTCCTCGGCGGCACGATCCACCTGCCGCGCGCCAGCGGCAGCGCCACCAGCTCCGTTGCGCTCGGCGTCGACCCCGAACTCCAGGGCGATTACGTGTTGCTGTCCGGCCGCGACCCCGGTCCGGCCGAGATCGTGTTCAACGATGCCCTGCTTGCCGCGAGCGGTCGCCAGGTCGGGGATACGCTGACCATCGCCGGTGGCTACGATCCTCAGCTTCGCCGGTTCACCTCACCCCGGGTGGTTCGCATCGCGGGCCGCGCGCGATTCGTCTACCTGGCGCGCGAACAGCGTGCCGCCGCAATGCCGATCGCCGCGCTCCAGGCGTTAGGCGGCGCGGCGCGCCGGGACCGGGCATCGCTGATGATGATCCGCGCGGCACCGGGCGCCGATGTCGAAGCGGTCCGGCTCTGGATCGCCGCGCGGCTGCCGAAGGTCACCGCCATCTCGACCGCGACCGCGATCGCCCAGGTGGAGGAGCGACTCAGCTATTTTCGCCAGCTCGCCTTCATCCTCGGCAGCGTCAGCCTGGTCGTTGGAGTGCTCCTCGTCGGGACGCTCGTCACGGTCAGCGTCAACGAGCGGATTGGCGAGTTCGCGGTGCTGCGCGCGATCGGGATCGCCCGCGTGACGATCATCGCGCAGATCATGCTCGAAGGCGCGGTGCTGATGCTCGCCGGCTCGCTGCTCGGTCTCGCCCTTGGCCTGGTCACCGCGCGCTACCTGAATACGATCCTCGTGAGCTTCCCGGGACTGCCACAGTCGATCGACTTTTTCCTCTTCCAGCCGCGCGCGGCGTGGACGGCGCTCGCATTGCTCGGGGTGGCAGGTGTCGCGGCTGGAGCGTGGCCCGCCTGGCGCGGCGCATCACTCCCGATCGCGCGCGTCCTCCGCGAGGAGGCGGCGTGACCGGGCCGGTGCTGCGGCTCGCGGCAGTCGAGCGCCGCTACACGATGGGAAGCGAAGAAGTGCGCGCTGTCCGCGGGGTCTCGCTCGAGATCGACAGTGGGGACTACGTGGCGATCGTCGGGCCGTCCGGCTGTGGCAAGTCGACGCTCCTCAACCTCCTCGGCGCAATCGACCGGCCCGACCGCGGTCACGTCTACCTCGATGGCCGTGACGTCGGAGCGTTAGGCGACGGCGAAGCGACCGCGCTCCGCCTCCGCCGGATCGGGTTCGTGTTTCAGCGCTTCCACCTGCTCGCGGCATTGAGTGCGCGCGAGAACGTCGAGCTCCCGATGTCGGAAGCGGGAGTGGGGCGGAGCGAACGCGCGGCTCGCGCCCGCGAGCTGCTCTCGTACGTCGGGCTCGCCGCTCGCGAGCGGCATCGTCCGCCCCAGCTGTCAGGCGGAGAGCAGCAGCGCGTCGCGATCGCGCGGGCACTGGCCAATCGCCCGGCGCTGGTGCTCGCCGACGAGCCGACGGGCGAGCTCGATGCGCGGACCGGTAGCGAGATCGCATCGCTCTTCCGCCGCCTCAACGACGACGGGACGACGCTGATCGTGGTGACGCACGACGAAGACCTCGCCGCCGCGGCGAAGCGAACGATTCACATGCGTGACGGCCTCGTCGTGCGCGACGAGCGGTCGGCTCCGATCCGGGTCGGGCCGGATTCCGCGGCCGGCGCGGGGCAGCGTTAGGGATGTACGCCCGCCTCGCCTTCCGCCATCTCGCGCTGCGTCCGGCGAGGACACTGCTGCTGCTCGGCGGTTACGGAGTTGGAGTCGCGGTGATGATCGTGCTTCTCTCGATCGGCGAGGCACTGCTCGCGCAGGCGCGCGATGAGAAGCTGGTCGGCGGCGGCGACCTGACCGTGCTCCCGGAAGGCATCGACGTGGAGGTCATGAAGACCGGAGGCCTCGGCGGGATGTACTTCTCGATCGATCATGCCCGGTTCATCCAGCTGCAGCTGCTCGGCTCACCGCGGCTCGCGGCCGACGTGAAGGCGGTTGCGCCGCAGATGGACGGCACGCTGCTCTATCTGCGCACCGCGGACGGCGTCGAGCGTACCGTGCGCGCCAGCGGCGAGATCCCGTCGGCGACTCGCGCGGTCGGTGCGATGCCGCCGCTCGCGGCCGGCCGGTGGGACGACGATGCCGGCGACCGTCGATGGGCGCAGCCGACCCCGACCGAGTTGCGCCACGACATCGACCACTTTCATCTACCGCCTGACGATCTCACGCCCGTCGCACGCGAGTCCTGGGCAGAGTGGCACTACTTCAACGTTCTCTCGGCCGATCGGAAGCGCTGGGCGTTCGTGACGCTCCTCGTCGGTGGCGACATCCCTGACGGCCGGTGGGGGGGGCAAACGCTCGTCACACTTCGCGACGAGGGCCGGCGTGAGCGCCGCTTCGTTGCGTACGCACCGTCAGGCGCCGTAAAGCTGTCGACCAGTCGCGCCGACCTCGACGTCGGCGAATCGCGAGTCCGGCTGCTGCCTGACGGTCGATACCATGTGAGTGCCAAGGCTCGCGGTGCGGATGGAACTGGCGAGGTGGCGATCGTCGACCTGATCGTCACCCCGCAGGCGCGCGCCTACTTTCCCGGCGCATCGCTCGGCGGCGGCATCGTGTCCGGCTACGCGGTGCCCGCGTTGCGAGCCGAAGCATCGGGCTCGATCTGCACCGGCGGAACATGCGAGCAGTTCACGGCCGCGCAGGCCTATCACGATCACAACTGGGGCGTCTGGCAGGGCGTGACCTGGGAATGGGGGGCTGCCCGAGCCGGCGATTACACCTTTCTCTACGGCCGCGTCGACACGCCTGACGCCGAGCGCGGCGCGCTCATCCTGTACCTCGTCGACTCACTCGGCTTCCGCGCCCTGTTCCGCCCCTCGATGATCAGCTACCAGGATGCGCGGACGATTCGCATCGACGGCCGCGCGGTGCGGGTCCCAGTGAGCGCGCAGATGGTCGATGTCCGCGGCGACGACACGCTCCGAGTGGATCTCGAAATCGAGGACGCGATTGGCACCGATATGCGTCGTGGCGCCGAGCGCGGCGGGCACCGATCCTCAGCGGCGCTGCCGTTTTTCATCCAGATGAAAGGGATCGCGCGGCTGAGCGGGCGGATCGGGGGGCGGCCGATCAGCGGGAAGGGAACGGGATTCTTCGAGACGTACCGCTAATCTCTTGTACGGCGCTGCACGAAGAAGCGATAGGCGGGGTGGCGAGAGTTCCGATGCTGCATGAAGCAGCGAGAGGCGGGGTGGCGAAACAACGCGTTAGGCGATGAACGAAACCGACCCGCCACGGCGGAACCACAGCGGCGACGCTGGTTGCCGCGTGGCAGGGCGGTTTCGAAGCATCGGAATTGTCGCCACCCCGCCTCTCGCTGCTTCGCGCAGCATCGATGTCGCCACCCCGCCTCTCGCTGCGTCGTGCAGCGCCGATCGACCAGCGCCTAACGCGCCGGCTAGTACTGGTGCGGCTTCTCTTTCTCACTCCGCGGCGCCTTGTTGAGCGTTCCCTCACTTCCGCGCGGTGCCGCGCCTGACGAGCCGATGTTCTCGACGCCTTCACCAGCGACCGGGTCCGTGAAGCTCGGCCCGCGGTTTGGCTCGCTGCCGCGGAGGTCGCCGGACTCTCGCGTCACCTGCTTGGCGGCATCATGGGTGCGCGACGCGCCCGCGGTATCGGTGGCGCTGGTGTTGAGTGGGACGTCGCCCTGCTTCGTGAAGCTGCTTCCCTTGGGCGACGCGAGGCGCTCCGCGGCGTCGTCGTTTGCGCTCGACTGGTTCATCGGCGTCCTCGGTTGGCTGTTCGGTGGAGTGTTGGCGAACGATGTCGTTGGCGCGCTCGACTGACGGTTCGTCCCGGCGGGGTCGCTCTCCGGTGCGTCGCTTCCCGTGCCGACGCTTCCGGTGGTCCCGGTCGAGCTGAGCGAATCCTTCGCGCCGCTGTCGCCGGTCAGCGATGACTGGGAGGCAGCGCCCCGGACATACGCGGTCCGCGCATAGTCGCGCATGTCGCTCCAGTCGCTGTCCTGCGTCGCCTCGTTCCCGGTCCAGCCGCGCTCGAGATGCTCCTCGATGTCGTCGAAGGAACGGCCGGAGTATTCGGGGTTCCGGCTCGCGAGATAGCCCAGCTGGTACGCTGGACGTACGCGATCGTACGAACGGTTAGGCGCCGAGGGCCCGGGCTTGTCGCGCGTCTCGAAATCCGCGCGAAATTCTTCGTCGTCGGCGTGCGAGAAATTCGATGCGGCCTCGGAGATTGCGCGGCCCGTCCACCAGCCGCCGATTGCGCCGGCGAGGCCGCCGATCACCGTTCCGATCGGACCGCCCAATGACCCGATCGCGGCGCCGGCGAGCACGCCGCCGATGCCACCGGCAGCCTCACCCACCTGGTCGCCGATCGTCGGCGAGTCGTGGGTGATCTCACCCGCGGCAACGTGATCGCTGGCGCGCGCCGTGCGATCAGCGGAAAGCCCGGTGCTGCCCGCGACGAACGAGTCGTCGCGCACGAGCGCGTCGGACTTCGTGTATCCTTCGTCGCCCCGGCTGGAGCGCCGCAACTCGGCTTCGCGCAGCTCGGCGGCGCGTTCAGTCTCTTCGTTTCGGAGTTCTTCGTTTCGTTCCATGCTTCCTCCCGCGAGATGCAGTCGATTCAAGCGCCACGTCGCCGCGCTGCCGTGCAAAAGGGCAAAAGCGGGACCATCGGTCGTCCCGATACCGCCGACGTTCCGCGCGCGCCCTGGCAGCTCGGGCGACAATGTCTGAAGGCCTGGCGGCGGCCGAGCGCGCGTCGATTCGGATCGGAGCGCAGGGGTGGAACTACGACGCGTGGCTCGGCGGATTCTATCCGTCAGGCACGCGTGCCACGGATTTCCTGTCCGTCTACTCGCGAGCCTTCGACACGGTCGAGGTCGACTCTACGTTCTATGCGATCCCGGCAGAGAAGACGATCGCAGGTTGGGTCAAGCGCACTCCGCCGAACTTTCTCTTCACGCTGAAGCTTCCGCAGTCGATCACGCACGAGCGGCGGCTGCGTGGGTCGGAGGAGGAGACCGCGCTCTTCATCGCGCGTGCTCGTGGACTCGGTCCCAAGCTCGGACCGATTCTCATGCAGATGGGCCCGGACTTCGGACTCGAGGAGTATCCGGCGCTCGTCGCATACCTGACGGCATGGCCGCGCGACGTCCCCGTTGCGATCGAGTTTCGCCGGCGCTCGTGGGTGAACCGGGACGTACACGCGATGCTCACCGAGCATGGCGTCTCGTTCGCGCTCAGCGAAGGTCCGTGGATTCCGCGCGACCTGCTACTCGACCTCGCTGAAAAGCCGACCGCACCATTCCACTACATCCGCTGGATGGGGCCCGATCGCGAGATCACCGACCATTCGCGCGTGCAGGTCGACCGCTCGCGAGAGCTGGAAAGCTGGGCACAGGTGATGGCGCGCGTCGCTGACGCGGGGCGTGCCGTCTACGCCTACTCGAGCAACTTTTACGCGGGTCACGCGCCGCAGACGGCGCGCGATGCGCAGGCGGCGGTGGGACAACAGCCGGTGCCTCCCGACACACTCGGAACGCAGATGTCACTCTTCTGAGCCCCGGTGCCATATTTCCAGCATGAAAGCGCATGCTGGCCCTGGCTGGTAATTCGTGAGAGCCAAGACCGTCGGCTTCGTTGTCGCCGCCCTGATCGGCGCGGCCATCTTCATCCGGCTTGGGCTCTGGCAGGTGAGCCGGCTCCGCGAGCGGCAACATGTGAACCTGCAGATGGAGTCTCGCCTGAAAGCGGCGCCTGTCACCATCGATTCGATGAATGGGACGGCTGACGCCCTGCGCTATCGCCGCGCGCGTGTGCGCGGGCTCGCCGACTATGCGCACGAGACGGTGCTCGCGCAGCGCTCCTATCAGGGATCGCCGGGCGTCTACCTGGTCACGCCGGTGCTCACGGCGGGAAGCGATTCGGCGACCATCGTCGTTCGCGGCTGGGTGTACGCGCCTGACGGCGTCCGGATCGAGCAGGGTCGCTGGCACGAGGGCGACAGCCTAACGGTCGAGGGGTATCTGGACCAGCTTCCGGAAGGCGTCATCACCGGAACCTTTCCCGGCGAGCCGAATGCGGTTCGCCGTCTCGAGCGAGCCGATCTCACCCGGCGGGCGGGACGACCGGTCCGAGCGATGTATCTCTGGGCAGTGAGCGACAGCACGGCGCCGTCGGCGCAAAAGGCGGCACGTTTCACGCTTCCCATTCTGGACGACGGGTCGCATCGGAGCTATGCAGTGCAGTGGTTCTCGTTTGCGATCATTGCCCTGGCAGGGGCGGCGATCATCGTTCGAAACGACCGCCGGCAGGGGCGGGCAGCGCAACGCGGCGCCGAAACATCGGCGACGACGTCCTGACATCTTTTGACCCGAGACTTTCGGTGTCCACACCGTGGAGGACCTGATGGCTGAACAGACAAAGGCACTCGCGTCGGAAAAGGAAGCGCGCGACGTCGCGGAAGCCGCGCGCGAGAGCGAATGGGAACATCCCAGCTTCGTCCGTGAGCTCTTCCTCGGCCGATTCCGACTCGACCTGATCGATCCGCATCCGCCGGTTCGGAACGCCGAGGAAGAGGCGCGTGCAAAGCCGTTCATGGACAAGCTGGACGCATTTCTCCGGCGTGTCGACTCCGAGGAAATCGATCGCACTGGCCACATCCCCGAGGAGACGGTCCAGGAGCTGCGCGACATGGGGGCGTTCGGCATCAAGATCCCCAGGGAGTATGGTGGCCTCGGGCTCTCGCAGATGAGCTATGTCCGCGCGATGCAGCTCGTCACGTCGAAGGACGGATCGCTCACCGCGCTGCTCTCCGCGCACCAGTCGATCGGTCTCCCGCAGCCGCTCAAGCTGTTCGGTACCGATGAACAGAAAAAGCGGTTCTTCCCGCGCATGGCGAAGGGTGCGATCTCGGCGTTCGCGCTCACCGAAGTCGACGCCGGCAGCGACCCGGCGAACATGCATACCTCGGCGACGCTCAGTCCCGATGGGAAGCATTGGGTCATCAGCGGCGAGAAGCTGTGGTGCACCAACGGTACGCGCGCCGAGCTGTTCGTGGTCATGGCCCGCACGCCGGATGTCATCGTAAACGGCAAGCCGAAGAAGCAGATCACCGCATTCATTGTCGAGGCGAACATGCCCGGCGTGTCGGTGAAGCATCGCTGCCACTTCATGGGCCTCAAGGCGATCGAGAACGGCGTGATCAAGTTCGAGAACGTGAAGGTTCCCGCCGAGAACGTGCTCTGGGGGGTCGGGAAGGGACTCAAGCTCGCGCTCATAACGCTCAACACCGGCCGCCTCACGCTGCCCGCGAGCTGCGCCGGTGTCGGAAAGGCGCTGCTCCAGGTGATGCGGACCTGGGGCAATGAACGCGTGCAGTGGGGCCAGCCGATCGGCAAGCACGAAGCGATCGCGAAGAAGATCGCGCGGTGCGCGGCGGACACCTTCGCGATGGAGTCGATCGGCGAACTTGCCTGCGCACTCTACGAAAAGGGCAACTACGACATCCGTCTCGAAGCGGCAATCGCGAAGATGTGGAACACCGAGGCGGGCTGGCGCCTCGTCGATGAGACGCTCCAGGTGCGCGGTGGACGCGGCTATGAGACCGCGGCGTCGCTCGCGGCGCGCGGCGAAGCTCCGATCCCGATCGAGCGGGCGATGCGGGACTTTCGCATCAACCTGATCTTCGAGGGCTCGTCGGAGATCATGCGCCTCTTCATCGCGCGAGAGGCAGTCGACCATCACTTCAAGACGGCGTTCGCGCTCGTCGCGCCCGAATCGAACATGGGCGAGCGGGCCGCCGCGGCGACGCGCGTCGCGAAGTTCTATCCCACCTGGTACGCGGCTCGATGGATCGGCAAGGGACAGATGCCGATGAGCTACGCATCTTTCGGCAAGCTCGCCAAGCATCTGCGTTTCATCGAGCGAAACACCCGCCATCTCGGCCGCTCGATCTTCCACGCGATGGTGCGTTTCGGCCCGAAGCTCGAGCGCCGCCAGCTCGTGCTCTTCCGCGCGGTCGACATCGGCGCGGAGCTGTTCGCGATGAGCGCATCGATCGCCCGCGCGAAGATGCTCGCCAAGGAAGGGAACAAGGAAGCGATCGAGCTCGCTGACTACTTCTGCCGCGAGTCGCGCGTCCGCGTCGAGCAGAGTTTCCGCGAGCTGTATGGCGCCAACGACGACGCAATGCGCACCGTCGCCAAACATGTGCTCGCCGGACAGCACAGCTGGATCGAGCGCGGCATCGTCGGGCTGCTCGGTGGCGAGACGGCGCTGACAGGGACAGCGGCGCCGCAGGAATCGGGAAGCCGCCCGGTGCGGCGCGAGGCGGCCGGAGTCTAGGCCGCCTAACGCTACGCCGCGGCGGCGGCGGGCGGCCGTCGCAACTGGAGCAGGAGGACGGCCGCCGCGATCGCAGCGCCACCGAGCAGCGTCTCAACGCCGATCGGCTGCTGGAGCACGAGTGCGCCAGCCAGCGCTGCCCAGAAGGGCTCGACGGTCGAGATGATCCCAGTCCGCACCGGCCCGAGCACGGCGAGGCCGTTCAGGAATGCGATGAATGCGAGCGCCGTCGACACGACGGCCAGCACGACCGCCGCCAGCCACGCCACCGGCGCCATCTGCGCGGTCAGGGTCAGCGTTTCGCGCGTCGCTGGAGTCATCAGGTCCGGCGCGGCCGCTTCCAGCGCGGCCGCGAGCGCGCCGACGACCACGAAGCAGAGCCCCGCGCCCGCCGCCACGAACGCCGACGCGACGCCCGCTGGCATCCCCTCGCGCAGCGACCCGAGAAATGGCACGTACAGCGCGTAGAGCAGCGCCGAGCCTAACGCGAGGGCGACCCCGGCCGGATGCAGTGACTTCGCGCTCGGCGCCCCGACCATCAGCGCGATCCCGGCCAGCGACAGCGCCAGCGCCGCGATCTTCGTCCCATCGAGCCGTTCGGTCCTGCGCAGCACCGCGAAGACGGCGATCCACGACGGATACGTATAGAAGAGGAACACCAGCGTCGCGACCGGGATGAAGCGCAGCGCGAGCAGGCTGGTGAAGCCGATCACCGCCTGGCCGCCACCGCCTAACGCGAGGATGCGCACCCGGCGTCCCCGGGCGAGCGTCAACCCGGCGAGGCCGCCCGAGAGCGCGACCAGCGCCAGGGCGCCCAGCAGGTACCGCCAGACGAGAATCGAAAGCAGCGGCGCGCCCGCCCGCGTCGCGATCGTGACCAGGATCGAGATCGAGCCAAAACAGCAGGCAGCAACGGCGACGAGGGCCGACGCGGTGGCCGCCGAGTGCTTCGCGCCGTCACTCACTACAGGTGCAGCAGCCAGATCGCGATCCGGAAATAGACGACGATTCCGGCAACGTCCACCAGCGATGCCACGAACGGCGACGAGGCAATCGCCGGATCGAAGCCGACCTTGGTGAACAGGAGGGGGAGCATCGCACCAACGATGGTGCCGATGACGACGACCGCCACCAGCGTCAATGCGATCACCGTCGCCACCGGCACGCCGTTCCCCCACATCAGCGCCCGGAAGAACCCGATCGCACCGAGGAAGATGCCGAGCGCGATGCCCTGGCCGACCTCGCGCGACAGTACGCGCATCGCGTCGCTCATCTTCACGTCGCCGACCGCCAGCGCGCGCGTGATCAGTGTCGCCGACTGCGACCCGGAGTTGCCACCCGAGCTGATGATCAGCGGGACGAAGAACATCAGCACCGTGGCCGACTCGAGCACGGCCTGGTAATGCCGAAGCGCGGTGCCGGTGAACATCTCCTCGATGAACAGGAGTACGAGCCACCCGCCCCGCTTGCGCGCGAGGCTCCAGAAGCCGGCCTGGAAGTACGGCTCCTCGAGCGGCTGCACGGCGCCGAGGCGCTGCACATCCTCGGTCTGCTCCTCGACCATCGCGTCGAGCACGTCGTCGACAGTGACGACACCGACGATGCGGTTGTTTTCGTCGACGACCGGGATCGCGACGAGGTCGTACTCGCGAACGACCCGCGCGACCTCGGATCGGTCGGCAGTCGGCGGAACCGTGACAACCTCTTCCCACGCGATGTCGGCGACGCGCGCCCCCTCCGGCGCGGCGAGCAGCTCGCGGATCGACATCACACCCTGCAGTCGTCCCTGCTGGTCGGTCACGTAGATCGCGTGCATCGCTTCCTTGCGGCCGGCGCGTGCGAGCGCGCGAACCGCGGCGAGTGCTTCCTCGACGGTCATCGAGGCGGCGACGGAGACGAACTCCGTCGTCATGATTCCGCCGGCGCTCTCCGGATCGTACGCGAGCAGCTGCTCGGTCTCCCGCCGTGCCTCGGCCGGAATCTCGGCGAGGATGTCGTCGGCGTGATCTTCCTCGAGCTCCTCGAGGACGTCGGCGCGATCATCGGGCGTCATCGCCGACACGAGCGACGCCGCCTGCTTCGCCGTCATGTCCTCGAGGACTTCGGTGCGCAACTCCTCGTTCATGTACTCGAGGACGTCGGCGGCCCGGTCCTTCGGTAGGGCAGCCAGCAGCAGCCGAACCATCTCCCGCGGGATCGCCTCGGCGACGTCAGCGAGATCCGCCGGGTGCATCTCCTCCGTTTCGGCCGCGACGTTCGCCGGAGATTCCTCGAGCATCACGAGGATATCCGGCGCGAGAAGCGCGGCGATGGGGCGCTCTTCCTTTCGCTGTGGAGGGATCATCGCGTCGCTCGCCGGAGTTCGAAGCACCGCTCGCAAACGGCGCCGTGTCGTGCGTCACGTGAGGGCGATCACGGAGGCGACGAGAGGCGTCAAGTTAGGCTCGCGAAGCGTGGCGAACAAGACGTCCCGCGCGTCTGACAATTACGCCGTGCGCTCCCCGGCTCTCCCACCTCAGCTCCTCACCCATGCGCGTATTCGTCACCGGCGCGGCGAGCCCCCTCGGCCGCGCCCTTGTCACCGCACTCAAACGGCGTGGCGACCATGTGATCGGTCTCGTTCGACGCCGCGGCGGTGAGCAACTGCTCAAGAATCTTGGTGCGGTCCCCGTGATGGGCGATGTGCGACGCTCCGAATCACTGGCGCGGCAGATGGCCGGATGCGACGCCGTATTTCACGTCGCGACTTTCTTCGACTTCTGGGCGCGCGACAACCGGACCTTCGACTCCGTAAACGTCGGCGGCACCAAGAACGCGATCGCGGCGGCGCTGGTCGCAAAGGTGCCGCGCGTCGTCCATGTCTCGAGCGCGCTCGCGATCGGTGAGCCGCGCGGCGAAGTCGGCTACGAGTGGACCCGCCACCGTGGTGAGACGCGGAGCGAATTCGAGCGGTCGAAGCTCGAGTCCGAGCGTCTCGCAATGCGGCTCCGCGGCAAGGGCATCGAAGTCGTCGTCGTCGAGCCGTCGCTCGTGCTCGCGCCGGGCGACATGGGCTGGGTCGGCCGCGTGCTCGCGCGCGCCGTTGCGGGGGGCCCACGCTTCGCGACCGACGCGATGATGTCGTGGATCGGCGCCGAGGACGCGGCGCAGGGGATGATCCGCGCGCTCGAGGCCGGAAAGAATGGTGAGCGATACATCCTCAGCAGTGAGCGCATGAGCATGCGCCAGATGCTCGACAAGATCGCACTGCTGAGCGGTCGCGGGCCATCGCGCGCCTGGACTTCGCGCGCACTGCGAATGGTCTCGAAGTTCACGGGCGCGTTCTCATCGCCCCTTGGCAGACGGCCGTTGCTCGCCGCCGATGAGGCGCGCTTTCTCGTCGACGGTCTCAAGGTCGACGGCGCCTGGGCGCGTGGCGAGATCGGCGTAAAGTACACACCGATCGCCTCGCTGCTCCCGGGTGTCGTGCAGAGCTACCAGCGTGCGCAGGATCGTTTCGCGAGCTGACGCCGCGCGGCGGTGCTGACCCGCGGCTGCGGAATGTCATTACAAAACGCTGACATCCCAGCGCCTGCCGCCGAAACCACGCGACAAACCATTTCGTAACTGATGCTGTCATATCGCCGACACTCACGCAGAGTCGTCGGCGATGTGATAGCTCGTTGTCGCGTACTACCGTCCCACGCAGCACCACCAGCCCCTACTTCCATGCGTGCCATCCTCATTCTCAGCGCGTTCGTCCTGCCGGGCGCATTGTTCGCGCAGACGACCGTCGCGACCAACGTCGGGCGTCCGACCGCTCCCGCTTCCGCGAACCAACCAGGTGAAGGAGTGCCGATGGCCGCGACCGCGGTGCGCGCCCGCGCGACGCCAGTACTCGATGGCCGCGCCGATGATGCGGTGTGGGCGACCGCGCCGGAAATCACCAGCTTCCGGCAGTTCGAGCCGAATGAGGATGGCAATCCGACCTACGCGACGACCGCGAAGGTCGCGTTCGATGACCGCAATCTCTACGTCCTCCTCCACGCGAAGGACCCGCATCCCGACTCGATCGTCGCCCAGCTGACCCGCCGCGATCAGCGCAGCCCGTCCGACTGGCTGATGCTGCTGATCGATTCGTACAACGACAAGCGCACCGGATTCGAATTCCACGTGAACGCGGCCGGCGTCAAGCGCGACGTGTCGATCGTCAACGACGGCGACGAGGACAATTCGTGGGACGCCGTCTGGGAGGTCGCCACGGCGATCGTCAGCGACGGATGGACGGCCGAGTTCCGCATCCCGCTCAGCCAGCTGCGCTTCGCGCCTAACGGTTCGCCGACCTTCGGCATGATGTTCATCCGGAACATCGGCCGCTCCGGCGAGCGCATCTCCTGGCCGGCGCTTAGCAAGTCGAAGAGCGGCCTCGTGTCGCAGTTCGCCGAGGTGTCGGGATTCGCCGGGCTGTCCAGCCCGCGCCGGCTCGAGCTCACCCCATACACCGTGGTCAAGACGGTACCCCAGCATCAGGTGAACGGGGCCGGCACCACCACCGGTTACGACCGGGCGAACCGGAGCACCGTTGGCGCCGACATCAAGTACGGGCTCACGTCGAACTTCACGCTCGACGCAACCATCAACCCCGACTTCGGCCAGGTTGAAGCCGATCCGTCGAACCTCAACCTCAGCGCGTTCGAGACGTTCTATTCCGAGCGCCGGCCGTTCTTCATGGAAGGCGCCGGGCTTTTCCGGTTCGACCTGAACTGCAACGACGGCAATTGCAGCGGCCTGTTCTACTCGCGCCGCATCGGGCGCCGCCCGCAGCTCAACGACGACATCCAGGGGGGCTACGATCCGGCCGCGAGCGTCAGCCAGTCGACGCCGATTCTCGGCGCGGCGAAGCTCACCGGGCGCACCGCGCGCGGCCTGCAGCTGGGCATCTTCGACGCGGTAACCGACGAACGGAAGGCATATGGCCCGCAGATCGGCAGCCTCGTCGCCGAGCCGCGCACCAACTATCTCGTTGGCCGCGTCGCCCAGGACTTCCGCAATGGCAAGTCGAGCATCGGAGTCATGGCGACAGCCACCAACCGCTCGCTTGACGATTTCACCTCCGGCTCGCTTGCGCGGTCGGCGTACGTCGCCGGCATCGACGCGCGGCATCGTTTCCTCAAGGACAACTACGAGCTGGCAGGGTTCGCGGCGACGAGCACGATTCGCGGCAGCGCTGATGCGATCGAGTCGCTGCAGCTCGATTCACGTCACGGATACGCCCGGCCCGACGCCGACCTGCCTTACGATCCGGCCGCGACGCAACTGGGCGGGAATGCCGAGCAGATTTCGTTCGGCAAGGTCGGCGGCGGCATCACGCGTTTCAACGTGAACGTCCGCAACGTCTCACCCGGGTTTGAAATCAACGACGTCGGCTACCTGTCGCGCGCCGACCAGCGATTCCAGTCGGGCTGGATGGGCCTCCAGTTCAACAAGCCGAGTTCCTGGTACCGCATGGCCCGACTGAACTTCAACCAGTGGGCCGGTTGGACGACCGAAGGGCTGCCAACCGATCTCGGTGGCAACGTGAATGCTCACGTCCAGTTCCCGTCGCTCTGGTGGCTCCACGCCGGGATCAACGGCAACAACTGGGTGCCGACGTACGACGACCGTGCCAGCCGGGGCGGCCCCGCGGTGCGCAATTCGACGAACACCAGCTTCTGGGCCGGCGTCGAGGGTGATTCGCGGAAGCGCCTAACGCCCTACTTCTTCATGCAGGGATTCCAGGCCGACGGCAATCGCTCGCACGGCATCTCGATCGATCCGGAGCTCGCCTACCGCGCGTCCGACCAGCTGACATTGTCAATGAGCCCGCACTTCGGGCACGAGGTCAACGCGAACCAGTGGTTCGGCCGCTTCGACACGCAGAACAGCGACGCGACGTCCACCAGCCACTACGGCTTCGCGCAGCTCGACCAGCGCACGCTGTCGATGACTACCCGCTTCGACTTCACGGCGACGCCGACGCTCACGCTCCAGATGTACCTCGCGCCCTATGTGACGGTCGGACACTATACGAAGCTGCACGAACTCGGCGACCCGCGCGCGGCGTCGTACGCCGATCGCTACAAGGCGTACGCCCCGTTCGACTTCGCCGACCCGAACGCCTACGCTGGTTACGACGCGAGCGCGGGGGACTTCAACTACAAGGCGCTCAACACGAACGCCGTGCTGCGCTGGGAGTACCTCCCGGGCTCCTCGATCTTCGTGGTCTGGCAGCAGGGCCGCGAGCAGTACGACCGGAACTACGGCAGCTTCGCCGCGCGGCGCGACTATCGCGACCTGTTCCGGGCGCATCCCGACAACACCTTCCTCATCAAGGCGTCGTACTGGCTCAGCCTGTAGCGGTCACGCAGCAGTCGTGCAGCGGTCAGGCGAGGGCTCACCGCACGCTGAACGTTAGGCAGCACCGCCGGCGGGGCTTCGCAGCAACGGCTTGAACGTCAGAGGAGTGGCAGCGATCGCTGCCGCTCCTCTGACGTTTCGAGCAACTCGTAGCCGGCGATGGCGATCGCGTCGGCCAGCGCGTCGCGGCTGATCGCGCCCTCATGCTCGATCACCGCGCGTCCGACGACGACTTCGGCGCTCGTCACGCCGGGAACGGCCGCCAGTGCCGTGTAGACGGCGCGAGCGGAATGAACCGAGCGCATGCCGCCGATGATGGCGGTGGTGGTGAACCGGAGCATGGGCGCAAGATAATCCCGACCAGCGCCCTTCCGCCGCCCGGGGAGAGGTGGCGAAGTTACGGCGTACCCTCGCCCCTCTCTCATGACTCGTGTCGCATTCCTCGGACTCGGCGCCATTGGTGCGCCGATGGCCCGCCGTCTTCCCGGTCGCTACGACCTCGCGGTCTGGAACCGCACTGCCTCCCGCGCGGTCGCCTTTGCATCACAGCACCACGGCGCAACCCACGCACGCACTCCCGCCGAAGCGGCCGCCGGCCGCGACATCGTCATCACGTGCCTTCCGACATCGATCGAAGTCGAGGCGTTGCTCGACGGACGCGATGGACTGCTCGCGGGGCTCGAGCGCGGAGCGCTGGTCATCGATTGCACCTCCGGCGACCCGGAGGGCTCGCGCCGGATCGCCGCGCGTCTCGCCGACGCAGAAGTCGCCTTCATCGACGCCCCGGTGAGCGGCGGCGTCAGTGGCGCGGAAAAGGGGATCCTCACGGTCATGTGCGGTGGAAGCACCGCCGACGTCGAAAGGGCGCGCCCGGTGCTCGAAGCGTTCGGCAAGAAGATCGTGCACTGCGGCGACGTTGGCGCAGGCGATGCGGTGAAAGCCGTCAACAACGCGATGCTCGCCGTGCACATCTGGGCGGCCGCCGAGGGATTCGCCGCACTGGCGAAGTCAGGGGTGAGCGCCAGGGTCGCACTCGACGTCATCAACGCATCGAGCGGACGTTCGAACACCTCGGAGAACCTCTTCCCCGAACGAGTGCTCACCCGCGCGTTCCCGCGCACGTTCAAACTTTCGCTGCTCGACAAGGATCTTCGGATCGCCGCTGACCTCGCGCGCGAGCAGAAAGTGCCGTCGCCACTGCTGCAACTGACGTCCGAGCTCTTTCGCAGCGCCCGCATCGCGCTCGGCGAGGACGCCGATCACGTCGAGGCGGTGAAGATCGTCGAGCAGGGGGCGGGCGTCGAAATTCGATGACCACGTCCCTCGTTTCAGGCTCCCACCCGAGTCAGCACCCGCCGGCCGTCGGCATCGCCGAGATTCGATCGCACTTTCCCGCGCTCGATCGAACGCATCTTGGCCACCCCGTGGCCTATTTCGACGGACCCGGCGGGACGCAGGTGCCGCGCGAGGTGGTGCAGGCAATGTCCGACTACCTGCTGCACCACAACGCGAACACCCACTGGTCATACCCGACCAGCATCGAGACCGACGCGATCATCGAGGGCGCGCGCGAGTCGCTCGCCGATTTCCTCAACGCCTCGCCGGCCGAGATCGCCTTCGGCCAGAACATGACGACGCTCACCTTCCACCTCGGCCGGGCGTTAGGCAGGCAGTGGACGCGTGGCGACGAGATCGTCGTGACCGAGCTGGATCACCGGGCGAACGTGGACCCCTGGCTGGCGCTCGAGCGGGACCGCGGCATCACCGTCCGGATGGCGCGCGCCAGCACCGCGGCGGGCGCGGTCGACCTCGACCATCTGGCCAGCCTGATCGGGCCGAAGACACGGCTCGTCGCGATCGGTGCCGCCTCCAACGCGTTAGGCACGATCACCGATGTCGCCCGCGTCTGCCGGCTCGCCCGCGACGCGGGGGCGCTCAGCTTCGTCGATGCCGTCCACTACGCGCCGCACAATCTCGTCGACGTGCAGTCGATCGGCTGCGACTTCCTCGCGTGCTCGGCGTACAAGTTCTACGGGCCGCACACCGGCGTCCTGTTCGGCCGGCGCGAGCTGATCGAAGCGCTCGATGCGCCCAAGCTGCGTCCCGCGCCCGACAACGCGCCCGATCGACTCGAGACCGGCACCCAGTCGCACGAGTCGATCGCGGGCACCGCTGCGGCGGTCGAGTTTCTCGCCACCCTCGGTTCCGGCGCGACCCGGCGCGCTCGCCTCGAGCGCGCGTTCGCCGAGTTCAAGGCGCGCAAGCGTGAGCTGTTCGGCAGGCTCTGGGACGGACTGGGTGCGATCCCCGGCGTCACCCGCTTCGGCGTCGCCGCGACTGCCGAGCGAACGCCGACGGCCGCGTTTACCGTGAAGGGGATCGACTCGGAGCGGGTCGCCCGCGTCCTCGCCGACCGTGGAGTCTTCACCTCGCACGGCGACTTCTACGCGTCGACCATCGTCGAAAAACTCGGCCTCGCCGGGCCCGGCCTGGTGCGAGCCGGCTGCGCGATCTACACCACGCCGGACGAGATCGACCGGCTGCTCGAGGGAGTGGCGAACTGCAGCCGTTAGCGAACTGCAGCCGTTCGAACAGCAGCCGTCAGCGAACTGCAGCCATTAGCCTTTAGCCGTGAGCGGTGAGAAAACGCGGTTACCGCAGTCGCTCAACCCTAACGGCTCATGGCTAATGGCTCACGGTCGAGTCCCCGACGGGTTTCGCGACTGCCGAGTCCACGGGCGTCCTGACGGGCGTGACGAACGCCGGATACGCCTTCGCGCGCCGCTCGAGGGTCTTCTCCAGCGCCGGCACGAACAGCTCGTACTTCGAGCCCGGATGCCAGAGGATCCAGCCGTCATAACCGGCTGCGTAGATCCCGCGCTTCTGCGCTTCGACCTCGGCGGCACCGTAAACCGGCTTGCCGTACGTGAATGCCTGGATCCACGGCCGAACGTGCTCCGGTTTCGTGATCTTGAGAGCGATGTCGCGGTCGTGCGCCCTGGAGATCGCCAGCCGCTGGATCTTCTCCGGATCGGCGTTCGGTCGTGGGGAGCCGAATGAGCCCGGCGGGTAGTGCGACGGATATGTCATCGGCAGCACGACGTCAAGCGGCGGCGAGACCCTCTCCCACTCCTGGCCGATCTCGAGCGGGCCGCGCACCGTCGTCACGAGCCCGAAGACGTCGGCGGTGCAGCGCGCGCCTAACGCGTTGATCCGCTTGCAGGCGGCGCCGAGGAAATCGGCCAGTGCCTGTTGCCGCGACACCCCCTTGCTGTCGGCGAAGGTCTGCTTGGGCAGGCTCGGGTAGGGCTCGGGGAAGCGGATATAGTCGAACTGGATCTCGTCGAATCCCATCCGCGCCAGCTCTTCGGCGACACGGATGTTGTACTCGCGGATCACCGGGTCGTATGGGTCGACCCAGGTGAGCCCCTGCTTGTCGCGCCACGGCGACCCATCCGGCTTGCGGATGGTGCGCTGCGGGTTCATCCGCGCAGCGACGGAATCCTTGAATGCGACCTGGCGCGCGATCGCGACGATCCCGTGCGCATGGAGCGTATCGATCAACGCCTTCAGCTGCGGAATGGACCCGGATCGTCCCGCGTTCCGCGAGACGGCGGTGTCCTTCGAGGCGTAGTTCAACCCGAACTCATCCTTCAGGTCGAGCACCATCCCGTTGATCTCGGTCTCATCGGCGATCCTGATCAGCTCGCGCATCCGCTTCGGGGACTGCGTTGCCCACCGGTTTACATAGATGCCGCGTACGCTGGCCGGGATGGTGTCGAGATGTGTGCCGGCCACAAAGGCGACGTTGGATGCGCCCGTCATCGCGCCGCCCGTCGACGCGACGACGTCGCCGCGCGCGCTGTCGGCCACGTGGGCCTTCGTCGAATCCGGGTGCGCCTGCTCGTTGGTGGTGCAGCCCGCGAGGGGCGCCGCGAAGAATAGAATGACCGACGGGGTCCAGCGCATGACTTGGTGTGCTCGGGTGAAAACTGCGGGCGAGAAAGCTATCGTCATCGCTGACGACTGTGCAGCGCTGCGCGCCACACCGCCCATGCGCGACGAATGTGTGACCCGGAGGTGTATATTGAGCGTCGATGAAGCTGATGCGCCTGCTCACGACATTTCCGATCTTCGCCGTCCTCGCTGCTGGCGCCTGCGGCGACCACGGCCGGCCGGCGGGACCACCACTGCCACGCGCCGAGTTTCTCGTAGCGGCCGGCGACAGCACCTACTGGGTGCGTACGACACCCGACGGTATCCGCCGCCGCGGCTCCTCGATGATGCTGGCGCGCCTCGCTGGCGAGTTCTACGAGATCTATACCGCCGACGAGGACCGCTCGTTCTACGACGCGCTGTTCGTCGGACAGCGGGTTTACCGGCGGAACCTGGTCAGCGGCGATTCCGCGCTCGTCTACCGCGACACGATCGTGCCGACGGCGGGGCGACACTGGGGGGAGGTTCACCCCGAGGATTCACCGCTCCTTCCCGACGAAGAAGCGAGCGAGCATCCGGTCGCCACAGCCACAGCTGATGTCGAGCTGCTCGACGTCCACGACGCCTACCTCTCGCTCGAGCATCATACGGACATCGACGTCGGCGGGGTGAGGCACATGCATCGCACCATCCGGCGCGTCGTCGACCTTCGCTCACGGCGGGACGCGACGCTTCGCCAGGCTTTCGGCGACTCCGCGAGCCGGTCGATCGTCGGGCGTGGCGCGGCGTTGTACGCCGCGGCTCGCGACTCGATTCGCGACACCCGCGATCCGCGCGCCGCGCGCGCGCGCGATGCGGCGATCGATCTGACATTCGATGCACGCAGCTTTTCTCTGAGCGAGATCGACGGCGGCCCGGCGGTGACGTTCCTGGTTCCGGGCATCGGTGAACACACCGCGGGCACCGCGCTTCCGCTCGCGCCGATCGCGGCGAGCGCGCCGGGCTGGTGGTCGTCGGTCGTCCCGACGCTGCCGTCCTCGAGCGACTCGGCCGAGGATCGCTGGGCGGGACGGGGGTACAGCGTGCGCGCCCGCTACGACGCCGCTGGCGAGTCGGCCGCGCTCTCACTCTCGGACACTGGCGGGCGCGAGTGGTCACTCGGTCGGGTTGCGGTCCCCGTTAGGCGCGTGCTCTGGCTCGATGCTCCGCCGCTCGACTCCCTCCATCGCGAGGCGCTCGCCCGCGCGTTCGACGACGCCGTGCTCTATGACGACGAGGCGCGCCTCGCCGGGCGCGTCGACCGGCGCGACGCACTGCCCCGCGTCGCGCTCGTTCGCGGCAGTCGCGGCGGCCGGCAGGTGGCGCCCCGGCCCCCGACGCCGACCGTCCTCCCCGTCAGCCGGCGCGCCCACCAGCCGCGCGGCAACCGCTTGCGTCACTCCCCGAGATGACTTCTCCCATGCCCGCGCAGCACCCGGCCACCCGCGCCGTTCGGGAAAGCCAGCACGAAACTTCCGAGCTGATGATGCCGCAGCACGCAAATGTGCTCGGACATGTCTTCGGGGGCGTGATCCTCTCGATGATGGACACGACCGCAGCGGTCGCCGCCTTCCGGCACGCCCGCAACGCGTGCGTGACGGTCTCGATCGACCGCGTCGATTTTCGCGAGCCGATCCACGTTGGCGACTTGATCATCATGAAGGCAAGCGTCAACTTCACCGGCCGCACCTCGATGGAGATCGGCGTGCGCGTCGAGGCGGAAGACATGATCACCGGTCGCCGGCGCCACACGAACTCCTGCTACCTCACCTTCGTCGCGGTCGACCGGAACGGGCGCCCGATGCCGATCCCCCAGATCGTCCCTGAGACTCCCGACGAAGAGCGCCGGTTCTCCGCCGCCAAGGAGCGCCGCCGCCGCCGGCTGGAAGAACGGAATGAGGAGGGGAAGTAGCCTTGCACACTCGCTCGTGGCCCACACCCTGCCTGCTGCGCTCGTGCGTCGTGATCCTGCAGCACGCCTCATGGCATTGTCATAGCTCGCAACACTAATTTCACTCATGTCGTTCACCATCGACCAGGCGAACCGTACCTTGCCGCTCGTGCGGCGGATCGTCGCCGACATCGTGCAGACGTACGAAGTATGGCAGGCCGAGGTCCGCGCCTTCGAGCTCGCGTCGCTCGCGCCCGAGGGGAGCGAGCGGAATCCGGTTGCGGTCGCGCACGAACGTGAGGCACAGCGCCTCGCCACCGAGATCACCGGGTTCGTCCGCGAGCTCGAGTCGCTCGGCGTCGAATTCAAGGGATATGACATCGGTCTCGTCGATTTTCCTTCGCGCATTGGCGACCGAACCGTGTATCTCTGCTGGCGCCTCGGCGAGCCGGCGGTCCAGTACTGGCACGAGACCAATGGCGGCTTCGCCGGCCGCCAGCCGATCGAAGCGCTCGCGCACGCCTGACGGCGCAATCACCCGCACCACCGCAACGAACAACATGGCCACCTACCGCTCCACCGACGGCACCGTCTGGCGCGTGAAGATCAGCAACGTCGGCGCGAGCAACGCCATCGTCCTCTTCCAGCATCCCGACGGCGAGACCACGCGCAAGGACCGCTACAACTGGTACATCAGCAGGAGTGCCGAGGCGAAGAGCGTGACCAGCCGGCTCGATCCGAAGAAGGTCACCGCCGCGCTCACGGGAGAAGACGTCGAGCTGCTGTTCCGCCGGTCGATGCCGGTGTCCCGGGCTGATCA
>JANMAM010000209.1:0-5643 GCA_031359795.1 Gemmatimonadaceae bacterium
TTCGTCATGTTCGATCTCGAGCTCCGCGGGGAGGAATACAACAAGAAGGAGCACAACCGTCTCCTGCAGAAGCTTCTTCGCGGCCGGTCCGCCGGCGCGATCGAATTCAAGCATGCCAACATCAGCGCGGTGCTGCGCGACGCGGGCTATCCGTTCATCGACGGCTACAAGCCCCGCAGCAACTATCAGGAGATCCTGCGCGAGGTGGTGCTCGATCGGCTGAGCGTCGATCGGGACCTATCCGCGAGAGTGCAGCTGCTCGCCGAGGCCCCGGTACCCGGCGTTCCCGCTGTCCGCCCGCTGTCGGACGTGCTCGTGGCCGCGCCAACTCGCGATTCACCCCGTGGCCGCGTTTACGAGAAAAAGAACGCGCCGCGAGCTCCGATCCTCGGCGTGAACTATCTCGAACGTGAGGCCCGCAACGCATCGCTCGGCTTCGCGGGGGAAAAATTCGCGCTCGAGGTCGAGCACCGCCGCCTCTGGGAGGCTGGCAAGCGCAAGCTCGCGGAAAGCATCGAGCATGTCTCCTCAACGCGCGGCGACGGACTGGGGTATGACATCGCGTCGTTCGACACCGACGGTCGCGAGCGATTCATCGAAGTGAAGACGACGAGCTTCGGGGCGAGAACGCCATTCTTTGCGAGCAAGGGCGAGGTCGCGGTGTCCGAGGAGCTCGGGGACAGGTATCAGCTCTATCGGGTCTACAAATTCCGCGAGCTCCCGAAGGTTTTCTTCCTCGGTGGCTCGTTGCGAATGTCCTGCGAGCTCGAGGCGGTGCAGTATCGCGCCGCGCTCCGATGACAACCTGCCCCGGATATCGGTAGGTCGACAGATACCACCAGCGGGAGGTTCCTCCCAGCCCTTCCAGACTGGTAACCGCTCGGTGACATATTGACAAAGTCACCGATCAGTGACATAATCGTCATGTCACCATGCGGTTACATCAACCGGCCAGGCTGCGATGATCATCCGGACCCCGCGGGAACTGGGGCACCTCGTGCGCGACGCCAGAACGCGACGCGCGCTCACCCAGGCGCAGCTCGCCGACGAGGTTGGGGTGAGCCGAAAGTGGATCATCGACCTCGAGGCGGGTAAACGCACAACCGACCTCTCGCTCGTCCTCCGCACGCTCAACGCGCTCCAGCTCACGCTCGATGTCAATGACGGGGCTCGCCAGCGAGCGAAGCGGGCGATCAGCGATATCGACGCGATCGTCGCCGCGGCGATCAAGTCGCGAAGATGATGTCCCGGAAGACACAGTCCGTGAATCAATCCGATTCACTTCGTCTCGTCGCGCTGCTCGACGGGAGGGAGGCTGGCCGGGTGTATCAGGCGGCAACAGGCCGGCTGCGATTCAGCTATGACGACCGTTGGCGGGCCGACCCCGACGCCTATCCACTGTCGCTGGCGATGCCTCTCGCTGCTGAAGATCACAGGCACGAGGCGATCTCGGCATTTCTCTGGGGGCTCCTCCCTGACAACGGTCGCACGCTGGACCAGTACGCGCGGCTGTTCGGCGTGTCTGCCGGAAATCCGGTCGCGCTGCTGTCGCACATTGGCGCTGATTGCCCGGGAGCGGTTCAGTTGGCGGCCCCCGATCGGATCGACGCTCTGATCGCAACAGCCCCAAAGGCGCCCACGGACTGGCTGACCGAGCGGGACGTCGCCGATGAGTTGCGGACCGTGCTGGAGCAGGGGATTCCGGGCACGACCCGGCGGACCGTGGGGCAGTTCAGCCTCGCGGGCGCCCAGCCAAAGATTGCGCTGCTCGAGGAGGCCGGCCGATGGGGACGTCCGTCCGGGAGGACTCCGACCAATCGCATTCTCAAGCCACCGTCAGGGGATTTTCCCGGGTTCGCCGAGAATGAGCATTTCTGCCTCGCAGTGCTCGAAGAGTTGGGGCTGGGGGCGGTTCGATCTCGCGTACTGCGATTCGCCGACGAGGTGGCAATCGTCGTCGATCGATTCGATCGCCTGAAGCGGAACAGATCGTACATCCGCATCCACCAGGAGGATGCCTGCCAGGCGCTTGCCGTGATGCCTAACGGCAAGTACGAGAATGAGGGAGGGCCGGGAATCGCGGCAATCGTGGCACTCCTCAGGGAGAACTCGCGAAATCCCGGCGAAGACATCGCGCGGTTCGTCGGAGCTACCGTGGTCAACTGGCTGCTCGCGGCAACCGACGCACACGCGAAGAACTACGCGCTGCTCCACGGGCCGGGAGGCGGGGTACGGCTCGCGCCCTTCTACGACGTGGCGAGCTATCTCCCATACGCGAAACCAACGCTTCATCGGGCGAAGCTTGCGATGAAGATCGGCCGGGAGTATCTGGTGCGCCGGATCGGGCGGGCCGACTGGAACGCCCTGGCGAAGGCGGCCGAACTCCCGGCTGCTGAGGTGAACGCCATCGTCGATGATGTCGTGTCCCGGATGGCTGGTGTGCTTGACGTCGTGCGTACCAGCGCAGTCGCCGAGGGGCTCGAGGAATCGGTGATCACGAAGCTTGCCAACAGAATCACAGCGCACGTCAAGCTCTGCCGCCGAGCGATCAATTGAGATCGGCGGCTCGCTACCGTCCCTGACTTCACAGTGACGCGCGTCTACTACAGCCCCGCCTACGCGAGCTCCGCGTACGGCTTCGACACCACCCGCAAGGCCGGATGGATCGCCGACAGCCTCACGCGAAGCCCGATTGCCGGCATCGACCTGGTCGAACCTGAACCTCTCACCCGAGCGCGGGTGATGGCGGTCCATGCGCCGGAATATGTGCGCGCCGTCGAAACTGGAGAGCCGCGGGGGCTCGCGGAGTCGCAGATGTTCCCCTGGGACCCGGGTCTGTGGCCAATGGTGCTGGCGTCGAATGGAGGCGTTGTCGCTGCGGCGCTTTCGGCGCTGGAGAACGGGGTCGCCGCTGGCTCCCTCTCGAGCGGGCTTCACCACGCGCGGTACGAGACGGGTGCCGGCTTCTGCACCTTCAACGGACTGGTAATCGCCGCCCGTGAGGCACTCGCCGCCGGAGCCAGGTCGGTGCTGATTCTCGACCTCGACGCGCACTGCGGCGGAGGCACCGCGTCGCTGATCGGCGACGAGCCACGGATCTGGCAGGCCGACGTCTCCGTCAACCGTTATGACAGCTACGAATCCACCGCGCGCGCAAGCCTTTCAATCGTCACTTCTGCCAGTGAATACCTCTCCACGATCGAGGCGGCGCTTCATCAGGCGGTGGCGATCGGGGGTCGGTTCGACCTCTGTATCTACAACGCCGGGATGGATCCGATGGAGGCGTGCAGCACCGGTGGTCTCGCCGGGATCGACAGCCTGATGCTCGATGCGCGCGAGAGGTACGTCTTCGACTGGGGCCGATCGAACGGGATTCCGATCGCGTTCGTGCTGGCCGGCGGATATACGAGTCGCCGGCTGAAGCAGGGGTGGCTCGTCGATCTGCACCTGAGGACGATTCTGGCGGCGCATGGGGTCTTGTACTGATTGACGTTCTCGACAGCGTGCGCACCAGAGCCGTCGCGCGGGGGCAACCCTCCCTGACAGTCACCCCCGTTAGGGTTGTTTGACGACCCCTGCGCCAGTGGCCAGACTTGAGCTCTCCCCCTCTCCGGCTCCAGCAATGCCCCGCACCGACCCGCGCGCCAACGCAAAGCTCCAGCGCTGGATCGACCTCCTTGCGGCCCTGCTCTCGCACCACTTCGGGATCACCTTCGAGCGGATTCGCCGCGAGGTGCCGGGCTATGCACCCGATCCGGAGAAGAGCCAGGCCGCGAACGACGCCGCGATCGCGCGGATGTTCGAACGCGACAAGAACGACCTCCGCGCGTCAGGCTTCCCGATCGTGTCGAAGCTCAACACCGAAGGGGAAGACCTGGGCTACACGATCGATCCGCGCGAGGTCTACCTCCCATACCTGACGCTGGCGTCGGCTGCCGGGCGTTCGCGGCCGAGGAAGGTGGCGAAGCAGGGATACCGGAACCTCCCCGAGCTGGTGTTCGAGCCGGAGGAGATGCACGCGATCGGCCGGGCTGCCGCGCTCGGAGCGACGCTCGGCGATCCGCTGCTCACCGGCCACCTCCAGTCGGCGCTGCGCAAGCTGACCTTCGACCTGCCGGTCGGTGCGGGGCTCGGCGATGGCGATACACCCGCAACCAGTGCGTCGTCACATGCTACGCTCGACGGGATCGGACCGCAGCTCCGGATACTCGGCGAGGCGCTGCTCAAGCTCAAGCGGGTGACCTTCTCCTATCAGTCGATCGGCAGCGACGCGATCGCGACGCGGACGGTCGAGCCGTATGGCCTCTTCTTCCAGAGCGCGGTGTGGTATCTCGCGGGGCACGACACGGAACGAAGGGCGCTCCGCAACTTCAGGGTCAGCCGGATGACCGATGTCGCGATGAACACGCACAAACCGCAGTCGGAGGACAATCGGGTGCCGGCGAGCTTTCGCCTGACGACGCATGCACGGTCGCGTGAGGCGTGGGAGATCGGGGACGGGGATGCAAACGAGATGATCGTCGACTTCGTGAAGGGAACCGGGGCGGCACGGACCGCGGCAACGTTAGGCTCGGCGGCGGGAACGACGGGCCGACGCAGCTTCCAGGTTCGGCGGATCGACAGCTTTGCGCGGTGGCTGCTGTCGTTCGGCGGGGACGCGATGCCCGTGTCGCCTCCTGAGCTCGTTGCGGGGTACGGGGCGATCGCCAGGGAGACGCTCGCCGTCTACGATGGTGCATCGCGATGACAACCGCGCTCCATCACGGCACTGACGCATCCGAGCGGCTGCTCCGGTTGCTCGCTGTCCTGCCGCTTTTCGCCGCGGAGGAAGAGATATCGCTCGCTGAGCTCGAGCGGCGTGCAGGGGTGGACGCGGAGACCTTTCTTCAGGACCTGGCCGCGGTCACGGAGCGCGGCATCGTGCCGGGCGGGTTCGTCGAGAGCATCGGCGGTGGCGTCGAACACGGACGAGTGGTTCTGCGGACGTCGCATTTCCTCCGGCCGATGCGGCTGACGGTGCAGGAACTTTGCGCGATGGAGCTCGCGCTGGCGATGCTCGCGGCGTCGAGCGCGCCCGACGAGCAGGGTGCCATCCGCCGTGCACGCGATCGGGTACGAAAAGCGATCGTGCAAATGCCGGCCGTCACCGCCGCAACCGGCGCGCAATGGCACGCGGCGGCGCCGCCGGCGGATGCGGCTACCCTGCAGCTGCTGCGCGATGCCTTGGCCGCACAGCGGAAGGTGTCGGTCAACTATGCAAGGAGCGCCGACAGCACCGTGTCCGAGCGAATCGTCAGGCCTTACGCGCTGATGCCATCACATGGGAACTGGTATCTGGTCGCGTTCTGCGAACGAAGCAACGGGATCCGCTTCTTCCGACTCGACCGGATCGGCAAAGTCGAGATGCTGGGCACATCCTACGAGCTTGCCGATACGGCACCGGTGCAGGAGCTGCTAAAAAAGGGAAAGCCCTTTCACTCACCCGACGCACCGCCGCTGCGCGTCCGCTATTCAGCGCGCATCGCGCGATGGATCGCCGAGCGCGAGAAGGTGCAGCTGGCCGAGGATGGAAGCCTGACGGTCGAGCATCCGCTCGCTGACGGTGAGTGGGCCGTCAGGCATGTGCTCCAATACGGGCCCGAT
>JANMAM010000016.1:0-3873 GCA_031359795.1 Gemmatimonadaceae bacterium
TATGAAGTCATCGTCATCGACGACGGCTCGGTGGACGACACGGCCGCGGTACTGGAGCGGCTACGGGGGCAGTATCCCTTCCTCCGGGTCGAGCGCCACCGCACGCGTCGCGGAATCGCCGATGCACTGCGCACCGGGTACCTGGCGTCACGCGGGCAGGTGCTGGTGTTCTATCCCGCGGACCTCCAGTTTCGCCCCGCCGACATCCCCCGGCTCGCGGCGCCGGTCCTCGCCGGCGAGACGGACATGGTCACGGGCTTCAAGGAAGGGAAGTACGAGAAAGCGTTCGTCTCCGGCATCTACAACGGGCTGAGTCGCGCGCTCTTCCACGTCCCGGTGCGCGATCTCAATTCCGTGAAGGCCTATCGGCGCGAGATCATGGATGCGCTCCCGATCCGCCCCGATTGGCACCGCTACATGATCGTGGTTGCAGCGGCCGAAGGGTTTACGGTATCGGAGATTCCCGTGCCCCTCTACCCCCGCCACGCCGGCCGCTCGAAGTTCGGTCTGTCGCGCATCCCGATCGGCGTGCTCGACATGCTTTCCGTCTGGTTCGAGCTCCGCTTCGGACGGAAGCCGCTGTTGCTCTTCGGCATGCTCGGCGCGGGATTGTTCGCCCTCGGAACCATCGCCGGCCTCGCCGCGCTCGCCGAGTTGATCTTTGCCGGACGGGGAATTCGCGCGGTCTGGACACTCATCCAGACCTGCCTCATCCTCGGCAGCACCTTCTTCGTCGGTGGACTGGTCGGGGAGATGATCGCGGTCCAGCGCGCCGAGTTGCGCGAGATGCGGCGGCGGATGGACGAGGAGCGGAGCAGCCGCGCGGATCGTCAGGCCTGACGCGCGGCGGTCGCGCTCCGGTAGACTGCCAGCCAGCGATCGGCGATCGCGTCCCAACTGAACTCGTCGCGGACCCGTGCCGCGCCGTGCGCCGCCAACCGCTTTCTGAGTGCGTCGTCGCCGCGGAGGCGCTGCAGCGCCTCCGCGAGCGCGTTGACGTCGCCAGGCGGGACGAGCACCCCGCTTTCGCCATCGACGACCACGTCGGTGATGCCGCCCGCGGCGGAGGCCAGCACCGGGACATTCGAGGCCATCGCCTCGAGCAGGACGACCCCGAGACCCTCCGTGTCTCCGTGCGCGTCGAGCACGGCGGGCAGCACGAAGAGGTCCGCCGACGCATAGGCACTCGACAGCTCGGCGTCGCTCACGCGCCCGCGAAATTCCACGCTCGCGCTGATGCCGAGGCGTGAGGCATGGGCCTGGAGCGCAGGGCGGTCGGGGCCATCGCCGACGATCACCAGCTTGCTCCGCTCGAGCGAGGCGCGTGCCCACGCGTCGAACAGCACCGGGACGCCCTTCCGCTCGACGAGGCGGCCGACGAACAGGACCGTGAACGATCCGCTGTTGGGAGGTGTCGAACGACCGTGAGGCGTGAAGGCCGTCGAGTAGGGAATCACGTCGGCCTCTACGCCGGTGAGTCGCGCGAGATCGACCGCCGTGTGGCGCGAAATCGCCACGTTGCGCGCTGAAAGTCTCGCACCGGCGCGGAGCAGGCGCGTGAACAGCCGCGAGCGAGCCGCGAGGCGCAGCTCTGCGCCGTAGTACGTCGTCACGATCGGCGTGTTCGCGGTTCGATGTGCCACCATTCCAAACAGCGCGTGAGGCACCGGCCAATGCACGTGAACGAGGTCGTACCGCTCACGGCGGACGAGGCGGCGCATTGCGCGCATTCCGGCGAGGATGTAGGCCACCGACACCACCGCGAAGAACGGCGACCGCCCGGCGCGATCGGCCGCGTTCTCTTCATGCGTCAGGCGCTCCCACCGCGCAGGCATGTACCTGAAGCGGCGCACCGGAACTCCATCATGCGACCCGTTCCCCCCGCCGCGGTACGCCGACGTGAAGATCTCGACCTCCACGCCGCGATCTCGTAGATGCCGGATCAGCTCCGTCAGCCACGGAACGATCGGATCGCCGGGGAAGCGCGGATAGGCGGTGACGACGTGCAACACTCGCATGGTGCGCGTAACATAGCGGGGCCTCTGTACATACGCTCCCCCGCCAACGCCGACGGCGTTACTTTGACAGCACACTCCCGCCGCGGACCAATCGTTCTGTCCAATCCCGAAGCGCCTCCGCCGCCGCGCCGCGCGCGCGCCGGCTGGCAGCTGATCGTGCAGGTGGTCGTCATCGGCGTCGCCGGCTGGTACTTGTGGCGGACCGCGATGACGCACCGCGGTGAGCTCGCGCGCGCGCGCGTCGACCTGCTCCTCGGGCCGATCCTGGCGGCGTCCGCGATCACGATCGCGACGTATGCCTACATGGTCCGCACCTGGACGTGGACCATCCGCTGGTGGGGCGCGTCGCTCGGCTTTGGCGACGCGTGGCGTATCTGGGCGGTCTCGAACCTCGCGCGGTTCATCCCTGGTGGCATCTGGCAGTTCGCGGGCATGGCCGGACTTGCGGCGCAGGCAGGGACATCGCCGGTCGCCGCGACTGGCGGAGTTGTTCTCCAGCAGCTCGTTGTCCTCGCCTCAGGAATCGCGGTCGCTGCCGCGTTCCTCCCCGCGCTCGAGCTTCGCGAGTTTCCTCTGAGCTATCCCGGCGCCGTGACAGCTGCCGTGTTGGCGCTCGCACTGCTTGCGCTGCTTCTCCCGAAGGCGTCGACCGTGCTGCAACGGCTCACCGCGCGATTCTTCAAGCGCACGGTCGTCTTTCCGTCCATGAAGCTCGGCTCCGTCGCGGCCTATGCGCTTGCGCTCATTGTCCCCTGGCTCGCCTACGGGGTAGCTTTCTGGCTGTTCGCCCGTGGGACGGTTGGCGATCGTGCGCCTGGCTTGCCGCTGGCGATCGCCAGCTTTACCGCGGCCTACGTCTGGGGAATCATCTGGGTCCCGGTGCCCGCGGGCCTCGGGGTTCGGGAGGCAGCACTCGTCGCGCTGCTTTCCCCCCAGATCGGGTCCGAGGTCGCGGTGATCCTCGCGCTGGGTTCGCGCATCTGGCTCACTCTCGTCGAGATCGTCGGCGCGCTGCTCGCGATCGGGTACGCGTCGCTCGCGCCGCACTCAACTCCAGCTCCTGAATGAACACGTTCGTCAAGCGACACCCGACCGCGGTCGCGACGCTGGTCTACGCGCTGCTCATCGCAGTGATCTTCTGGCCTTTCTGGCAGGGGAACCTGCTGATGTCCCCCGTCAGCGATCAGGTAGACGGCTATTCCTTCCGCGCGTTCGCGGCGCAGCATTACAAGTCCGTCGGAGGATTCCCGCTCTGGAATCCATACATCTTCGGCGGAATGCCCTTCCTCCAGAACACGACGAACGGCGACACGTTCTATCCGACGGCGTTCCTCCGGCTCGCGATGCCGGTCGGAACCGCGATGGCCCTTGGGTTCCTCGTCCATCTGGTGCTCGCCGGCACCTTCATGTTCAAGCTCCTGCGAACGCTCGAGCTCCGCGCCGAGTCGGCGTTCCTCGGTGGGCTCGCGTACATGCTGACCGGCCAGGTCATCTCGCAGGTGAGCCCCGGGCACGACGGGAAGTTGTTCGTCAGCGCGCTCACCCCGCTTGCGCTGATGTTTCTCTATCGCGCGGTCGTGCGCAGCGACTGGCGGCAGTACATCTACTTCGGCGCGGTCGTCGGGTTCTCGCTGCTCTCGCCGCACTATCAGATGACGTACTACCTGCTGATGGCGGCCGGGTTCTTCTGGATTTTCCTCAACTTCTTCGACGAGCCGCGCCTCGGCCGCGCGGTCTGGTACAGATCGTTAGGCTGGTTCGTCGTGGCGCTCGTCATCGGCTTCGCGATCGACGCCGTGCAGATGGCGCCCTTCGCGCAGTACATCAAGCACTCGCCGCGCGGTGCTGCCGGCAG
>JANMAM010000020.1:0-4271 GCA_031359795.1 Gemmatimonadaceae bacterium
CAAATATCCTTACTGTTGACGCTGGATCGCGGCCAATCGTCCATCGGCCTGAGCGCGTCAGGCCTGGCCGTTTCCACTCTTCCGCATCGCAATGCCGAGTTCTTCGAATCCGACGATCGCGTATTTCTCGATGGAGATTGCCCTCGAGACGGCGCTCCCGACTTACAGCGGGGGACTGGGCGTTCTCGCCGGTGACACCCTTCGCGCGGCTGCCGACCTTGGCGCGCCGATGGTCGCGGTCACGCTGGTTCATAAAAAGGGCTACTTCGTCCAGCATCTCGACGGCGCCGGGCACCAGACTGAAAGCCCGGTCGAGTGGAGCCCCCAGGAAAAGCTCGAGGCGCTGCAGCCGCGGGTGACGGTCGACATAGAAGGGCGTACCGTCCAGGTGCGCGCCTGGCGATACATGGTCCGCGGTGTGTCGGGTCGCACGGTTCCCGTGTTCCTGCTCGACACCTCCCTCCCCGAGAACAGCGCTGACGACCAGCGGATCACGGATGTGCTCTATGGCGGCGACAACGACTACCGCCTGCGGCAGGAAGTCGTGCTCGGGATGGGCGGGGCGGCGATGCTCCGCGCGTTAGGCTACGAGGGCGACGTCATCCATCACATCAATGAGGGACATGCGGCGCTGTTGACGCTGGCGCTCCTCGAGCGCCAGCGTGACGGGCGCTGGGACAGCGACGTGTCGGAGATCGACGTTGCGGCGGTGCGCCAGCAGTGCGTCTTCACGACGCACACGCCGGTGCCGGCCGGTCACGACAAGTTTCCACTCGACATGACGCGCCGCATCCTCGGCGAGCCGCGGGTGAAGCTGCTCGAAAAAGCGAGTGCGATCGATGGCGAGTGGTTGAACATGACGCTGCTCGCGCTCCGTTTCGCGCGCTTCGTGAACGCGGTCGCGATGCGCCATCAGGAAGTGTCGCGCGAGATGTTTCCGCAGCACGACATCGAGTCGATCACCAATGGCGTGCACGGCGTGACGTGGACGTCGGAGCCATTCCGGAAGCTGTTCGACAAGCACATCCCGCGCTGGCGCCACAACAACCTGTACCTGCGCTACGCGGTGAAGATTCCGCTCGACGAGATTCGCGACACCCACGCGGCGGCGAAGCAGATCCTGCTCGGCGAAGTGCAGCGCCGCACCGGTGTCGAGCTCGACCCGAAGGTGATGACGATCGGCTTCGCGCGCCGCTCGACACCGTACAAGCGCGCCGACCTGATCTTCTCCGATCTCGATCGCCTGCGGGAGATGACCCGCCACGTCGGGCCGCTGCAGATCGTATACGCGGGCAAGGCCCACCCGCGCGACGAACCCGGCAAGCAGCTGATCGAGCGCATCTACGAGGCGAAGGCGCAGCTGGGTGCGGACCTCAAGGTCGTCTACCTCGAGAACTACGACATGACGTTAGGCGGGATCCTCACTGCCGGGTCGGACGTCTGGCTGAACACCCCGCTCCGCCCGCTCGAGGCGAGCGGCACGAGCGGGATGAAGGCCGCGCTCAACGGCGTGCCGAGCTTCAGCATCCTCGACGGCTGGTGGATCGAAGGCTGCGTCGAGGGAGTGACCGGCTGGTCGATCGGCGAGGACCGCGAGCTGGCCCAGAACCCGTCGCACGACGCGGTCGATCTCTACCGGAAGCTCGAGCAGCAGATCCTGCCGCTGTACTACGGGCTTCCCTATCGCTGGGCCGACGTCTCGCGCAACGCGATCGCGCTGAACGGCAGCTTCTTCAACACCCAGCGCATGGTCGGCGAGTACTTCCAGAATGCGTACTTCCCCGGTGGTGGCGTGGTGCAGAGTCTGGCGAGCGTGTCGATCGGGTAGCGCTGTTGCCGGTGCGCCGGTGAGGCCTAACGGGGGCCAGGGGCCAGGGTCCAGGCTCCCTAGCTGGGGCCAGGGACCAGGGTCCAGGCGTGAGGCACCGCGGAACTGACGTAGCTGCTGGCGCGTAACCCCTGGCCCCTGGCCCCTTACTGCGTCGCCCGCGCGTAGACCTCCAGCCAGGGCGAGGCGGTGGCCGGCGTCAGGCGGAGGGTGCGCAGCATGCGCAACGTTCCCTTGACTGCCCGCTCCTCGAAACGCGCCCAGGCACGGGTGTGTTCGTCGGCGACGGGGACGAGGGTGTCGCCGTGGACGTGCGTGACGGTGAGGCCCGCCTCGCGAAGCAGGCGGCGGAGCGAGCGGAGGGTGAAGCCGTAGCGATAGGGGAAGGTGAGCAGGTTGTTGTGGGCGAGAATCGCGCGGGCGAGCGGGGCGGCGGCGCCATGCTCGGCGGCGTCGCGCCATCGGGCGTAGGCTTCACCGTTGGGGACGCGGACGGCGAGGACTCCCTCAGGTGACAGCAGCGACCGGGCGCGCCGGATGACGTGGCGCGGGTCGGGGAGCTGGTCGAGGCAGTTCCAGATCGCGACCGCGTCGAAGCGCCGGTTCGCCGGCACATCGTCGATCGCGCCGACGGTAACGGTCAGCCCCCGAGTGCGGGCGAAGCGTGAGGCGCTTTCATTGATATCCACACCCTCGAATCGCCATCCTCGATCGCGCGCCGCGTCGAGGAACGCGCCGACGTAGCTGCCGACCTCGAGTCCCGAGCCCGGCGCGTTGGCAATCCGCGTCAGGCGCCGAGCCTGGGCACGATAGGATCGGCGCTGATTTTCGAAGAGCGTGCGAAGCACGTCGTCACCGACGCCAGGATCCGATTCGTAGATCTCGGCCAGATCTTCGGCGCGCTCCTGCGGATTCCGGTAGACAAGCCCGCACCCGCGGCAGCGCACGACGCGCACTGGCGGCGGCTCCGAGAAGGCCGCACGGTCGAGCAGCTTCTCCGGCGGCGTCGCGCCGTCTACTCGCCTGGTGTGAAATGCCCAGAGCGCCTCGACCTCCGCGCGCACCTCGGCCGCGTCGGCGACTTCATCGGTGTCAGCGCCCCCGCAGACATGACAGCGCGCGAGTTCGTAGGCGACTGAGTGCATGTGCATTGGGAATGCACCTTCCATTCCGGCTTGGTGGGACTGTCAGCGATAAGCTTCGAGCGGCGTGAGACGGCGGCTGTTGCTGATACGCTCCTCGGGGCCGCCGGCTTCCTGGCAAGTCGGCCTTGCTCCTCAGCATTCGATCGTCGTGACAGTCTAATCTTGTGAGACACCGAGACACCGAGAGCAGCCTTGCATTGCGACATCGCGATCCCACGAGCCGGAACAGCATTGGGGGGCAAGCGGGGTGAGACCATCTCACCCAGTTGCCTCCAATCAGTTCGACCCTGGTGCAACGGTTCAGCCCTGCAGGCTGTACTCGGTGTCTCGGTGTCTCACAACATAGACTGTCACGACGCGCGGATGCTGAGGACTACGGCCGACTTGCCGGGAGGCCAGCGGCCCCGAGGAACCGGTCAGCAACAGCCGCCGTCTCACGCCGTCCGCTCACTGCCAGACGCCTATCGCTTACAGCTCTACTTCGCCCCGCCGAGTTGCCAGAGCTGCACGAGATTCTTGTTGAACTGCGGAATCGCGAGCAGTCCGCGCGCCGGGTCGAGGCCGATGTCGGCGGGGGCTTCGACGCCGGTGACGAGCTTGGTCAGCGTGTTGCCGCTAATCGCCGAGACGGTGCTGTCGGCCCAGCTGGTGACCAGCACTCGGCCGTCGCTGGTGATCTCGACGCCGTCGAACTGGCCGGCGCCGGTCGCGATCGTCGAGAGGGCGTTGCCCGGGCCGGGGGTCCAGCCGTGGATCGCGCCGGTGCCGAACGAGACGACGATGAACCGGTCGTTCTTCGCGTCCCAGACGATGCCGTTAGGCCGCCCAAGCGAATCGGTCTGGATCGCGATGCTCGCGCCCTTGCGGTCGCGGGAGAGCAGGAAGATCCGGTCGGTACCGGGGTGCGAGATGCTGCCGTCAGCGTTGAACGAGACCTGGGTATCGGTAATGTAGACGTCGCCGTTAGGCGAAACGGCCACGTCGTTGAGGAACTTCGCGCCCTGCTTCGACAGGTCCCAGCGCCTGATCTGCGCGCCAGTGGTCTTGTTGAGCGCCACGACAGCGTCGATGTCCGAGACGAAGAGCGTGTCACCGATGATCGCGATTCCCTTGGGAGCGTTCAGCGTCACGCCATTCTTCCCGCCGCTGATGAAGTGCAGCGAGTCGACCACGCCGTCGCGCGTCAGGCGGGAGATGAAGCCATTGCCATCCTTCGCCGGGGGCATCCCGTTGATGTTCGAGACGAACCAGTAGCCCGACGACGCGTCCCACTTCACGCTCTCCGGCGTGCTGAATCC
>JANMAM010000033.1:0-15184 GCA_031359795.1 Gemmatimonadaceae bacterium
GGCGAGTCCCGGCGCGCGGAAGCCGGTGCTCGCCGCGCCGCGCAGCACGAGCTCGGTCGACAGCTGGTACCGGGCGGCGAGCTTGCCCGTCACCTTCTGCCCGAAGTCACTGTAGCTCTCGAAGCGCCCGGCCGCGTTCGCCAGCAACTTCGACGTGAGGTTCGTCTCGAGATCGAGGTAGCCGCCGATGTTCGTGCGATCGTTCGTGCTCGCGTCGGTCGGCGCGAACCCCTGGAACACCGACGACCCACCCTGCGCGATCGCCGAGCTGTCCTTCGTCCTGTGATAACCGTTGATCCATGACGCGCGCTCGCCGGCGACCACTTCGTACGACTCGCGCCGGAACGCGGCGCCGATCGCGACGTTGAGATCCTGGAACAGTCCGACATCCACCAGCTTCGAGATACTCGCCGTTGCGTTGAACTCACCGCGACGCAGGCCGCCCGCGTCGAACGACGTCTTGTTCGGGATCCCCGGGTCGTCCGCGGTGCCAAGGATGCCGTCGGGACCCGGCGCGGTCGCCTGCGACAGGCTCGGACCGAGCGACGAGTTCAACGTGTTGCGCAGCTTGAAGTCGAAGCTGTTGTAGCCGTACGAGGCGCCGACGTCGGTCGCCCACCCGCCAAGGCTGGAGCGGATGCCACCGGCGCCCGAGTAGTCGATCACGTTCGGGTTGAACTCCGGCAGGAAGCCCAACGGGTAGATCTCGGACCAGTTGCGCGAGTTCCGCGGCTTGCGGAAGAACCCGTTGCCCGTCCCCTTGCGATCGGAGTAGCCACCGAACCCATAGACCTCGGTGGTACCCTCGGCGTTGAGCGGCACCTTGAGGTTCGCGAAGGTGTGGACGTCGTGCTCGAGACCGTCTCCCCAGTGAACGTTAGGCTGGGGCACGCCGGTCCGCTTGATGATCACGCGGCAGTTGGCGACGGAGTCCCGCACGCCGTTGATGTCCGGAAAGCTGCCGTCGGGGCATGCCCGGTTGGTCGCCTTGCGGTCGAGCACCTGACCAAAGAGGCTCAGCGATCCGCGTCCGAGCGGGACGCCGAATCCGCCGTTCACGTCCACCGCAGTGCCGTCGTTCCGGTACGCCCCGCCGGGACGGTACTGGCCGAGACTGGTGTTGATGAATGGCGAGAACGCGCCTTCCTTGAGCACGATGTTCACCACCCCGGCGATCGCGTCCGATCCGTACTGCGTGGACGCGCCGTCGCGCAGCACTTCGATCCGCTCGATCGCGCTCGACGGGAATGCATTGAGATCGACGCCACTCGAGCCCGGCGCGGATCCGTTCGAGAACACGTTGAGGAGCGCCGTCTGGTGGCGCCGCACCCCGTTGATCAGCACCAGCGAATGGTCGGGGGACAGGCCGCGGAGCGTGAACGGCCGCACGATCTCGGTCGCGTCGGTCACCGCCTGCTTCGGAAAGTTCACTGACGGCGAGAGTGTCGCCAACACCTGGGACGTTTCGGTGGTCCCGGTGCGAGAAATGTCTTCCGCCGTGAACACGTCCACCGGGACCGCCAGCTCCTCGGCCGCCGTGTGCCGTGCCCGCGAGCCGACGACGACGACGACCGACGCGAGTCGCGTCGTCGTGCGACGCAGTGTCACGTCGAAGGTCGTCGTCTGACCAGCCACGACGTCGACGAACAACGATTCCGGGGCGAAGCCGAGCGAACGAACCCGCAACTCGCGTCGTCCCGCCGGAACACCGTACAGGAGGTACGCTCCTCGTCCCGACGCGGTCGCCCGCAGTGAAGTTCCGTCGACCATAACGGTGGCACCGACTACGACGGTCCCGGTGCTGTCGGTGACCCTGCCCTGCAGTGTTCCTGTCTGCGCGCTGAGCGGCTGCGCGAGCGCGACGGCGCCAAACAGTGCCGCCGTTAGTGACGCTGCGATACGCCACGATGATCGGACGTGCATGCATTCACCTGTGCTGGGGGGACGCAACGTGAAGCCCGTGCGACCGGAGGCCGACCGACCGCGGTCACGTCCGCAACATTACACCGCCCGGTGAAATGCACCAGACCTTCTTGCTTGCGCCGCCGCGCGCGTCAGCGGTTTTTCGCGCTTCTCGTCGATGGCCTTCGCGACGCGAGGGCAATTTTGTCCGCTTGCTGTACAAAGTCCGCCGCGATCACCGCATCCGGAATCGAGTACCCGTGCTGCTCGCGAACATGACCCGCGACGACGCGCCGCTGCTCGTCCCCCGACTCGGACTCGAGCGCGAGCCGATTCGCGCGGAACCGCAGCCCAGCCTCGACGCAGAACAGCTCGCACATCGAGACAGCGCGCGCGACCAGTCCGACATCGTCAGGAGTCGTCTCGATGATCCGCTGCGTACGCGACATCGTGCACGCAGTCGCGAACAGGTCGATCGCCATGTTCGACAGCCGCTCGAGAATCATCTGCTTTTCGACGATTGCCTTGCGGTGCGTCGCAATCACGCGCTCGGTCGCAGTGGCGAGTTCGCCGACATGCTTCTCGAGTTTCTCCTTGTGCTTCTCCAGTCGCTCATCGAGCACGGCATCGAGCGACGCCGTGGCGCCGAATCGCTGCATCAGCCGCTCGGCCGCATAGCCGCCTAGCAGTCCGACGTTTCGCAACGGGCTCTTGAGCGCCGAACCCAACCCGGCAAGACGCTGGGCCGGCTCGGCGATGCCGTTGAGTGCGATGAACAGCCGGAGGATCTCGTTCGTACCCTCGAAGATCCGGTTGATGCGCGCGTCGCGCAGCATCCGCTCGTAGGGATAGGGCTTCACGAACCCGCGCCCGCCGGCGATCTGCACCATCTCATCCGCCGAGCGCCACAGCAGGTCACTCGCGAACACCTTGCAGCATGCCGCCTCGAGTGACTGGTCGGCCTCGGGCGTGTCGGCCAGCCTGCCCAGCACTCCGAGCATCGCGTCCGCCGCGTACACCTCGGCCGCGGTCGTCGACAGCTTGCGCTGCGTGATCTCGAAGTTCGCGATTGGCTGGCCGAATTGCACGCGCTGCTCGGCGTACGCCGTCATGTCATTGAGCAGCCCCTTCGAGCCCGCGACACACGCCGCGGCGAGCGAATGCCGCCCCCCGTTGAGCACGTGCACCGCGACAGCGAACCCCTTGCCGACTTCGCCGAGCACCTGGTTCGCGGGCACGCGAAGGTTCTTGTACTCGAGCTCCGCCTGGATCGACCCGCGAATGCCGAGCTTGCGGACGGTGCCCGCCACCGTGAAGCCCTCGGTGGGCGGCGTGATGATGAACGCCGTCGGTCGCCTGACGCGCTCTCCGCGGCGCTCGACCCAGGTCTGCGCGAACGTCGCGATCACGCCCGCGCGATGGCCGTTGCCGATCCAGATTTTCCGGCCATTGAGCAGCCACGAGCCGTCGGCGTCCTGGTCAGCGGTCGTCTTGATGTTCTGTGCGTCGGATCCCGTCTCCGGCTCGGTCAGGGCGTATGCCGCGAGCGTCTCGCCGCGGGCGAGCATCGGGAGGAAGCGCGCCTTCTGCTCGTCGTTGCCGAACAGCACGATCGCCTTCGACCCGAGCCCGCAGTGCACGCCGACAAGCACCCCCGCCGATGCATCGGCCGTAGCGATCACGCCGAGCATGTGCGCGTAGCCCGTCGCCGAGAGTCCGAGCCCGCCGTATGCCTTGGGGATCGTCAGTGCGAGCAAGCCGCGTTCGGCGAAGGCGCGAATCGTTTCCTCGCGAATCGTCTCTTCTTCGTCCGAGCGCGCCGCATCGAGCAGTCCGGACGCGACCAGCTCGCGCACGTCATTCTCGAGGCGATGAATGGTCTTTGCCTCGTCCGGCGAGCGCTCGTCGAGTGGGGCGGGGAAAGGAAAGACGAGATCGTCGTAGATCGCGCGTGCGAACAGCCCGCGCGTGAACGAAGCGGGCGTCTCGGTGGCGGTCGGATTGCTCACGATGGGTGTACTGGGGGTTGGGAGATGCCTGGCCGAGCCGCGAGTGCCTAACGGGCGAGCGGTGCCGCGTTCCGCGACACCCGGTCGAGCTGTTCGCCGAGGGCGGGTGGCTCCGTCACCGGCTCATCACAGGTGTAGTTGCGGCAGAGGTAGGCTGTGGGTACCCCGCCACGCGCGTCGCGTTCGTCGAGAAGTCCGATGCCTGCGGTCGCGGGGCCAGGCGCTCCTCCCGCGAGCGCGAGTGCCGGAAGGTACCGCCCCCGTGTCTCCCCGGCGAGCGCGAC
Organism: Gemmatimonadaceae bacterium; assembly: GCA_031359795.1. Classification (GTDB taxonomy): domain Bacteria; phylum Gemmatimonadota; class Gemmatimonadetes; order Gemmatimonadales; family Gemmatimonadaceae; genus JABFXC01. The sequence goes on from JANMAM010000033.1 coordinate 4,196, forward strand.
GAAACGCGCATCAGACGGGTCACCGATGATCGCCAGCTCGACAGCGCCGTTCGCGATCGCGTCGGCGACGCCGAGCAGGTGTCCAAACGCCTGTGGATGCTGCGCCATCGGTTCGGCGAGCGTCTCGGCGATCCAGCGGCCGCGGCGTGCGAGCTCGGCATCCTGCATGATCTCGCCGAGCCGGACCAGCAGTTCGGCGGTGAGCGAGCTTCCCGAGGGGATCGCGTTATCGGTGACATCGCGCGGACGCGTGACCAGCGCCTCATGATCCCGCGCGGTGTCGAAGAACGCCCCGATGTCCTCGCTCCAGAACCACTCGATGATCGTTCCCGCCAGCTCGCGCGACCGGTCGAGCCAGACTCGGTCGAACGTCAACTCGTACAGCGCGAGCGCGCCAAGTGCGACCGCGGCGTGATCCTCGAGGTAGCCGGCCAGCCGGGTGAGCCCGGAGGTGCGCGTCCGCATGACGCGTCCGTTGCGGACCATCTCACGGAAGAGCATCTCGCCGTTCCGCAGCGCGAGCTGCCTGTAGTCGTCGCGCCCGAAGACGCGCGCCGCCTCGGCGATGCTGCGCAGCATGAGGCCGTTCCACCCGGCGAGCACCTTCTCGTCACGGCCGGGCCAGACCCGTTTCGCGCGCGACGTGTACAACGCCTGGCGGGCGCGCGAGATCATCGCGCCTAACGCGTCATCGGGAAGCGACATGCGCCGCGCCGCGAGCTGCGGCGGGTGCGGAAGGTGAAGAATGTTGGCGCCCTCGAAATTGCCCTCGGGCGTAACATCCCAGTAGCGGGCGAGGAGCTCTGCATCCGGGCCGACTACCCCAGTGAACTCGGCGACGCTCCAGACGTAGAACTTCCCCTCGTGTCCTTCGCTGTCGGCGTCGAGCGAGGAGTAGAAGCCGCCCTCCGGGGAGGTCATCTCGCGCGAGACCCAATCGATGGTCTCCTCGACGCTGCGCCTGATTTCGGCGTCGCCAGTCACCTGCCAGAGGCTGGTCCCGAGCCGCGCGAGCAGTGCGTTGTCGTAGAGCATCTTCTCGAAATGCGGGACGAGCCAGATCGCGTCGACCGTGTAGCGATGGAACCCGCCGCCGATTTGGTCGTAGATCCCGCCACGGATCATGTGCAGGTAGCTGTCGCGCGCCATGAGCAATGCGTGCTCGGTGCCGGTGCGCGACCAGTAGCGAAGCAGGAAGTCGAGCGCCATCGCCTGCGGAAATTTCGGCGCGCCGCCGAAGCCGCCATTCTGCTCGTCGTAGCCGCGCGCGAGCATGCGATAGCCGCGCTCGAGCAGCGCAGGCGTCAGGGCGCCAGTGGACTGTGGCGCTTCGGTCGCCACGGCGTAGAGCTCGCGCATTGACGCAACAGTGCGCCCAATCTGGTCCTGCTTGTTCTTCCACGCATCGGCGAGGACGGTCAGGACGCGATTGAACGACGGCATCCCGCGGCCATCGTCAGGCGGGAAGTATGTACCGCCGAAGAATGGCAGTAGCTCCGGCGTCAGCATCACCGTCATCGGCCACCCGCCATGCCCGGTCATCGCCTGGACGGCCTGCATGTAGATGCCGTCGATGTCCGGCCGTTCCTCGCGATCGACCTTCACGTTCACAAAGCTGTCGTTCATGAGCCGAGCGGTGGTCTCATTCTCGAACGACTCGTGCGCCATGACGTGACACCAGTGACACGCCGCGTAGCCGATGCTGAGCAGGATCGGCTTCTTCTCCTCCCGCGCCCGCGCCAGTGCTTCCTCGCCCCACGGATACCAGTCCACCGGATTCTCGGCGTGCTGCAGCAGATAGGGACTGGTTTCCCCGGCGAGTCGGTTCGGCATCCTGCCTAATCTAGGCGGCGCGCTTCGAGGCTATAAGCGGTACGCTGCGAGCGGACGACGTGCTGTTGCCGCGGCGACTGCAATTGCGGCGGTTGCTGATCCGTTCCGCTTGGCCGCTGGCCTCCCGGCAAGTCGGCCGTACTCCTCGGCATTCGTTCTTCGTAACAGTCTATTTGTGTGAGACACCGAGACACCGAGAGCAACTTTGCATCGAGACATCTCGACTGCACGAGCCCGAGAACGCATTGGGGGCACGCGGGGCGAGACCGTCTCAACCACTTGCCCCCAAGCAGTTCGGCCCTGGTGCAATGGCTCAGCCCTGCGGGCTGTGCTCGGTGTCTCGGTGTCTCACAAAAATAGACTGTCACGAAGAACGAATGCCGAGGAGTACGGCCGACTTGCCAGGAAGCCAGCGGCCCAGCGGAGCGGAGCAGCACAGTCGCAGTAAAGCAAATCCGTCCGCCTATCGCTTACAGCGCCTCGTCCCCGTCAACCGCCAGTGCGGCATCGAGTGCTCGCTTCTCGGCGGCAGTCCGTTCGATCCGCGCTTTCAGAAAGTCGAGGGTCTCCTGCTCGTGCCGGCGGAGCTTGCTCGCCTGCGCGCCGCGGGGCTGCCACTCCTTTCCGCCGACGGGAGGAAGAACGTCGCCCTGGAGGTAGGCTTCGATCAGTGCGGGGTGGATGTAGTACTTGCGACAGACGCTGCGCGTGTTGCCGAGCTTTGCCTTGGTACGATCGACGGCGGCGATGATGTTGCGATCGGCTTCACGGCGAGAGGCGGCGGGGCCCATCTCGCGGAGTGCTTCGGCGGCGAGCATCGTGCCCGCCCAGGTGCGGAAATCCTTCGCCGTCACCTCACGGCCGGTGATCTCGCGCAGGTAGTCGTTGATGTCGCTCGCCTCGACGGTCTGATTGCGCCCTTCGTCGTCGATGTACTTGAACAGCTCCCACCCCGGGAGCTCCTGGCAGCGCTGCACGATGCGGGCGATGCGGCGGTCGGTGATCGAGACGCTGTGCTCGATTCCACTCTTACCGCGGAACTCGAAATCGACCTTCGCGCCGGCGACAGCGACGTGACGCCGGCGCATCGTCGTCAGCCCGTACGAGTTGTTCGCTTTCGCGTACTCGTCCGTACCGATGCGGATCAGCGTTCGCTCGAGCAGCCACACCACCGTCGCCATCACCTTGTCGTGCGCGAGGCCAGGAAGCGCGATGTCCCGCTCGACACGCTCGCGGATTTTCCAGAGCACGTCGCTGAGCGCGATCATCCGGTCGAACTTCGACTCATCCTGCCGCGCGCGAAATCGCTCGTGGTAGCGATACTGCTTGCGCCCGCGAGCGTCGCGCGCCGTGACCTGGAGATGGCCCTCCGGGTCGGCGCAGATCCAGACGTCGGTCCACGCCGGAGGAATCACCAGCGCGCGGAACCGGCGGATCTGTGCGCGCTCGCTGATGACGCGTCCCTCGGCGTCCACGTAGGAAAAGCCGCGGCCGTGCCGGCGGCGCCGGATTCCCGGCGTCGAATCGGTCACGTATCGCAGCCCTGCCGCTTCCGCGGCGCCTACGTATTCTCGAGCGAGTGACTGTGCCACACGTCCTCCACCAGCGCGTCTACCACGAGTACTTCGCGCGTGCGACATCGCTTCGGGCAGGTGCTGCCCGAGCTGCCGGCACGCCGGGACTTCAAGTCCAAGACGGCGCGAGCAGGCGCGCGGCAACTTGGCCGCCCTTCCAGGGGGTCCCGATGGCTCCCCGGGGGGCGGAACCCCCGATATGTTCTGTTCATGCTCTTCGCCCTCGCCATCGCGGCCGGCGGCGCCGCGGGCACCCTCGCCCGCTTCGGAATCTCCGCGTGGATGGCTCCAGTGACCATCCGCTTTCCCTTCGCGACGCTGCTCATCAACGTCGTCGGCAGCTTCCTCATCGGCTGGTTGAGCGGCGAGTGGTCACCGGTCAAGGACCTGACCATGCGCGCCGCGCTCACCATCGGGTTCTGCGGAGGCTTTACTACCTTCTCGGCATTCAGCATCGAGACCGTTCGCATGCTCCACATCGGGGACGGCCGCCGCGTCGCGATCTACGTCGTCGCCAGCGTGGTGCTCTCGATCGGCGCCGCCGCGCTCGGGCTGGCCGCCGCTCGCGCTTTCGCGCGACCAGCGTGACCGTACCGGACTCTCGCCGCCTAACGTTCGACGCCCACCGTCAACCACGCCATGTCAGACCTCGATAGCTTCCTCGAATCCAACAACGCTCGCATCCACGACGAGCTGTTCGAGTTCCTGCGCATTCCCAGCGTCAGCGCGCGCTCGGAGCACACTGGGGACGTCGCCCGCGCCGCGGAGTGGGTCGCGAAGTCGATCCGCGACGCGGGGCTCGATGCAAAGGTGCACCAGACGGCGGGGCATCCGGTTGTCGTCGGTGAATGGCGGAAGGCGGGCGCGGATGCCCCGACGATCCTCGTCTATGGGCACTACGACGTGCAGCCCGCCGAGCCGCTCGACCTCTGGCACTCGCCACCCTTCGCGCCGACCGTCCGCGACGGCCGCATCTACGCGCGCGGATCGGTCGACGACAAGGGCCAGCTGTTCCTCCACATCAAGGCGCTCGAGGCACATCTCGAGTCGCGCGGGAAGCTTCCCGTCAACGTGATCGTGCTCGCTGAAGGGGAGGAGGAGGTCGGAAGCGAACACCTCGCGCCATTCATCGAGACGCACAAGGACACACTCCGCTGTGACGGCGTAATCATCTCCGACTCGGCGATGTTCGCGCCCGGGCTGCCGAGCATCCTCTCGTCGCTGCGCGGCCTTGCCTACTTCCAGATCGACGTGCGCGGCCCGAGCGGTGACCTCCACTCGGGAAGCTACGGCGGGGCGGTGGTGAATCCGGCAATGGCACTGGCCCGCATCCTCGCCACCTTCCACGACGCCGACGGACATGTCGCGATCCCTGGTTTCTACGACCATGTCCGCGAGTGGCCGGAGAAGGTGCGGAACCAGATGCGCACGCTCCCGTTCACTGACGAGGGTTTCCTTCACGAGGTCGGGGCACCCGCGTTAGGCGGCGAGAAGGGATTCTCCACGCTCGAGCGGATCTGGACGCGGCCGACCTGTGAAGTGAACGGGATGCTCAGCGGCTACACCGGTGAAGGCGCCAAGACCGTCCTCCCCGGCGTCGCGATGGCGAAGGTCAGCTGCCGTCTCGTTCCCGATCAGGACCCGGCGCAGGTCGAGGCGGCGATGAAGACGCATGTCGCACGCGTCGCGCCGAAGGGCGTGACCGTAACCGTGACACACCTGCACGGCGGCCGTCCCTGGCGCGCCGATCTCGATGGACCGCTCTTCGACGCCGCCAAGCGCGCGTTGAAGACGGCGTTCGGAAAGGAGCCCGTGATCACCGGCGAGGGTGGCTCGATCCCGGTCGTCGGCGACTTTCAGCGAATCCTCGGCGCACCAGTGCTGTTGGTCGGGTTCGGGCTTCCCGGCGAGAACGCGCACGCGCCCAACGAATGGATGAGTGACGAGAACTTCGTCAAGGGAATGCACGCGATCGCGGCGCTCTGGGATGAAATCGGGAAGGGAATGGCCGGTTGACGCGGAGCAGGTGCAACGACAGAGGGCGCGACCGGATGGTCGCGCCCTCTCTGTCACCTGACATCTGCCGCACTCAGAACCGCCACTCGCGGATGATGAATGCGCCGAACACTGCGATCGGCTTCAACGTGGTGGACGGCTGGAGCGTCGGGACTTCCACCCGGTAACGCGGCTCCATCGACAGCTCGTAGCTGAACCCCTTCGCCGTGCGCTGGCGGAGCCGCACGCCCGGAATCCCGGCGCGGGCCTGCAGCGAGAGATACGTCCGCGGATCGACATACTTGCCGAGCTCCACCTCCGTTCCCTTGAGGAAGTCGCCGATCCCATTCGGCGTATAGACCTCGGTCGGAACGTCGGCCGGGGTGATGTTGAAGACGTCCGCGCCTAACGATCGCGATGCCTCGCCCTCGAATTGGTCGGCGACCACGCCGACCGCGACCGCCGCGAGCCGCTTGTAGGCGACCGCCGCGCCCGTGCCGACGATGTTTCCGCTGGCGTTGCCGCTCGACGCGCTCGAACCTTCGGTCTGGAGCAGCGACGACGAGGAACGACCGAACGCGAGGTAGCTCAGCAGGTCCGACTGCGGAATCGGTGGCTGGGCGTCGCTCTGCAGCGTCAGCTTCGGACGGAGCAGCGTTCCGCCGATCAGCACCTGGATGTTCAGCGCCTCGCGCTGCGGCAGCCGCACCTCGTACTCGCCGGTGAGCTGCAGCGTCGGGTTGAGCGGCTCGCCCGTGCCGCCATTCGACCCGATGAACATCGCCGATCCGCGCTTGATGTTGAAGCGCTTCGTCAGGAAGGTGTACTGTCCGTTGTCGGTGCTGACGATCCCGTCGAGCGCGAGTGTCTGCTTGGCGCGGTCGACGTGCACGCTGATTCCTTCCTCGGCGGTGTAGATCTCCACGTTCGCTTCGCGCGACCGCACCCAGGTGTTGCGCGACACGTGCAGTGTCACGTCCATTCGCAATCCGGCGAGGAGTGGTGACTGGGTTGGCAGCATCTCGCGGTCGGTGATCACCGACGTGTCGATGACGTTGAACAGCGCGGGATCACCGGCGCTGATCACGGACTTGTTGTCCGACTCCGGGATGTAGAGCACGCCGCTGCGAACCCGAGCGCGTCCGCTGATGTAGGCGGCCGAGAGCGGTCCTGCCATCGCGATCTCGGCGTCGGCGCGCAGCGATCCCTGCTCGTTGTTGAGGACGCGGGCGTTCTGCGTGAAGAAATGCAGGTCGAACTCAGGATTGCTGAACGACGCGACCGCGATCGTCCCCGAGAGCCGGATTGGCCCCGACGACCGGCCGGCGATCGAGTCGATGAATACGGTGTCCTCGCGCATGCGAATGAACCCGGCGATGTTCTGCACCTGCATCCCCGTCGAGACGATCTTGAAGCTGCCGAGGTCGAGCGCGAGGGCTCCCGCGAGCTGGGGTTTACTGATCGTTCCCCGGATCGCGATCTTGCCGGCGGCTCGGCCGCGAACGTTGGCCACTGCGTCGGTGAACTGCGGGACCATCTCGAGCGGCAGGCTGTCGGCAACCAGGTCGAGCGTGACCGCGCCACGGCCGAGGCGCGGACGGGTACTGGTTCGCTGGAGCGCGAGATCGATCGGGATCTGTCCGCTCAGCATCGCCATCGGGGCACCGCCGGCACGCGACGCGTCGATGCGCGTCGTCAGCAGGCGCTGTTTGTAATCGAGTACTCCGTGCAGCTCGGGCACCGTGGTGCCGCGGAACGATGCCTGCGATACGCCTAACGCGACACGGAACGCCGGGCTGCTCAGCGTTCCCTGAACGCGGCCGCTCACCGACACGACTCCGTTGAACGGGACGTCGCTCTGGAGCAGTCCGGCGACGTCCTCGACGTGAAAATTATCGATCGCGAACACCAGCGACGCTTCGCCCTTCGTCGGCAGCAGGCCGTTGGCGTAGATGCGGCCGTTCGCGCTGTTGCGCAGCTCGAGATCGCGGATCTCGATTCCCCGTGCGCCCCAGCGGATGGCTGCCTCCCGGGTCCCCCGCCACACGGTCGTGTCGAAGCGCAGCTGCGTGCGGGCCAGGTGCAACTCCTTCTCGTCCATGTGCAGCAGGTAGTCGCCAGCGATCGAGTACTCGCGGACGTGATCCTGCCAGAGCGCGACGTCGAGCTTGCCCGCACTGTTCGAGTACGACACGCGCGTGTCGATGCTATCCAGCGCGAAGCCCTTCACCGACGCGGCGTCGAGCTGCACGCCGACAGCGAGCGTCGCCTGCGGCGTGCGTGCGTTGGTCCAGGCGATGTCAGCGCGGGCTGCCTTGGCGGTGCTGCCGAACGCGGCGAAGTTCTCACCCGCCATCCGGCCGCGCACGTTGAATCGCGAGAGGCCGCCGGTGATCGTCCCGGCGAGCTGTAGCTTGCCCGACACCGAGTCCCGCTTGACGGCGGGGGGCAGGTTCGCATTTACCTTCGGCATCGGCGCGCCGGTGACCGCGCGCTCCACCTCGGTCGCCCGTGCCAGCCGCAGCGAATCGTCATGCGCCTGTGCGCGCGCCTTCGCGACGCGCGCCGGTCGCGGGGCGACCGAACCCGTGTCGTGCGGGAAGTAGCGGGCGAACCGCTGCAGCGAGTCGAGCTGGCCCCGCACCGTCAGCGTACCGTTTCGCCCGGGGGCGAGCCCGAACGTGCCCGACGCATTGATCACCGCCCGCGAGCCGCTGAGCGTGAGCTTCTGCGCGGTCAACATTCCGTTGGCGATGCCTAACCGTACCGACGCGCTGTCGATCGCCAGGCTGTCGTATTGCGACACCGCCACGTCGGCGGTCGCGGTCATCACCATCGTCGCCGGCGCGAAGCCGCGGCCACGCGCCGTCGCCTTGGCGGTGAGCGATGTCCGCGGCAGGGTGGCCATGACGACGTTCGCGTTGAACAGCCGCATCGCAACCGCCAGGTCGTACCCCTTCTGCGTGCTCGCCAGGTCGAGCGTCCCGCGTACCTCGAGCTCACCGCCCTCGACGAAGCGCAGCGACGACGTCACCGCGAGATTGCTCATCGGCCCCGTCAGGCGCACCGGTCCGGCGGCGACGCCGCGCAGCTTCAACGCTGGCGCGAAACGTCCAATCGTGTACAGGGAAACCGGTCGCGCCCGCGCATCGACATCCATCCAGAGGCCGCCGGCCGTCCGGATCGCCGCGCGTCCAGTGAGCCGCGACCGCGCACCGTCCTCGACGTGCGTCAGGTCGCCATTCGCGATCAGCTGCGTCGTCGTTGCGCCGTCGACCGTCGCGGTCCCGACGACGATCCCGCCGAGCGGCAGCGCCGGCATCCACGGCTTCACCAGCGCCAACTGCACCGGGTCGGCCCGGATCTGGAGCGACCGGGCGCGGAACCCGCCGCCGGGAATCAGACCGACCTCACCGACCGCCGCCACCTGGCTCCGCCCGGCGGTGGCGTCGGCGAAGGTCACGTCGCCATTCACCCGCATCGCGTGGATGCCGCCGTTGAGCGCGATCCGGCCGCCTAACGTTCCGCGGCGCGGCGCCGTGAAGCCTGGCACCATCTGCTCGATCGTCCGCGTGTCGAGTCCGGCGACCCGCAGGTTCGTGTCGTGGAACGCCAGCGAATCGCCGAGCGCCAGGCCGAACGTCCCGGTCGCGTGCGCGCCGTCGAGCGTGATGTCGGCATTGGTCGCGAGATAATCCTGGGACTTGCCCGCCCATGTCATCAGGAAATCGAGCGAGCCCCCACCGTTCGACGACAGCCGCGGGTAGAGCCAGCGCAGGTCGCCGGTTGCGACCGGTGCGCCGTGCAGCTTGAGGGTCATGTCCGAGCTCGCATACACGTAGCGGCCGTCGCCCGTGATCCGCGATCCGGGCAGCTTCGCGTCTGCCTTCACCCACCAGAGCGAGTCACCGGTGAACTCGAACGTCCCCTTCAGGTCGCGCACCTCGGCGACCGGCGGCAGGAAGGGCGCTGCGACCATTTGCAGCGACGCGATCTGCATCAGCTTCGTCGCCTCGGCTGGATCGGCCAGCCGGACGCGAGGCATCTTCGCGTTGATGCGATCGAAGGTCATGATCTTCTGGAAGCCGCCGGCGACGCGTTCGACCCGGGCGCGCGACTTCCCGCCGAGCGCGATCGCGATCACGCTGTCCTGCTGCGCCCGCGCCAGCGCCGAATCCGGGCGCCATGGCGTGCGCACGATCATGCTGCCGTCGATGATCGTCAGGTTGTTGAACGAGATCCAGCTCCCGAAGCCGTGGGTGGTATCGGCCGGATTCGACGGCGACCTCGGAAAAATGCGGTCGAAGTTCCACGTCCCGTTAGGCGGGCGATTGAGCACGACCACCGGCCGCGTCACCGTCACGTCGTTCAACGCGACTTTCTTGCCGATCAGCCCTACCAGCGAGTACTTCGCGGTGATCGCGTCGGCGACGATGAACGGTGCGCCGCTGCTGTCGGTGATCGAGATGTCGTGCATCGTCGTCCCGGTCAGCAGGTTGCCGTCGATCCGGCCGATCGAGACCTTTCCGTGGACGCTCGACTTGAGCGTGTTCAGCGCGATCCGCCGCACGCGCTCGTGACCGAAGCTGGTGCCGGTCATGATCCAGACGCCAACACCGACGATCGCGATCAGTGCGAGGATGATCCCGCCGAGGATCTTCAGGGCGCGCGGCATCAGAACGCCTCTCCAATGGAGAAGTGAAAGGTGATTCGATCGAGCAACGACGTCGCCGGGTCGTAGCGGTACGTCTTGTCCAGCCGCACGATTTCGCTCTGTCCCAGCCCGTTGACTCGTTCCGTGTAGACCGGCAGGTCTTCGGGGACGGACGGGTTGTAGGCGACGTCGACGCGGATCGGACCGACCGGCGACTTGTAGCGCACCCCGACGCCCGGGGTCACCGCGCCATTGCCCTTCGTGAGGTCGCCGAGGCGTGAGGCACCGACGACGCCGGCGTCGATGAATGCAGCCCCGCCGATCTGCCGCCAGATCGGGAACCGCAGCTCGGCGCTCGCTTCGATGACCGATGCACCGCCTAACGGCCGGGGGGTGAAGTCGCGCGCCCGCAATGTCGAAACGCCCGTCGAGTCGCCGTTGTCGCTTCGCGTCACCGTCGCCCCGTTCGGGTCGCAGCCAATCACCGTTCCATAAGCCGGATCACAACCGACCAGGGTCGCGATCTTGTTGCGGGGAACGGTCAGCGCGCGCGGCCCGAGCTGGTTTTCTCCGTAGCCGCGCACCGACTGCGATCCACCCCCGTAAAACCGCTTCCGCGGATGGAGGACATCACGGGCATCGTCGACGCCGAGCGAGATGCCGGTGCTGCCGAGCGCCCGGACGACACCGGCCCGGCCGTGCAGCGCCAGCACACTGGTCCGTCCCACCTGCAGGTAGGTCGCGATGTCCGCGGTCGCACGGTTGTAGCGATAGTCCGACGCCGTGAACGCCGAGGCATGCTCCAGCTCGAGCCGGCCGAGGATTCCCTTCGTCGGCGAGAACGCCTGGTCGGTTCGGTCGACCTGGGCCGTCAGTGCCAGCGGCGAGAGCCGCTGCGGCCGGCGCTGCGCATCGATCGTCCCGCTGTCGCAG
>JANMAM010000087.1:0-4496 GCA_031359795.1 Gemmatimonadaceae bacterium
TTCGCGCACCATCCGGGCGCGGTGCCCGACGCGTACGCCATCGCCGGACACATTCACCCGGCGGTAACACTCACCGGACCGGGGCGGCAGCGCGACCGGCTGGCATGCTTCTGGTTCGGGGCGAGCTACGCGGTGCTTCCAGCGTTCGGAGAATTCACCGGGCTTGCCAACGTCGAGCCGGTGGCCGGCGACCAGGTGTTCGTGATCGCCGGCGATGGCGTGCGCGCCGTCGCTACTGCCTGACGATCTTCGAGAGCGTGCTCCCGGTGAGCATGTAGAGCTCCCCTGCCCCGTCGCGCCCGAACGAGAGTGTGAACGGCGAGGTGATTCCCCAGCTGCGGCGATCGCTTGTCCCACCGGGGGTCCCCTTGAAGCTGCGGAGCCACCCCCGGCAGAAGTCGGCGTAGAGAAAGTGTCCGGTCAGCTCGGGGATCGCTGCGCCGCGGTAGACGTATCCCGCCGTCACCGAACAGCCATCGGAATGCGGATAGTCGAGCACGGGCAACGTCAGCGCGCCCGTGGGGTTGCAGTTGGAAGACGGATTGAAGCAGGAGAGTCCTTCCATCAGCCGCCAGCCGAAGTTGTAGCCGCCGCTGGTGGCCGACACGACATCGACCTCTTCGCGCGCGTCGTTGCCGACGTCGCCAACGTAGAGCAGGCCGGCGGGAACGTCGAACGCGTAGCGCCACGGGTTGCGGAGGCCATACGCCCAGATCTCGGGCAGGACGGCCGGCTGCTGGATGAAGGGGTTGCCCGCGGGAATCGTGTACGGAAGTGTCCGCACGTTGATTCGCAGAATCTTGCCGAGGAAGCTGGCCAGGTTCTGCGCGTTGTTGGGTGGGTCGCCACAACAGCCTCCGTCGCCCGGCGCGACGTAGAGCATGCCGTCAGGTCCGAACGTTATGAGACCGCCGTGATGGTTCTCACGGCCATGCGATATCGACATCACGATGGTGCCGTTCGTTGCCGGAGCGTTGCTGCCCGGAGTCGACGTCAGGCGCTCGACGACCAAGTCGCCGAGGGTGGCGACGTAGTAGGCGTAGACAAACCCGTTCGTGTTGTATTCAGGATCGAACGCGATGCTCAACAGCCCGCGCTCCTGCGCCGAGTTCACCCGGCTGCTGATGTCGAGGAAAGGCGTCGCCTGGAGCGTCCCGTTCTGGAAGATGCGGACCCGGCCCGCCCGCTCGACGATGAACAGCCGTGCGTCCCCCGGTGGTGCGGTGGCGAATGACGCGTTGGTCAATCCGCCGACGGTGCGCTGGAGCGCGAGCTGAAGCGGAGCGCCCGCATAGTTGACTGCCGCCGTGCCGCTCCCGCCATCGGCAATCGTCACGGTTTGCGATGCGGTCGACGGCGTGTAGGTCGTGAGGTCGCTGCCGACAATTGCCGCGGTGATCGTGTAGGTGCCCGCCGACAGAAAGCGGAGCATCGTCGACCGCGTCACCAGGCGCGAAGCGCCGGCCGGACCCGTCACCACTACGGCGGCGTTCGTCCCGGACGGGAGCCCGGCAACCGTCAGGTCGAGGACCGCGGTCCCCGTGCCATACGTCACCGTCGCGGCGGCGATGGAGGTTCCCGCGGCAACGTCCACCGCTTGCGTTGCGGGGTCGGGGCGATAGGTGCTGGCCCCGGCCTGGACGTCGGCAGCGGCCACGGTATAAGTCCCCGGCTGAAGGCTGCCCAGGGTGAAGCCCGTCGCCAGCGCAATGCTGTACCCACCGGGCCCGGTGACCGTGACTGCGGCCGCCGTCTGTGCGGGAAGTCCGGCCAGGTTCACGGCGAGGCGTCCCGTCGTCGCGGCGAAGATAATCCGTTGCGCGACGCCGAGCCCGCCTAACGGTACGTCGACCGCCTGGGTGCCCGGCGTGGGCACGTAGCGGACGCCGTCGCTGATGATTGCGACCGGGCCGGTGAGTGTGTAGGTGCCGGCGGTGAGCGTGTCGAGCGTCGCCGACCCGGTCAGGATCCGCGCGAAACCGCCGGGTCCGGAAATGCTCACCCCTGGTGCGACCCCGGGGGGCAGCCCGACAATCTCGACCGCGAGCCGCCCGGGCGCGGGCCTGGCCGCCGCCGGCGAGTCACCGCCGCAGCCTGCCGCCGCCGAGATCACGACGATCGCCAGCAGCGCGGCGCGCCACCGCCGCGGCGCGATGCCTGACGTCCAGCCCCGCCGAACACGACCGCAACCAGCTTTCAACACCAGCATGCAGACTCCATGGATGAACGCGATGCACGCCTAACGCGCAGGACTTGCCAACGCCGGCACCGCCGCGGACGCGGCGAAGTTCGGCGGGCGGCGCGCCTTGCTCGCCTGCTCGAATGAATAGGCAAGCTTGATCAGCGTCGGTTCGCTCCACGCCCCGCCGACGAACGACAGGCCGACGGGGAGCCCGAGCGCAAACCCCGCGGGGACCGTGACGTGGGGATAGCCGGCGACCGCCGCCGGCGACGTGAAGCTGCCGCCCTGATTCGGGTCACCGTAGACGAGATCGATCAGCGACGCCGGCCCCGAGGTCGGCGCGACCAGCGCGTCGAGCCGGTGCGCCTTCATCACCGCGTCGATCCCCTGCGGCCCGGCCAGCACCTTCGCCCGCATTGCTTTCCTGTACGCGGCCGATGCGAGTGAGCCCTTCTTCTCGGCCATCTCGAAGATCTCCTGCCTGAAGTACGGCATCTCCTGACTCGCGTGCGCTTTGTTCCACTCGATCAGCTGCGCGAGAGTCTTTGCCGGCGCGCCGGGCGCCCACTCGGCGAGATACGCATTGAGGCCGGCCTTGAACTCGTAGAGGAGCACGTCGAATTCCGCGTCGCCGAACTTGCCCGCGGTCGGGATGTCCGCGGGATCGACGATGATCGCCCCCTGCGCGCGCATCGTATCCAGCGCGGCCTTGAGGATCTCGTCGGTTGCGTCGTGATAGCCGGCATAACGCTTCCGCGCGACACCGATTCGCGCCCCGCGCAGGCCGTCGGCGTCGAGAAACTTCGTGTAGTCCGCGGCGACATGCCCGCGCGATGCGGCTGTCGCCTTGTCCGTCGCGTCAGCACCAGCGACCGCGCCGAGCAGGATGGCGGCGTCGGTGACGGTGCGCGCCATCGGGCCGGCCGTGTCCTGGGTGTGCGAGATCGGCACGATCCCCGACCGGCTCACCAGGCCCACCGTCGGCTTGATGCCGACGAGCGCCGCAGCCGCGGCCGGCGATGTGATCGAGCCGTCGGTCTCCGTTCCGATCGCCACCGCCGCGAGGCTGGCCGCGATCGCGCTTCCAGATCCGGAGCTGGATCCCGACGGCGTGCGGTCGAGTGCGTACGGATTCCGCGTCTGCCCTCCGCGCGCTGACCAGCCTGACGATGAGCGCGTGGAGCGAAAGTTGGCCCACTCGCTCAGATTCGTCTTGCCGAGTATCACGGCACCCGCCGCGCGCAGCTTTGCTGCGACCGCCGAGTCGCGTGGTGGTTTCACGCCGACGAGCGCGAGTGACCCGGCGGTGGTCTGCATCGAGTCGGCGGTTGCGATGTTGTCCTTGATCAGCATCGGAATGCCGTGAAGCGCACCGCGCGACGTGCCGGCGCGACGTTCGGCGTCGAGCGTGTCGGCGATCGTGAGCGCGTCCGGGTTGAGCTCGAGCACCGAGCGGAGCGCCGGCCCCGCCTTGTCGATCTCCGCGATGCGCGCGATGTACGCTTCGCAGAGTGAACGCGAGGTGTGCTGTCCCGACGCCATCATCCGCTGCAGGTCGGTGATGGTGGCCTCGTCGAGTGCAAAGGCGGCACTCTTCGATGCGAGCCCTGCCGAGCGGACGGCAGCGTCAGGCGGCGTGCCGGCAACGAGGTGTTGCGGCAGCCCGGTAACGGCGAGCGCGCCGGTCGCGAGTGCGGCGCTGACAAATGTCCTGCGCGAGACCGGCGTTTCGGGTGTGGGATGGAGCAAGTCGGACATGGTGTGATGGGCGGGTTGACGTTCGACAGGCGGGGTGGCGTGTGACAGGCGGGGTGGCGAAAAAAGAACTGGCATCCTGTCCGTCGGCTTTCGTCTCGACGGACAGGATGCCACTACTAACAGGTGTTGCTCAGTCGGCGCCGTCCTGCTGTGCGAAGCGGACGGTGAAGGCGCCGATGGTCTGGCCGTGAATCTTTCCTTTCTCGATATCGCTGCGATAGTGAATGCCGCCGTACAATCTCGAGATCGCGGCTTCGTCGCGCATCGCATTGAAGCTGCCCGCGCCGCTCGGGAACAGATACGAGAGCACTGCGGCGGCGGAGGCCGAGAATGTCGAGTGGCCCGAGCTGAACGCGGGAAAATTCGGGAGACCGATCGGAGTCTTGATGCTGGGATCGAGCTGGCTCGGACGCGGATTGAAATAGTGGAACTTCGCCTCCCAGCAGCCAACCGCGGCGTCATGCATCGCCATGTTCAATAGCGCGAACGAGCGCGCCGCGCGCACTTCGCTCATGCTGGCGTCCCGGATATAATCCGACGCGATGGTGTTCCAGTG
>JANMAM010000089.1:0-1709 GCA_031359795.1 Gemmatimonadaceae bacterium
GGCCCCCTGCTTCAGTCTACCACCACCCCGCCTTCCCTTCCTCTTCTTCATCGTCCTCTTCGTCCTCCCCCGGCCGCGGTTCGTCCGGCTTCACCAGCATCGGCGCCTTCGGGTCGATCGGGGCCAGCTTCAGTGCGCCTAACGCGCTGTTGAGCTTTGGCATCAGCGTGTTGAGCGATCGCTCGAGCGTCAGCAGCTGGATGTCGAGCTGCGCGGAGAGGGTGTTGAAAACCGAGTACGACTGGTCCGTTGGGCGGGCCTCGCTGCTCGCGAGCACGCCGCTCAGGGCGGTCAACTTGTTGTTGAGGCGGATCGGATAGTTGAGCGGGTCCTGGCTGCTCCGGTTCTTCGTCTGGTAGAGCGAATCCTCGATCGCGGTCAGCGTCTCGCGCAGCGCCTTGGTCAGGACCATCGCGCCGATCGCGCTCGCGCCGCCTAACGACGGCTCGCGCTGGTCGAGCTGCTGCTTGATCGAGCGGATCTGCTTCACCGCATCGTGCGCTTCGGTCACACGGTCGCGGATCTTGAGCAGGAATGCAAACTGCTCGCGCAGGTCGGCAGCCGTCCCCTTGCTGCGCGGATCCTTCTTCACGTGAAAGGAATCGGTCGCAACGACGGCACCGTCGACCTTCAGTCGCACCATGTAGGTGCCCGGCGCGGCCACCGGGCCGTCGGTCCTGCCCGCCCAGAGAATGATGTCGTCGAAGGTGCTCGCGTCGGGATAGCGAAGATTCCAGGCGAAGGTGTTGAGCCCCTTCTTGTTCGCGACACGAGGCGGGCGCGGGGCGCGGCGTGGAGCATCGTCGTCAGGCGTCGTCTCCTCCCCCCTCCGCTCCAGTGCCTTCGTCGTATCCGCCCCCGCTCGGCGCAGCGAGTCGATCTGCGCGCGTCGGCGGTCGTCACCGCGCGCCGAGTCGGCGGCGGCCGAGCTGTCCTGCCGACTGGTGAAGCTGCGAATGAGCGTGCCCTTCGCGTCCGTGAACTCGAGAATCACGTCGCGGCCGGCGCGATCGAGGCTGTACCACACCACCGCGCCGCTCGGGGGATTCGCGCCGCGCGGATGCACCGGCGGCGGAGCGTTAGCCGGAGGGCTGGCGTCGCCTCCACGCCCACCCCCGCCCCAGTTCACGCGCGTCACGTCGCGCGGACGGAACAGGTGCGGAGTACCGGTCGTAGCGCCCGCGGCCATCTGGCGCAGCACCGATAGGTCGTCGAGGATCCAGAACGACCGGCCGTGCGTCGCGGCGACGAGGTCGCCCTCCTTAACGGCGAGATCGTGCACCGGCACCGGCGGAAGGTTCATCTGCAGCTTCTGCCAGTTGCCGCCGTCGTTGAACGAGACCCAGACACCGCGCTCGGTGCCGGCGTAGAGCAATCCTTTCTGCGCGGGGTCTTCCCGCACGACGCGCACGAATTCGTCGCGCGCGATTCCCCGATCGATCCGCCGCCAGCTCCTCCCGTAGTCGGCCGTCTTGTAGATGTACGGCTGCATGTCGCCGAACTGGTACATGTTTGCGGCGGCGTAGGCGGTGCCGGCGGCGTGTGGCGATGCCTCGATGATCGAGACGCGCGTGTAGGCGAGCATGTCCTTCGGCGTGACGTTGCTCCACGTCTTGCCGCCGTCGCGTGTCAGCTGGACGAACCCGTCATCGCTCCCCGTCCAGATCTGCCCGCGCGCCAGCGGCGACTCGGCCACCGTGAAGATGGTC
>JANMAM010000096.1:0-1667 GCA_031359795.1 Gemmatimonadaceae bacterium
CGCTCGGCCGCAGGAAGAATCCGCTCGACGAGAATGCGGCGCTGGGCGGCGAGCGCGGTGAACCCACCAGCCGCCTCGAGCAGTTGCGGGAACCCTTCGGCGACCTTGGCTTCGTACGTGGCCGGACGGATCACCTCACCCAGGACCCGCGCTCGCGGGCCGTGCACGGGAACGAAGACAATGTCTCCGCTCTGCAGGCGGACATCGTGCGAAGCGTCGCCGCGGATCAGGTAATCGTAGACGTCGAGCACGTCGACGACCTTGCCGCCGCGCCGCACCTCGACTCGTCGCAGTGAGCCGTTGATCGTCGGCCCGCCGGCCGCGTACAGCGCCGTCAACGCCGTGCCCGCGCTCGAGATCGTGTAGCTGTTGGGTCGTTGCACGTCGCCGACGACGAACACCTGATTCGATCGCAGCCGTGCCACGTTCACCGAGAAGCGCGTGCTGCCACCTCCGCCGCGGCGCACACCCGAGTAGACGCGTCCCAGACGGCTGGCGAGCAGCACGTCCAGGTCACCAAGCGTGAGGTTGTTGACGAAGATCTGTCCCACCTGCGGAATCACGACGAATCCTTCTCGCGTCACGTCGAGCGTGTACGATGCTTCGACATCGCCCGTCAGGATGAGTACGAGGCGGTCGCCCGGACCCAGGCGATAGTTGGCGTCGACGGGACCCGCGAGATTGGGCTGGAATTGCGTCGTCGTCCCGCGAAAGACATCGAGTCCGAAGATCACGAAGCCCGAGTCGCGATTGGTGATGATCCGGATGACCGAATCGCGGGCCTTGCCGCGCAGCGTATCGAGACGGTAGCGCGACTGGGTACGGCTGAGCAGGTCCGCCTGCAGTGTGTCGATCTTGCTCGTGGAGTCGGACCGCTTCATGGCACCGCCGAACAGCTCCGTGGTGTCGGCGATCCCGAGGTCCTGGACGGCACGGAAGACGGTGGAGGTCGGCACCGGCGTTTCGCCCGTCGATCCGCTCATGTACGCGTCGAGCAGGTTCTCCGGATACCCCTCAGCCCGCAACCGGGCGCGGATCTGCTCCGGCGTCATCCCGCTGCTCATCATGCGCTGGCGGAGCTGCGCGACGAGATCGGGGCGCGTCTGCAACAGGAGCTGCGCCTGCTCCGGGGTCGGCCGCGTCGTCGGCGTCTGCGCAGCAACCGCCGCAGGCGGCAAAAACAAAGCGGCCACCAGAAGTGACCGCAGGTGCACATGACGCATCGATGCCGCCCGCGGAAGGTGCGTCGTGGAAGTGGGTCGCATGGATCAGGATGAGTGGTCGCGCAGGGACTCGAACCCCGGACCTCTGCTGTGTGAAAGCAGCGCTCTAACCAGCTGAGCTACGCGACCGGGCGCCAAGGACGTGCCCGGCTCCGGAATCCTGATTTTAGTCGCGCACTGGGGGTGTCGCAAGTGTAACCCCCGGTGTGCGCATGGTTCCGCCGAAGGCCCCTAGAAGACCTTCACGACACCCTTCATGTAGCGGCTCGGATCGCGCCGGACGTCGGCGAGTACGGCGCTCAGATCGTTCACCAGCTTGTTGAGCTGATCGTAGAGCGTCTGGTCGGTGAGCAGCTTGGACGCCGTGCCCTGCCCGTTCGTCAGCGATCGCATCAACGAGTCGGCGCCCTTCGTGATGCCGACCATGTTGCGGTACAACGTCGT
>JANMAM010000202.1:0-4343 GCA_031359795.1 Gemmatimonadaceae bacterium
GGTTTGCCTTGCGCCCCCCCTTCGTTGCGCCTGGCCGCGGCGCCTGGTTGTTGCGAACCCTCGGGTCACGGGATTTTTGCTCGCCCCACCTTAACCTACCCGGCCGGGGTGGTAAGCCCGGGGGCCGGTTCACTACTCGACCGCCAGCACCTTACGGCGTGCAGACCGGGTTGACGGTCAGGTTACGCGCATTCAGCTCCGCACGCGGAATCGGGAAGGCGGCGTTGTAGGGATCCGTCGGCAGCTCCCGGGTGAAGAACGTGCTATTCAGATATCCGTACGCGCGAAGGTCAACGAGACGCTGCGGGCCCTCGAACAGCAGGGACAGACGCTTCTCGAATAGCACGGCGCTACGTCCTGCTGCGACTGTTGTAAAAGCCGCAACCGGCGTAGCGTTGTAGGTCAGGTGCACCGCGTTGATGTCGAGCAGGGCATTCGCGAACTGATTCGCCTCGATATAGGCTTGTGCGCGGAGCAGCACCAGCTCCTCATCCTTGAGAAGCGCAATCGGAAGAACCTGGTTTGCCGAGCTCGGGACTGCGAACGAGAACGTAAACGCGCTGCTGAGCCCCTGCCCGGCCAACGTCGACCGCGCGACCAGCTTCGTGCGGCGTGCATCGGTGGTCGGAATGCTGTCCGCAAGTTTCGGATTCGCCGCAATCTTTGAATCGCTGCGGAGATTGGAGATCTGGTCGACGACCGGGTCAAAGCGGTAGTAGATACCCGTCGCCAGCGCTGCACCGGTTACCCCACCCGGAGCAGCACCGCCAAGGGCCTGCGTCAGTTCGGCGATCGCGGTCGTCAGCAACGCCGGCTGCGGCGCACTTCGATCGATTGCTCGGTAGAAGTCGACCTTCCCCTTCAGGCCACGGTTGAAGCGGATCAGATTCCCTACGAGACTGTAGTCGCGGCCGAAGCTGGTGAAGCCGCCCGGCAGTGTGAACGGGAGCTTCGTCGCGGCACCAGCCGTAACGAAGTCCGCATTCGCACTGTCGAGCAGTGCCGCGATCGAGGTGAGCACGTGCGGCTTGCAGAAAATCGGCGTGATCTCCAGATCGTTGTCGGTCTGAAGGGGCGCACCAACCGTGTCGCGCAGCTCGATCACGCGATAGTAGTCGAGCGCCTTCATCGTCCGGAAGAACCCGCGGATTGAGGCGACTTCCTGCGCGTTGAACTCGTTAGGCGACGCGGTCTTGAGGAGTTGCAGTACGTTGTTCGCGGCCCGCGCGGCAGTATAGAATGCCGCGAATCCGCCACCGCCGGCGAAGCTGCCCGGATCCGCCTGACCGCCGAGCGTCTCGCCGACATACCGTGGCTCCGACGCATCGATGCGATAAGCATCGCGCGCCAGAATTGCTGGGAGCGTCAAAACAGCGGTGGTCGCATACGCTGCCCGATCCTGCGCCGTCACGCCGATCGCCAACTGTTGCAGCGACGTGCGCGTGAGGGTCTTGATGGCCGCCGTTGTCGGGGCATCGATCGGCGCCGCGGTGGGGTTGTCCTTGCACGCAGCGACAGCAACACCTGCCGCGAGCGCGATGAATAAGTATCGCTTCATTTATCTATCTCTCGCTCAGAAGGTGGTGTTGACCGTGAGGTAGTACAGGCGGCTCGGCGGGTACGGCGTCACGTCCTGGAACCGGCCCAGCGCCTGGTTGCCGAAGTTCGAGACCTCGGGGTCCAGACCGGAGTACCGTGTCCACGTCATTAAGTTCCTTCCGCTCAGGTCGATGCGCGCTGTCGAAACCCGGCCGGCAAACAGGCGACCCGTCAGGTCAGTCGGAAGCTCGTAGCCAACCGTGACTTCGCGAAGCTTCACGAATCCCGTTTTCTCCACGTACACTGCGCGCCCCTTCCGGAACTCGCGGATTCGCGCGTTCCCGATCGCCGTATCGGCAAGCAATCCGCCATCGAAGTAGTTGTTGGTCAGGTTGATACCAAGTCCGCCCTTCCGCCAGTCGACCAACGACGAGAAGCGGATCGGGCCGATGTTGACGTCGTTGTTGAAGCCCATCTGGTAGTCAGGCGCTGAGTTGCCGATGAACTTGAGCTGGCGGTTCGCAGCGGGGCAGGACGTGCCTGTCGAATTGAGCGCGCTGCAGCCGTTTACTGCCTGCAGCACGGTGATCAGCTGACCCTGCTGGACGAACGCGTTTCCAAACCGGCTGCCGAACGAGCCGGACGCAGGGATGAATGGCGCGACGGGCAGCTGGGTGACCCGCCCCTTGTTGCTGGCATAGGTCGTCGTGGAGTTCCACTGGACCAGACCCGTCTGCACGGGCGACAAGGCGAGCTCGACTTCCGTTCCGTGCGTGACGATCTGTCCGCCGTTGATGAAGAGACTGTTGAAGCCGGTAGACGGCGCGACGGTCGCTTGCAGCAGCAGCTTGTCGATCTGCTTGCGGAACTGCGTTGCCGAAAGACGGCCGCGCCCCCCGAACATCGTCAAGTCGAAGCCCCCTTCCGTCTCGGATGCCTGCTCGGGCTCGATCTGCGTCGCGCCGCGAACGGTCGACGGCCGATAGCCCGTCACTCCTTCTTCGATCAGGCTCGTCAGGAAGGTGTACTTGCCCTGCGTCGGCTGGTTACCGGCCCTGCCAAACGCAACGCGCAGCTTGAGCTCGTCGGTCACCGGAGGCAGCCAGGGAAGCCGGTACGAGGCCGAGAACTTCGGGTACGAGTAGAACTTCTTCGGGTCGCCATTGTTGCTCGTCCGCTCGCTGTTCACGCCGGCGGTAAGGAGCAGCCGCTCGTTCAGCGTCAGGAACTCTTCCTGCGCGAAAAGCGAGAGCGACTTCACGAGGTCCTGCGCTTCCGTCGAGACAACCTGCGTCGACGCGGCGACGTTGGTGACTCCAGGGAACACACCGCGACCGGTCGTCGCCAGCACGTCGATTTGCCGGCGGTTCTGGGTCAGTCCGGCCGACGTCGTCGCCTGGAACATTCCGGTGGTGTAGCGGTGGTTCAGCGAGGTACCAAGGTTCGCGTTGACGACGTTGCCCTGGCTATTGACGATCGTCCCGGGCAGCGCATTGGCCTGCTCGATGTAGAGCGTGGCGGGCGAGATGATCTTCGAGTTGTCGGAGTAGCTGTCGACACCGCCGACGGCGGTGAAATCGAGCGTCTGCCGATCAGCGACGATAATGTTGTAGGTACCTGTTGCACTGCCGAGGAGCCGGTACACGTTTTCGGGCGTCTTCACCTGCTCCGCGACCTGGAACGGATTGTTTCCCTGAACGATATCGGAGCCCTTCGGGAAGCTTCCATCGGGGCGACGGCGCAGTTCGAGGAATGACGGCGTGCCCGAGAAAGTGGTATACGGGTTGATTCCCGTGTTGTCGTTGCCGCTGACCCCGCGCGCGGTCAGGCTGTGAATAAGCTCACTGTTGGCGCGGAGGTTGAGCCGCGTGCCAAACTGCTGGCCGACATTCACGCGCAACGACTGCTTGTTGTAATTGTCGTTCCGCACCAGGCCGCCGTCGTGCTGGACGAGGCCGGAAAGGAAGAAGTTCGTCCCCGACTGCGTCGCGCCACGCAGCGAGCCGATCGTCTGGTAATTGAACGGATTCTCGCCGTACAGCTCCTGCTGGTAATCGTGGCACTTGTTCGTCGCGGCGCCGAAGCCGGTCGAGTCGAAGCCGAAGTCATCGACTTCCTGCGCCGACGAGAAGCACTTGAGGTCGAGCTTGTTCGAGATCGACGCCGTGCCGAAGCGCTGCGCGATGTCGAGCGACGTCTTGCCCGCGCGACCACGCTTCGTGGTGATCAAGATGACACCGTTGGTGCCGCGCGATCCATAGATCGAGGACGCCGATGGCCCCTTGAGAATCTGGATACTCTCGATGTCGTTCGGGTTGATGTCGGCGGCCCGGTTGACGCGCTGGTCCTGCGAGGACGGCGCAGTACCACCCGCCGCCTGCGTGATGGCGTTCAGGCCGTTGGCGATCGCCGAATTGTCGATGATCACGCCGTCGACCACGTAGAGAGGCGAGAACGATGCGTTGATCGTCGAAACGCCGCGCACCTGGATTTGGGTCCCACCGCCCGGCGCGCCGCTGTTTTGAGTGATCGTCGCACCAGCGACCTTGCCCTGCAACGCGTTGTCGACGGTCTGCGCCGGGACGCGGTTCAGCCTATCTCCCGAGACGACCGCGACGGCATTCGCCGCGTTCACGCTAGAAACGGTGGTTGCCGTTCCGGTCACGACCTGCTCCTCGAGCTGCAGCACGTCGCGCTCGAGCGCGATCGAAACCTGGTCCTGCGTCGCGGTTACGCGAATGGTGCCGCGCTTGAAGCCCACGCGGCGCGCGAGCAGCGTCTGGTCGCCTGGCGGAGCAAGGAGC
>JANMAM010000203.1:0-19473 GCA_031359795.1 Gemmatimonadaceae bacterium
GCCTGGCCGAGCTGGCCGCGCGCATCGTGGATCCGCGAGTCGAACGCGACCGGCGTCCCGAGAAGCGCCTCGAGCGACATCGCCCCCGCGACGTGCGCGGTCTGCCAGAGCGTGTGCGCATCGACGAGGGCGAGGGCCGCGATCGCGGTGTGCGCCTGCGTGCCGTTGATGAGGGTGATGCCCTCCTTCGGTTCGAGCCGCACCGGCGACAAACCGGCACCGCGGAGGATGTCGAGTGCCGGCCCTGCTTCGCCATTGCGAAGGAGCGGCCCTTCGCCGATCAGTCCCAGCGCCAGATGCGCGAGCGGGGCGAGGTCACCGCTGGCGCCAACGCTGCCCTGCTCGGGGATGGGCGCCCAGATTCCGGCGTTGAGCATGTCGAGCAGCAGGTCGACGAGATCGGCGCGTGCGCCCGAGTATCCCTTCGCGATGACGTTTGCGCGCAACAGCATCATCGCTCGCGCCTCGCGCTCGGGAAGGAGCGCCCCGACGCCCGCTGCGTGCGAGCGCACGAGATTCACCTGGAGCTCGGCGAGCCGATTCGGCGGAATCGCGATCTCGGAGAGCTTCCCGAAACCCGTCGTGACGCCGTACACCACTTCATTCCGCTTCACGATCCCGTCAACCACTTTCCGCGTGGACGCCATCCTCGTGCGCGCGGCCCCGGTCAGCTCGACTCGCGCATCGCGCGCCGCGACGCGCGCCACCTGCTCGACTGTCAGTGACTGGCCATCAATTTCAATCGTGCGCTCCATGCGCGGGAATGTCGCCGGGGTCGCGCAGGCGAACAAGGGGCCGCACAGGCGACAAGCTGTGAGCGACAAGCAGTCAGCGGACGGCGTTTGAGGTGCGTCCCCCAACGCCGCCCGCTGACTGCTTGTCGCTTTTCGCTTACAGCCTATCGCTCACAGCCCGTGCCGCAGCCGACTTATCGTCCGATCGTCAGCTCCGGATTGTTCATCGCGCTCTGGTACGACCAGTCGAAGATCACGTAGTCTGCGCCGACGTGCGAGACGCGGATCGCGCCGTAGTTCGCGCTGCCAACGGGTCCGAGTCTGAAGACATACGCGTACCCGGGCTCAGCGGAGATGGGACTCGAGCCAAACGCGTTGTCGAGCGGAGCGATGTCGATCGAGGTCAGATCGGTCACCGGGTCGGTGGAGTAGAGCGCGATCGAGACGTCGTTCCGCATCGGCACGAAGTACAGCCGGTTGTCGGCGCGCCGTTCAAGCCTGAAGTCGATGCCCGAGAGGCTGCCACTCGTCACCAGGCCGAAACGCGAGCTGGTGGTCGGGTTGTAGAAGTCGAATCCGCTCGTCGCCGGCGCCACCTGGAATGCATCGATGATCACGTTGCGCGAATCGTAGCGCGGGGTGTCATCGCGGGGAACGCTGAAGAGGCTCTCGTGGCCGTCACGCGACACGGCGCTGACCGCGAAGCAGTAGCGCACACCGTTAGTCAGCCCGGTCGAGATGAAATCCTCCGAGATCGTCGTTCCTTCGAGGATCCAGAGATCATCGTCGCAACCGCCCGCTGCCGGCGAATAGACGGTCGAGTAGACGCGATAGTAGTCGAACGCGTTTGGATCCGCCGTGCGCGCGTTACTCGCCCAGGACAGCTGCGCGGCGCGGTAGAGGGAAATCGAGTTGAGGTTGGCTGGTGCCGGCAGGTGGAGACGGACATCGATCGTGACTGAATTCGACGGCACGCTCTCGTGGCCCGCTTCGTCGCGCGTGGCAACGTAGTAGGCGTAGGCCGGGTATCCGCTGTCGTGAAACGTCGGCGACGTCGTCTCGGCGCGGCGATTCCACGACCCGCCGGACGAGTTGCGCGAGTAGACGACATACGCGCTGGTATTCTCGTCCGCGACGTCATCCCACTTCAGTAGTACGCCATCCGGGCTATCCGGAAACCCGCTCGGCACGAGTTGATAGGTCAGCCCTGTCGGTGTCGGCAGGCTGTCGTACGGTGCGTTCGCGCGGTCGCCGCCACAGGCGGCGGCTGCAACGAGTGCTGCGAAAATCAGGCGGCGCATGAGACACTCCGGTGGCTGGTCGCAAACCAGAGGTTGCACGGGACACGCCCGCCGTGACAATTACATAACTCTTTGATCTACAAGAAGTTGGCACAAACGTAAAGCAAAGGGCGTCCACGTTCGTGGACGCCCCTTTGCGCAGTTCCGTGAACGGGCACCGCTACGGCGACGTGTCGGATTTCCTGTAGTCGAACTTCAGATCCGGCTGCGCACGCAACGAGATGAACGCGGTGAAGCTGAACGAGCCGTACGGCGTCTTGTTGAAGCCGAACACGAGATCCCAATCGTGAAGCTCGCGGCGGAGCGAGACCATTTGCGAGTTGAACCGCTTGGCCTCGACATCGTAGTCCGTCGTCCACTGCGCGGCCCACTTCTCCGTGAGGCCGAACGACGTGTTCGCGTTCAGGTTCGCGCGCGGGGGCGAGACGAACAGGTTGCGGCTCGCGCTGCTTTGCTCGATCGAGTCGGGGCGTAACGTCGCGGCCTCGACGAGGCAGAGCTCTCGCGAGCGGACGTCGATCAGCGTACTGCAGATTGCGCGCGGATCGATCACTCTCGCGCCACTCACCGGTCGCGACCGGCTCGAGCTGAAGGTGAAGCTCGCGTTCCAGCCCGCCCGCGTATCTGGGATCGCAAGCTCGGAGCGGCGCGCGTTGCTGCCGAACATCGGATTGTCGGCGACGCGCTGCGCCTCACGGTCGCCCGACGTCTGGTTCGCGGTCGGGAGGACGGGCGTCTGGTTGCGGACCGCGCCTCCGAACACGCGGTTCAGTGCCGCGAAAATGTTCGACCGGCGATTGATCGAAAACGTCGCATCCATCCCCTCGAAGAACGGGCTGAAGCGCGCCGTGTCACTCCGCACGTCGCCGTCGAACAGTGAATAGCGCGCGCCGAAGGAAGCGTTAGGGAGAAGGTCGCTGCTGAGCCGGAATCCCCAGTTGCTGCTGGTGATGCCGGCGTACCAGTTCGGACTCAGCCCCTGCTGCTTCAGGTAGCGGTACTGCTCGAAGTTGTAGCCAACGCCGTCGGTGTTGATCGAGAGGAGTTTGACCTTCTCACCCGAGCCCTCGGTGTCGCTTCCATCGGTCGCGCTGTCCTTCGGGGCGCGGAATTTCCCTTCAAAGCTCGTGGAAAAGCCCAGCGAGATCTGGTTCTGCCGAAGTGATCCGAGGTCACCGACGCTCGACCGCCCCTGCGCGTTGAGAAACGCTTCGTTCGGTTTGCCTTTCGGCGCGAAGCTGTACGAGAGCGTCGGCGTGATCGCCTGGCGAAAGCGCGCGAACGGGCCAAAGCCCGGGAACAGCCCGAAAAACGTCGGCGTCGTCGAGAGGGCGTACTGTGGTCGCTTCGTCTGATGAACCCAATTGCCGCCCGTCTGCTCGTTCCTGAGCCAGAAATACTGGCTGCCGTCAGAGTTCACGAAGTTGATCGACGGCGAGACGTTCCAGCGTCCGCGTGAAAGCTGCGGCAACCCGAATCCGAAGTTGAACGCGACACCGGTCTCGAACGTCTTCGCGAACACCCGCGACGACGTATCCGTCCCGCGGAACACGCGTTGCAGCGACGGGAAGTTGTTCTCGAGATCGTGGGCCGCGAAATCGAGCGCGATCGTATAGTTGTGGATCGTGATCGGGCTGCCCAGTGTCACGTCGCTCGTCCGGCTGTTGCCGCGGCGCACGACGCTGTCGCCAGACGTGAAGAAGACCGGCAACGGCAGCCCCTGCGTGATCCGGGAGCGGAGCGAGTTGCTGGCGTTGAATGACGGAGTCCATGACAGCCAGTCAGTGATACTCACCGTCGGCGTCGTCAGCGATAGCGTCGGAAGGCTCATCGACACGAGACCGCCTAACGTTTCCTGCCGGCTTCCGCCGAGGCTGACCCGCGTCGGCCCGAAGGCGGTCGAGTAGTTCGCGTTCGAGCTGATCGACGAGAGCGCCGCATACGGATTGGTCTGCGTACGGCGCGTCGCGGTCGCGTTCGTCGCATACTGGATGTTCGCGTTGAACGACGTCTTCTGCGAGAAGCTCTGCTGGTGCTGCCAGTTGTAATTCGTGCTCTTCCCGTAGTCTCCTGACCTGCGCTCCTCGATGCCGAAGGCACCCGAGGTGAACCGGTCGAGCCAGTTGTAGCGGAAGTCGAAGCGGCTGTTGAACTGGCCACCGCTGCCATAGCGGTTCGGGTCCTGCCTCGCGCCACTCCACCAGTCGAACAGCACCTGCGCGTCGAGGTAGTCGTTGATCGCCCAGTAGTACCCGAAGTCCTCGACCCGGCGCTGATAATACGGATTGTTGCGCACGAGGTCCGCAACGCCGATACGGGGCGGGATGATGCCGCTCTTGGTGCCCTTGGCGAGGTTGTCGAACATGAACGGCAACCACGCGACCGGCACATCCTGGATGTAGAGCACGGCCGGACGGGCGACGAGGATCCTGCCCTGTATGAGCTTGATTTCCTTCGCCTTGAAGTAGTAGTCGGGATGCTCGTCGCTGCAGCTCGTGATCGTGCCGTTCCGCGCGAAGAATTTCTGCTCGGCCGCGCTGCTGCTGTCGCCCTGGAAATACGAACGTCGCGCCGTGAGGAACCAGGTCTGGCCGCTCTCGACGGAGGTCGAGACGTTCGTGACCGCGCCCCGTCGGTTCTGGATGTCGTAGGCGATGCGCCCGAGTGCGACCACGTCGGCGGGTCCCTGCGCGGGATCGCGCAGAATCGCCGTGTCGCCGAGCGCGAGGACGACCTTGCTCGAGTCGTTGTAGAGAATCGTGTCGGAGACGATGATGCTCTCGTCCCGCTGCACCGCGGCGTTGCCGTTGAGAATGATCTGGCGACCGCTCGCCTGGAATTCGACCTCGTCGGCCTGATACCGCGTCGCGGTGGTACTGTCGCGGGCGAGCAGTGCGCGGGTGACCGAGTCTTCCTCCACCCACTTCACGAGCTCGCGTTTCGCGCTGTCGCCCACCGCACGCGTCGTGTCGCCAGGCGCACGGGGCATCGTGTCTCGCTGCGCAGGCGCCTGGCGTGGCTGCGGGCGAACCGTCGTTGGACGCCCGCCCTGCGCGGCACTCGCCGCCGGGAGCACCGCGACGAACAAGAACGCGATCACCACGGAGAGGGGCCGCACCCTCATACCGGATCGACCGCGGCCGCTTCAGTGGCTTCAGCAGCCTCTCGCGCGGCGATGCGCTTGTCGCGCCTGCGCTTTATGAAATACGAGAGGAACACACTGAACTCGTACAGGATGTACAGCGGAACCGCCATCGCGACCGTCGAGGTGATAGCGTCGCCCGGCGAGAGGAAGGCGCCGACTACGACGCAGACCACCGCCGCATGCCGTCGGAACTTCTGGAGGAACTCCGGCGTCACAACTCCGAGCAGCGTCAACAGCACTACGGCGATCGGTAATTCGAACGCCAAACCGAACGACACCACGAGCGAGATCACGAACCCGAAGTACTCGCGCACCGTGATCATCGGGTCGAGCGACGCAGTCTGGAACGTCAGCAGGAAGGTCAGAGTCAGCGGGATGACGACGAAGTACGCCATCGCCGCGCCGCTGAGGAACAGGAGCACGGCACCGATCAGGATCGGGAGCACGACGCGCTTCTCGTGCGAATAGAGAGCAGGCGCGACGAATGCCCAGATGTTGTACCCGATGACGGGGAACGCGAAGGCTATTCCCAGCCACATCGACGCGCTCATCACGACGCTGAACGCGTCGCTGGGATGCGTATAGACCAGTTTGTGGCCACCGAGCAGCGGTGCGATCGGGTGCTGCAGGACGTTCAGAAAATCGAACTTGTAGACGATGAAGAACGCGACACCGACCCCGACCACCAGGCCGAGGAGTGACCAGATGATGCGCCAGCGCAGTTCCTCGAGATGATCGAGGAACGGCATGTCTGACCCGCCGCGCGCCTCCACCGCCTTACTTCAGCGTCCGAAGCCGATCGCGCGCGAGCACCGCCTCATCCGAGCGCGGGTACTGCCGGATGACCTGATCGAGCGCGCCCCGGGCCGCCTGCACTTTTCCCTGGGCCTGCAGCGCGAGCGCTCGCTTGTACAATGCCGACGGCGCGCGCGACGATTGCGGATATCGTGAGACGACGAGCGCGTACGCGGAGTCGGCGGCGGCGATGCTGCCCTCGGTCTCGAATGACTGCGCGATGTAGAACTGCGCTTCGGGCGCGACGTCCGACGTCGGGTACTGACGGAGGAGATCCTGGAATCCGGAGCGTGCGGCCCCGGCACTCCCTCGCCGCAGCTGGTCGAGCGCCAGCTGGAACAGCTGATTCGGACCCGGGCCCGCCGGCGCAGCCGCCGCCCCGGCCGGCGCGTTAGGCATCGCCGCCGCCGACGACGCTCCGGCATTCGGCGCACCCGCCCCCGGCGTGCTGACCGATGGCGTCGTCTGAGCCGGCGTCGGCTGCGGAGGGGTCGACTGCGGCACGGCCGTCGCTGGTACCGGCGCGGGCGCCTGGATCTCGGCGGCCCGCTGCTCGAGCGAGCCGCGCAGCTCCTGGAGACGCCGCTGGCTCTGCCCGGTCAACTCCTGAATCTGGATCAGCTGCTGGCCCAGCGCGTACATCTCACCGCGCGAATCTCCCTGGAACTTGACGACCTGCGCATGCATCACGCGCATCGAGTCCTGGGTTCGCCCGAGCGCGGCGATGACCGCGTCGAGCTGCGCCCGTCGCGCGGAGTCAGCCTGCACCGACTCCATGCGCATTACGCGCAGGTCGTTCTGGAGGATGCGGACGTCGCTCCGTGTCGCACAGGCACCGGCCGCGGCGAGCGACGCGAACGCAGCGGCACGGAGGACGGCGAGTGGCCGCGCCCGTCGGCGCGGCCCGCTCGGTCCTGCGAGATGAATGGTCGTCCTCACTCGCCCTGCGGAAGTGTGATCATGTCGCCACCAGCAATGATCTCGAACTCGCTACGCCGGTTCTGGGCCATCGAATCCTCATCAGTTCCCGTCGCTGCCGGCCGCTCTTCACCGAGGCTCACGGTTTCGACGCGCGACGCGCCGATGCCATGCTGCGTGAGATAGCGCTTCGCGGCGGCGGCACGGCGCTGGCCGAGGGCCATGTTGTACTCGTCCGAGCCGCGGCTGTCGGTGTGTCCGGAAACGCGGAGGCGCATGCCGGCGTTTGCGTTGAGCAGCGGGATCTTCGCGTCGAGCTTCGCGATGTCGTCGCTCGTCAACTCGGCGCGATCGAACTCGAAATACACCGGATTGGTGATCGTGGCACGCGCGTCGGCCATCATCTGGTCCATGCGTCCACGGTCGCGAGCGATGCTGTCGGCGCGCGACTGCTCCCGCGCGAGTGAATCGCGGCGCATCTGATCGGCGCGCGCCAGCGCGTCGCGGCGGGCGTTCTCGGCGTCGATGCTGTCCTGGTTAACGACCGGTGTCGGTGCAGTGGCAGGTTTCTTCTTGCAGGCGCCCGCAGCGAGCGTGGCGGTCGCGGCAACGGCGATGAGGAGGAAACGGGGCGAGACGTTCATTTGTATCTCCGGTGGAATGGAACGGCGTGACAGGAAACGCTTTACCGCGTCGCGAGCCGCGTCGACCACGCGGCAAGCCGCGCACCGCCGCTCCGCGTCAACTGCCTGACGCGCCCCGACTCGGTATCCAGCACCCAGAGCTGCTTTACTCCCGTCCGCGACGACGTGAACACGATGTGCCGTCCATCCGGCGCCCACGAGGCATCTTCGTTCGTGGACTCGCTCGTGTGCTGCTTCACGCCGCGATCGCGGAGCGAGATGGTCATGATCTGGAACTGCCCAGCGATCTGCGATTGGAACGCGACGTTTCTCCCGTCGGGTGACCAATCCGGATTCGACCGGTAGTACTGGTCACCGAAAGCGAACGGAGTCAGCAACTCTGCCCCGGTGCCGTCGGCGTCCATAATATATACCTCGGGATGGCCAGAGCGACCCGAAGTGAAGGCCACGCGCCGTCCGTCCGGGCTGTAGGACGGCGAAACGTTGTCGGTCCCCCGGCCAACGGTCACCCGGTGAAGCGCGCCGCCCGCCGATGGAATCGTCCAGAGATCGGTACCTTCGTCCTCGCCGCTCGCGAAGATGATCGACCGCCCATCGGGGGAAAACGCCGGTGTGATGTTGAGCCCAGTCCGCGAAACCAGCGTACGATTGGACCCGTTCGAGAGATCGATGACGCCGATCCGGGATCCGGTATTGGCGAGCTCCGAGTAGGCGATCTGCTGGCCGTTAGGGCTCCACGCCGGTGAAAATGCGGGTGAAATCTGGCTCGCCACGCTCTCGGACGCACCGTCGCTGTCGATTACATGGATCCGGCTGGCGCGAACAAAGGCAATGCGCGTCGCCGCGATGCCGCGAACACCGGTGATCCACTCCTCGATGGCGTCGCTGGTTCCGTGCAGCGCAGCACGCCACTGGCGCGACGACGGTGCGCCGGACAACGGGAAGTCACGCGTCTCGACGACTTTCCGCGCGGCAACATCGTGGAGGGTGATTCGCACTCCGCCCGGGCTGATCACGGGAATGACGAGGGCCGCTGCCCCAAGTCGCGTGAACACATCGTAGCTCGGCCGGCCATTTCCGAGCAACGGCGCGAGCGCGATGCCAGCGCTGTCCATCCCGATGAGTGTGACGCGATCCCCGAAGTCGAGATCCCGCTGCAGGATCGCGCGCACCGAATCGCCACCCGCGCCTCGGACGGGGGCGACGTACACACCAGGCCGCGTCCCGAGCGCATAGCTCAACCCGATCCGGACGCCGCGCTGCGACGTGGTATCCTGGCCTTCACTGACGCGCGCCGCGAGACCAAGGGCAGCGGCGAGGGTGACAACTGACAATGCAATGCGGACGGTCATGAAGCGAATTTGCATCAGCGGAGAAGCGACGGGTCGAAGCTGAAGGTCACCGGCAGGACATCATCGGGAAAACCGGCGGGCAGGGCGTTGAATGCCCTGGCGGCTGCCGCCGCCTCGATGGCGCCCTGCGCCTCGAGATCGAACCCGTACACGCCAGAGCGGGTGAGAAACCGCACGTTCGAGACCGATCCGTCCCGATGGATCAGGAATGTGACTTCGGCGCGGAGCGCCGTGTTGCGCGTCGATGGATCGAACCGCAGCGCGATCTGCCTGACGATGTTGTTGAGGTACCCAGGATAGGGGAACTCGATCCCCTCGGTGCGCACGGTCGCAACGTCCGTCCCCCGCCCGCCCGCGGCGCCGCCGCCCGCTCGCTGCGCGGGCCCGGTCTGCGGCGTGGTCTTCGGCGGGATCGGGGTCGGTGTCGCGGGGGGCGGAGGCGTACGCTTGCGCGGCATTGCGTCCGCTTTCGGCGGAAGCACCGGCGCCGCTGGTGTTACCTCGGCGCGCGCGGGAGGCTTCGCGTCGGGTGGCGGAGGCGTCGCCGATGGTGGTGTCACCGCACCGATCTGCCTCGGGCCGGGCGGGGCCGCCACGATGTTCACGCGGTAGATCGGCGGTCGTGCCGGAGCGGGCGCCGGCTTCGCCGCGATGAACAGCGCGGCAAGAACAAAATGCAGCCCGGCCGAAAGGGCGATCGGTAACCCGAGACCGCGGCGGGGCGGGCGGTCCCTCATCGCACGTCTTCGGGCTCCGCAACGAGCCCCACATCGCCAACGCCGGCAGCGCGCATTACCGCGAGCACACGAACGACGGTGCCGTACGGCACGCCCTGATCCGCGCGCAGATACACGCCCTGGCTGGAGCGCTGTTGCGCGAGCGCACGGAAGCTGGCCCGGAATTCGTCGTAGCTGAGCCGCGCATCATCGACGAATATCTGTCCGTCGCGATTCACGCTGACGACCAGGCCGCTCTTCTGCTCGAGCGGTCGCGCCTGAGCCTTGGGAAGTGCAACATCGACACCGCCCTGCATGAGAGGCGCGGTGATCATGAACACGACGAGCAGCAGCAGCATCACGTCGATGAGGCTGACGACGTTGATCTCGGCGTTGAGCGCCATTCCATCACGTCGGCGACGCGCCACCCTAGATCTGCCCTTCGCGGACCATCATCGCGATGATCTCCGTGCCGAATGCCTCGAGCTCGCCGTCGATCCGGTTCACGCGGTTGGCGAACAGGTTGTAGCCGAACACCGCGGGAATCGCGACGGCGAGGGCGGCCGCGGTCGCGATCAGCGCTTCCGCCACACCAGGAGCGATTGCACCGATGTTTCCCGACCCCTTCGTCGCAATGCCGATGAAGGCATCGATGATACCGAGCACCGTTCCGAGAAGCCCGATCAACGGACTCACCGACCCGATCATCGCGAGGACGGGCACGGCGCGCGAGAGGCGATCGCGCTCGGCAGCACTCTCCGAATCGAGCAGCAGCCGCAGCGCCTCGACCTGCGAGCCGCTGAGCCGCTCGGTCGACGCGACGCTGATGGCGCCGCCCTCGGCGGTCCGGTTCGCGCCGGCACGGAGATCGTGGAGGAAATCCGCCGCTCGCCCGAAGACGCGGGTGAACGGGCTTGGCGGGGAACGCTTCGCCAGGGTACGAACCTGGTCGAGGCGGGTTGCG
Source organism: Gemmatimonadaceae bacterium (assembly GCA_031359795.1). GTDB lineage: Bacteria > Gemmatimonadota > Gemmatimonadetes > Gemmatimonadales > Gemmatimonadaceae > JABFXC01. The sequence goes on from JANMAM010000203.1 coordinate 10,570, forward strand.
CGCGTAAACTCGTTCTCGAACGCGCGAGATGCGCGCGACGCTCCGCGAAGCTCCCACCACTTCGCGAGCATGATCCCCCAGCTGACGAGTGAGAGGATCGCGAGCACGACGAGCACGAACTGCGTCATGCGCGTCGCGTGGGTGACGAGCTCCAGCGGCGTCGTCGGGATCGCCTGTGAGACCTGCATCGCGATCACCGCACTCACTTCTTCGCTCCGGCGCGCTGCCCGGCGAACCATTCGAACGTGCGCCGGAGTCCTTCGTCGAGACTGACCTCGGGTTTCCAGCCTAACGCGCGCTGGATCCTCGCAACCGACAGGAACGAGGTTTGCTGCTCGCCGGGACGCTTTGGTGCGTGCTGAATCGTGACGTCGCTCTTGGCCGCGCGCTTGAGAGCGTCGGCGAGCGTGAGAACGCTCGAACCCGCCCCCGTCCCGACGTTGAACGCGCGCGAGTCCAGCTTCTCCTGCGGCGGGAGTTTCGTCGTCGCGGCCAGCCAGGTCGCGCGGGCGACGTCGCCGACGTAGACATAGTCGCGTGTCTGCTTTCCGTCCCCGAAGACTGTCAGCGGCTGGTGGTCGAGGATACGGCCACTGAAGATTGCCACGACGCCCGCCTCCCCGTGCGGGTCCTGGCGCGGACCGTAGACGTTGCCATAGCGAAGCGAGACTGCGTCAAGCCCGTGTACGCGCGCGTAATACGCGAGGTACAGCTCGACGCTCAGCTTCGCGATCGCGTATGGCGATTCGGGGTCCTTCGAGAAGGTCTCCTCGTTAGGCGGAGTGACAAAGTCACCGTAGATGGCGCCGCCGGTCGACGAGAAGACGACGCGCGTCGTCATGCCGGCGCGGCGAAGGGCCTCGAGGAGGTTCAGCGTCCCGACGATATTCGTGTTCGCATCGAACACCGGATCCGCGACGCTCTTTCGAACATCCATCTGGGCGGCGAGGTGCACGAGGACGTCGAATTTGCCTTCCTGGACGAGTCGCGCCGCCTCCGGCGACCGGATATCCAACTCGTGGAGCCGCGCCTTCGCCGGCACGTTCGCCTGCTTTCCGGTCACGAGGTTGTCGACCAGCTCGACGTCCCACCCCTCGTGCAGGAACAGGTCGGCGACGTGTGAGCCGATGAACCCTGCCCCGCCGGTGATCAATACCCGCTGTGCCATCTCAGCTCCCTTTCTGTTCAATTGAATCGTCGCCCACATCCGCGCCCGAGTCGTCGGGCTCATCGCCCGCGATTGTGCGCCCATGCGCAGCGCCCTGCCCGACTCCGAACAGATAGCGCGCCGCGTCGATGATCGCGAGCCCGCGACCGTTCGCCGCCGCGGCCTTCAGTCGGACCGATGGCTCGTGGAGAAACTTGTTCATCAGTACCCGCGACAGCTGCTCGACTGCCTCACGATCCTGATCGCTCAGCGTGGGCATCCGCCGCAGGAGCTGCGCGACTTCCTTCGCTCGCATCTCTTCGACCGCGGCGCGCAGTTCGGTCACGACCGGAACGGCGTGAAGCCCGGCAAGCCACTGCCAATACCGCTCCACTTCGTCCGCGATCACGTGTTCGGCCGTCGGCAAATGCTCCCGGCGACGTTCGATGTTCGCCGCGACGACGGCGCGCAGGTCGTCGAGGTCGTACAGGTAGACGTTCGACATCTCGCGCACTGCTGGCTCCACGTCGCGAGGAAATGCGATGTCGATCACGCAGAGCGGGCGGTCGCCGCGGCGGGCCAGCGCCGGCGCGAGATGGGCAACGCGAACAACGGGGTGCGGCGCGGAGGTGGAGCACAGCAGCAGGTCGACATCGGCGATCTGCTCCCAGCACTCGTCGACGTGCATGGCCGTTGCGCCATACTTCGCGGCGAGAGCCGTGGCGCGTTCAAACGTGCGATTGGCGACGACCGCGGTGCGAACTCCCTCGTCAACCAGGCACTCGAGCGCGAGCTCCGCCATCTCCCCCGCACCAAGCACCATCGCTCGGCGACCGGCAAGCGACCCGAAGATCTGCTTCGCCAGCTGAACTGATGCGGAGCTGACACTCGCGGCTCCACGACCGAGCGCCGTCTCCGTCCGCACTCGCGACGCAACGCCTAACGCTGACTGGAAGAGGCGGTTGAGGACGACTCCAGACGCACCGCGCCCAAGCTCCCACGCGTCGCGCACCTGTCCCTGAATCTGCGCTTCTCCGAGGATCATCGAGTCGAGTCCTGATGCAACGCGGAACAGGTGCGCCGCCGCCTCACGCTCCCGGCGTACGTAGGTGTACGGCTCGGCGTTTTCGCCGATCCGGCGCGAAAGCAGCTCGATGGCGCCGGTGATCGAGCCGCCCACTCCGGCGAGATAGACCTCGGTCCTGTTGCACGTCGAGACGATGACTGCTTCGCGCGCTCCCGTCGCCGCCGAGACTTCGGCAAGCGTGGCCGAGAGGTCAGCGGCGCGGACCAACAACCGTTCGCGCACGTCGAGCGCCGCGGTACGGTGGCTGACGCCAACGACGCTGAGAGTCATCGCGCGCGCGGGATCATTCCCAACCCGCCGCGTCGCGCACCACGCTCCCATCTTCTACGCGCGCGATGAAGTCGTCGCCGATCAGCTGAGACGATGCCCGCTCCCACGCTGCACGCCCCTGGTGCGCCAGCAACCGTCCGCGAAGCGCGCGCAGCGCACCGACGGCGTTTCCATAACGGGCGTCGAGGCGATCGCCAACCGCGGCAAGAATTCGCACCGCGGCCGCAGGCACCCCATCGGTACCAATGGCGATGAGAAGCGCACCGGTGGCGCGCTGCGCGACAGAAGAGAAGCTCCCTTCCTCGGGTTGATCCGCCACATTGCAGAGTCGATGCGCTGCCTTCGCGTCAGCGGCAACCCGGGCGTTGATCGCGCGGTCGTTCGTCGCCGCAACGACAAGCTCGGCGTCGGCAACGTCGCCCGGTTGATAGCCCCGGAGCGTCAGATCCAGTCTTCCGGCAGCGGCGGCATCTCGAAGCGCGGTCTCCGCCTTGGGCGCTATGACGCGGACACTCGCGCCACGTTCTGCGAACGCCAGCGCCTTCCGTTCGGCGACCTTGCCCGCACCGACCACCAGCACGCGCACACGGTCCGCGTGGATCACGATCGCGACACGGCCGTCGGCCTGCGCTGTCGTCGCATCCGCGCTCACAGGAATTTCCCCGGCTGGCTCGCGAAGACGCGCATTGCGATCCAGAGCAGCACGACTCCCGCGAAAGCGGCGTTCGCTGCCACCGCCGCGCGGCGAGCTTCCCAGCCGCGAACCACGCGGCCGAGAGCGAGCGCGGTAACCCCCGCCCATGCGCCAAGTGCCCAGATCACCTGCGGCATGTCGCTCTGGTGAAAGCTCACCGAATAGGCGAGTCCCATCAGGATGCCTAACGTGAGGCCGATCCATCCGGCGATCACCGCGACCTGGTTCACCCGGTCGAGCGTCTGCAACGGCGGGAACAGGCGGAAGAGCGGCCCGAAGCGCCGTGAACGGAGTTCGCGCCGCTGGACGAGGTACATGGTTCCGGCCGCGGCCGCCGTCGCCATTGCGGCGAGTCCCCCCAGGGAAAGGGCGATATGCGCGACGAACCATGCACCGCGGCCCCCCGGCGGCTCGGCCTCGGTCACGAGTCCGGCCATGTTCGCGGCCACCGTCAGCAGCGCCGCAAGCGGCGCAGCCACCAGCGTCAGGCTGACTTCCTTCGCGATCAGTTCGACAACGAGGAGCATCATCGCAACCGCGAGACCCGCACATGACAGCGCGGGCCCGAGGCCGGTTACGGGAGCCTGCCCGACGGCCCGAGCCAGATCGATGAGCGCCAGAGCGTGGGCGGCGATTCCAAGCGCCAGAACTGCAAGCACGCCGCGAACCGGCGCGCGTATCGGACGCGCGAACGGCGCCGCGGCAAAGGCCGCGGCGCCGAGATAGCATGTAGTAGCGATGATGTGGGCGGTCGCGGTCATGGCGCTCGCCCTGAATCTAACCCCTGCGGCTACGGCATCCTAGCAGACTGCTGTGTGCGCGCGCCGGCTCGAATCGCCGGGTTCCGCTGCCCGCTGACGACGAGCGTGGTCGTTCGATCGCCGACACGGACCGCATGCGCAACCGCAATCTGCTCGGCGGGCAGGTAGTCACCGTCTTCAGACTCGGTTCGCTCCCGGTAGACCTGAAACTCGTCGCCAGGCTTCACCCCGTCGCGGCCGCCTACGGCGACGATAAAATAGCTCTGCAGCGACGCGAGCGCGGGATTGCCCTGGACCCAGGCGATCTTCGCCGATGGGCCAAGCTGGACCGGCGTCAACGGTGCCGCCGGAGGGGACACGAAGTTGTCCAGTGGCATCAGATTCTGGCCGAGCTGGATGTCCTGGAACTGGCGGATGATCCGGACGATCGTCGCATCAACGGTGCTCGGCTGTTCGACGACCACGATCCCGGTTGGGACGACGATCTGCCCGACGCCGGGAATGTCCGGGCCGAGCTTGTACGCCAGATAGCGATCGCCGATGGCGGGGGTGCTCCCGGTCGGGATGCGCACGTAGATGCGCTCCTCGTTCTGCATGAACGTCCGCGCGTTCCCGACGGCGACACCGGGGATTTCGGTGGTTGCGATGATCCGGCCAGAACGCTTGCGGGAATAGTCCGCGATCACGAACGGCGCCGAGTAGTACTCACCCGCGCGAACCGCTGGCGCGGGATCGATTCGCACGCCGTTCGCGCGCTGCGATCCGACACTCATCCGCCGCGGCAGCCGGCGAAACATCGTTGGGCCACTCGCCTCGACCGGCTCATCGACGTATCCGGTATCCGATGGCGTGATCTCGGCGACGACGCCGGGCTCGGCGCCGATGCCCCCGGGAATGCGCAGCAGTTCGCCGGGATAGATCCAATGTGGATCCTCAACGACATCGGTATTGATCCGGTAGATCTCAGGCCAGAGGAACGGGTCGCCGAGATAGATCCGGGCCAGATCCCAAAGCGTGTCTCCAGTCTTCACGGTATGCGTGCCCGGTCGCGCCGTGGTGTCGGACTGCTGTGCGCGAACAGCACCCGGTGCGCAGAGCGCCACCACGAGAGCGGTCGACCACCAGAGAGCGCGCGAAGGCGCTCGGCTCAGATTGCGCGAAGACTGTGACGTCATGAACGATTGCCGGCAGGTGAAGGCCCCGAACGACTGGGCCGTGCAGACGGATCGGCCAAGGGCCGAAGCTCGCTATCGGGATGACGCCGTTCGCGGCACAAGGTAACGTCCCACAGCGGCTGGACATGCGCTAAATGAGACCGCCGGCCGCCCACAGTGGGCGGCCGGCGGTCCTGGTGCCAGCATGACGAGCGAGGTCAGAACGGCAGGTCGTCGTCTTCGTCGCTGAGGGCGCCTGGGAAGTCCTCAAAATCCTCCCCACCCTGCTTCGCGGCTGCGGCCTTCGCGGGCGCAGGCGCCGACCGCGCGCGCGCGGGCGCGGCGCTTTCGCCATCGAATTCGCCGCCGCCGGGGCGGCCGCTCAGCATAATCAACTCGCGAACGTTGATCTCGGTGCTGTAGCGCGTCTGCCCCTCCTTGTCCTGCCATTGGCGGTACTCGATGCGGCCTTCGACGTACAGTTTGTCGCCCTTCTTGACGTACTTCTCGACGATGTCGGCGAGCTGCGACGTCTTGGTGTTCCAGACGACGCAACGGTGCCACTCCGTCTTCTCCTGACGATCTCCAGCGGGCCCGTTCCACGAACGGCTCGTCGCGAGGGAGAACGTCGCCACCCGATTTCCGCCGCTGGTCGAGCGCACCTCGGGATCGTTCCCGAGGTTTCCGATCAGCGTCACCTTATTCAAGCTCCGGCTCACAAAATCCTCCTGGGCGAGTGAATGTTCTCGCCGCGCATAATATGGCTGCGCCCAATGCGGCGCGCAAACAATTCACTTCCCGCGAAGCCGAACCCGCTCACCCTCGGCGCGGTTCGGCGCGATCCAGATCGTGATCTGCAGTCTCTCGCTCGACGAGCCGCGCGCGCAGAATCAGCGCGTCCTCGACAGGCGCGCGGTAGTACCCCTTCCTCCTGCCGACCATTCCAAACCCACGTGACTCATAGAGCGCGCGTGCCGCCGCATTCGAATCGCGCACTTCGAGATGCATCACGACGCATCCAGCGAGCCGGGCGTCGTCCATCGCCCGATCGAGCAGCGCGGAGCCGATGCGGCGCCCGCGCAGTCCAGGGAGCACGGCGAGGTTCGCCAGTTCCGCCTCGTCGATGACACACCATGACACCGCATAGCCGACGACTTTGCCGTCACCCAGCGCCACGTGAAAGTTGAGGCGCTCTTGCTCGAGCGCGGAACGAAACGCGCCGAGGGTCCATGGGTCGCTGAAGCTCGCGCGCTCGATTTCCACGACGCGCGCCAGGTCGGCGGGGTGCGCCGGGCGAATCACGATCTGGTCGTTCATCCCGTGGTGAGCGGCCGTCCATGTTCCGCTTCCCATTTCACCTGAGCCTCGGCGAGGCGGCCATAGGCGGGCTCCCAGGAATCGAGCGCAACGTCGTGAACGAGGCTTGCTTCGACACGCGCCACGCCGCGCGCATGCGGGACGGCGTCGACCGGCTCGCCAAGCCCGACGACCGTCGCACCGTGCTTCGCCGCGAGTGAGGCAACGTCGGGCCGCGGCACCAGTCCCAGCGGCAAGATCGCTGTGACGAAGCCGGCGTTCGACTCGACAAGCGCAGCATGCATATCCCCACGCATCGCGTCGAGGACCACCAGGTACTGGCCGTCGTCCATCGCGTGCTCGGTGCCCGCAACGAGCAACGCAAGTGACGGCACCGCGGCGAGCGGAAGGTGTGCCGCGGTACAGATTCCCTTCGCGATCGCGACCCCGATCCGGAGCGACGTGAAGCTGCCTGGGCCAGCGCCAACGACGACTCGCGTGAGATCCGGCACTGCGATGCCCGCGTCCCGCAGCGCGGCGGCGACGGCGGGCATGAGCCGCTCTTCGCGCTCGCCTCGCATCGCCACCTCGGCGGCAGCGAGCACCTGGCCACCCGAGATGACCGCAACCGTGCCGCGGTATGTGCTGGCATCGATCGCCAATGACAGCGGGGATTTCATCCGGCGAGCAGGATGCGCCGGCTTTCATCCGCGACTGCGTGCTCGAGATCGATCGGAACATGCGGCGGCAGCGCTCCCGCGGCACGCTCGGGCCATTCGACGAGCACCAGCGAATGCGACGAGACGATCTCGTCCCATCCGATGTTCGTGAGCTCCTCCGGCCCGCGCAGCCGGTAAAGGTCGAGATGATACACCGGCGTGCGGGGCGAATCATAACGGTGAACGAGCGCAAAGGTCGGACTCGTCACCGCTTCCACGACGCCGTATCCCCGGCAAATCGCCTTCGCGAGCGTGGTCTTGCCCGCACCCAGATCACCGGCGAGGGTGACGACGAGCGGCGGTCGCGCCGCGCGGCCGAAACGCTCCCCCCATGCCGTGAGTTCGTCGATCGTGAGCGCGAGCCGCCCGCCTGCCGCGAGCGGCGGCAGAGGGTGCGGTGCGTGACCGTCAGGCACGAACCTCTTCAGCGCGCGGCGCGCCGCGCCGAAGCGCCGCCGGCCGGCCTGCTTTTGCCACCGGCTTCGCCGTCGGCGCGCGCCTTCAGGTCGAACAGCTGGTCGCGCAGTCGCGCTGCACCCTCGAAATCGAGATTCGCGGCCGCCTCGCGCATCGCCTTTTCGACGGTGGCGATTGCGGCCGGAACATCGATCGGTCCCGTCGGGTCTCCGGCCGAAAGCTGCCTGATCCGCTCAGCGACACGTTTCGGCTTGCCCTTCTCCTCGTCGCGTTCCATGCGGGCATCCGCGACCCGCGTAATGAAACGCACCTGGTCAATGCTCTTGATCACGCTCATCGGCGTGATGCCATTGTCGAGATTGTGCTGCACCTGGATCACGCGACGGCGGTTGGTTTCATCGAGGCATCGCTGCATCGAGCCGGTGATGCGGTCCGCGTAAAAGATTGCGCGCCCTTCAATGTGGCGCGCCGCTCGGCCGACGGTCTGGATGAGCGACCGCTCGCTGCGCAGGAATCCTTCCTGGTCCGCGTCGAGGATCGCCACGAGCGACACCTCCGGCATGTCGAGCCCTTCCCGGAGGAGGTTGATGCCAACCAGCACGTCGAACTCACCTAACCGCAGACCGCGAATGATTTCCATGCGCTCGATCGCATCGATGTCCGAGTGCATGTAACGCACGCGGACGCCCATCTGCTGCAGGTAGTCGGTGAGATCTTCGGACATCCGCTTGGTGAGCGTGGTGACGAGCACGCGCTCGCCCTTCCGCTCCCGGATCCGGATCTCGTGGAGCAGGTTGTCAACCTGGCCGCGGACCGGACGAATCTCGATCTCCGGGTCGACCAGACCAGTCGGGCGAATGATCTGTTCTGCGACAACCCCCTCGCTGAGCTGGAGGTCGAGCTCTCCCGGCGTCGCCGACACGAAGACCGCGCGCGGCGTGAGCGAGAGAAACTCATCGAACATGAGCGGCCGGTTATCGAGCGCACTCGGCAACCGGAAGCCGTAATCCACGAGCGTGAGCTTGCGCGCCCGATCGCCGTTGAACATGCCGCCGATCTGCGGCAGCGACACATGCGATTCGTCCACCACGACGAGGAAGTCCTCGGGGAAGTAGTCGAACAGACAGGCGGGTCGCTCTCCGGCCACGCGGCCGGACAGATGACGCGAATAGTTCTCGATGCCGGCGCAGGTGCCGATCTCGAGCATCATCTCGATGTCGAAGTTGGTGCGACTCTCGAGACGCTGCGCCTCCAGCAGCCGCCCATTGTTCCGCATCTCCGTGAGGCGCCCGTTCAGTTCCTCCCGAATGCGCATCACGGCGCGCTCAAGCGTGGGACGCTGCGTGACGAAATGCTTGG
>JANMAM010000223.1:0-21151 GCA_031359795.1 Gemmatimonadaceae bacterium
ACGATTGCGTGCCGAGGGTCGCCAGCGGGTAGGCGACCACGAGAGGTCCGGACACTGACGCTGCACGACGTGAGACTACGTTAACGGCGGAACCGCGCCGCAGAGACACAGAGGCGCGGAGTACTCGCCGAGAACTGCGAACGGCGCCACCGAGGCACCGGGACACCGAGAACAGCATCCAGGGGACGGACTTCCCACCGGGGCTCGAGCTGTTTTGGGGCAAGCGGGGCGAGGTCATTGCCCCACGGCCTGGACGACTCGGGGCACGCGTGGTGAGATCATCGCACCACGCGTGCCCAAAAAAATCCCGGCTCGTGCGATCGTGCTATTGGAATGCAAAGCCGCCTCGGTGACCCGGTGCCTCGGTGGCGCCGCTCGCAGTTCTCTGCGAGGCCCTCTGCGCCTCTGCGTCTCTGCGACGCGGTTCCGGTGTTCTCCCCTTCGCTTATAGCCGTCGCGCCCCTACGCTCGCCAGCTTAGAGTTCCTTTCCCTCCTCCACGCAGCGCATGAAGCCACTCGGCCGCGTCGTCGCCACCGAGCGACGGCCGAATACACCGCACGAGTTTCATTTCTGGACCGCGCTCGATTCGCCGGTTGGAATCGGCACGATCGTGCGCGTCGAGGGCACCCAGCCAGTCGAGGGGCAGATTCCGCAGATCTACGGGATCGTCGTCGAAGGCTTCAGCTACACCGACCTCCAGTCGCCACTGCACGACGTCATCGGGCACGACGGATCGCCATCAGGGGGCGGGTATGCCCCGACGGAGCGCGCCGAGATCCGGCTGTACACGGCGGCCGTGGTGCGCCAGATCCCCGAGGAGCCGCTGCAGCCGGTTCCGATGGGGCAGGTATTTCTCGCCGCGGACGAGGATGTCGCGGTCGCGCTGCGGATGGACGGGTACCTCAAGGAAGGCTCGCGGACCGGAATTCCGATCGGTGTCTATCGAGCGGGTGGTACGGACGCGGCGATCTACCTCGATGCGGATTTTCTGCTCGGTCCCGAGGCGGCGCACCTGAACATCACCGGCGTGTCGGGGCTGGCGACCAAGACCAGCGCCGTCGAGTGGCTGCTTCAGTCGATCTTCACCCATTTCCCGCAGCAGAAAGGCTCGGTCGCGGCGGTCTGCTTCAACGTCAAGGGACCCGATCTCTGTTTCCTCGATCAGCCTGGGTCGATTGACGCGAATGACAGAGCCATCTACGAGAAGCTCGGCGTGCCGGCGAAGCCATTCGAGAGAACACAGTACTTCGCGCCGTACCACTCGAAGGGGCACTCGCTCAACACGCTCCGCTCCAATGACGCGCTCGCGCACAACCTCCAGCCGCTCACCTGGGGATTGCACGAGGTGCTGCAATACGCCGAGGTCCTGCTCAACAAGGATGACATCGACGCGAAAGCCGACGCGCTCATCGATTTCATCGCGCGCAACGTCGTTGGGCAGGAGTTCGCCGACCCGATACTGTCGCGGACGCATCGCGTGCAGTCGTTCGCGGATCTCGAAGCATGGTTCCGCGACGTACTCCGCGGGCTGGAGGCGAAGAACGCCGAGGGCTGGCGTACGCACCACGTCGCGACGATCCGGAAGGTTCGCAACCGCCTCTCCAACATCTCGACGCGGTGCGCCGGCCTCGTGACTGACGACGGGGCCGTCAGCGACCTCCCATTCGGGAGCTTCGAAGATCGAACGGTGTATGTCATCGACGTGGCCGGACTCGAGGAAGACGCGCAGGATCTCATCTTCGCGCGTGTCGTTACCAAGCTCCGCGAACACCTCGAGCGGCGCGACCTCGGCGTCAATCACGTCGTGGTCTTCGTGGATGAGCTCAACAAGTACGCGCCGTCAGATGGGCACGACACCTACGTCCGGAAAATGCTCCTCGACATCGCCGAGCGTGGCCGGTATCTCGGTCTCGTGCTCTTCGGTGCGCAGCAGTTTCGGTCGCAGGTGCACCGCCGCGTCGTCGGAAATGCCGGCAGCGCGCTGTATGGGCGCATGGACAGCGACGAGCTGGCGACGCCAGGCTACGCCGTGTTGAGTCCCGCGATCAAGACGAAGCTCGCAACGCTCGAAAAAGGTCAGCTCATGGTCAGGCATCCGCACTTCACGCAACCGGTATTCGTTCGCTTCCCAAGGCCCTCGATCATGCGCGGCCGCGACGGCGTCGAGCGGTTCCCGCAGGCGACCGCCGTCGGCCTCGACCAGGCGATCCTCCGGTCGCTACGCGCCCTCGACGGCGCGGTGACGCTCCAGTGGGTGCAGGACGCCATCGGGATCCACGAAGAACAGGTGATCATCAAGGCGCGCAATGCGACCATCCGGATGCGGCCCAACGATGTGAAAAGTTTTTTCCTCTCGCAGCTCCCGGCGCTGATCCCCAGCACCCCCGTGAAGCCCCGCCCCGCCGGCGTCGCGATCCGCGGCACGCCGTTCGACGACCCATACGGCAACGGTTGATGGCGCGTCAGTGGTGCTGCCTGACGGCGCTCGCCGGGCTCGCGATCGGCGCGCCGCGAATCGTCCGCGCCCAGGCAGCGACCCGGCCCCCGGCCGCCAATGCCGCTGCGGTGACGCTCGAGGTTCGTCCGCGGGCGGGCGACACCGTGGCCGTCAGACTCGAGCAACGGGTGGAGATGCTCGGCACGCGGCGGATTGCCGGCCGTGACTCGACCGCTCGCGTCATGTCCTCGATGGTCATGTTCGCGCGCACGATCGTCGAGAGTGTGAATGCCAGCCACACGATCGTCGCGACGCACACCGATTCCGTGCAGGTCGAAACGAGCGACGATCACGCGAAGACGATGCGCGCCGACGCCGTTCGCGCGCTGACCGGGACGGTTTCTCGACTCCGGCTTCTTCCCGACGGCACCGGCGAGAGTCTCGACAGCGCGACCGGCACCCAGGCTGGGACGCTGGTGTCCGTGATGCCCGCAACGCTCCCGGGGTCGCCGGTCGCGGTTGGCGGAAAGTGGACGCGGTCGATGCCCATTCCCTCTACCAACGCGGCTCGAGGCGCAGGGGAGGTCCGCGCAGTGTTTCGGCTCGATTCGCTCACCTCCGGCGGACGATTCGCCTGGATCTCGATGAAGGGATCGATGCGCCGGGACGAACGAGCACCCGCCGGCGGGACCGGTGAAAGTGTCGGCGCCGTGAGCGGGACCATCTCCGGCGCAATGACGCTCGATCGCCGCCGTGGATGGATCATCTCCGCCTTCACCGATATGACTGTGCGATCGACGGTCACGACTCCCGGGGCGCCGGCGGCTCCTCTCAAAGTCACCGTGCGCGTGACCCAGACGATGCACGCCGACGATCGGGACTAACGCTTCGCGGAGCAACGGGCCCCGCGCGACGGCTGTCTCGATGGCGGAAGCAACTGTAGATCGTTATGTTTCAGTCAGTTACACGGCTGAATGTTACAATTCTGATGCTCGTGGCCGAAGTGCACATTCCGCGTTGAGCGGCGCACTCTTGGAACAGACATGGATTCGTGCGACTCGTTCATCTAAGCGACCTCCACCTCGGCTATCGCCAGTATCAGCGTCTGACCACGGCTGGCATCAACCAGCGCGAGGCGGACGTTGCACGGGCGTTCCGGAACGCGATCGAGAAGACGATCGAGCTGGCACCGGACGTCGTCGTCGTCGCTGGCGACGTCTTCCACAACGTCCGTCCGACAAACCCGGCGATTCTCACAGCGTTCGGCCTGTTTGCCAGGCTGAAGTCGAGCCTGCCCGGGACTGAAGTCGTGATCGTCGCGGGAAACCACGACACCCCGCGCACCGCCGAAACCGGCTGCATCCTCAAGCTGTTCGAGCCGCTCGGCATTCACGTCGTCGACGCCGAACCGCGCCGCATTCCATTCCCCGACCGCTCGCTTTCGATCCTCGCGGTCCCCGATAGCGGCGGGCGGCGGCCGGCGCTGGTGCCCGACGCGGGCTACCGTCACAACGTCCTTCTGCTGCACGGCGAGGTCGAAGGGATCATTCCCGACCACGCCAAGATCACCGACCGCGCCTCACTGACGATCAGCCACGAGGAACTGGGCGCGGCGCGATGGAGCTACGTCGCGCTCGGACATTACCACGTCTACCGGCAAGTCGCGCCTAACGCGTACTACTCCGGCTCGATCGACTATACGAGCGCGAATGCCTGGGGTGAGCTGGCCGAAGAGCGCGACGCCGGCATCGGCGGGAAGGGCCTCGTCGAGCACGATCTCGCCACCGGCGAGCACCGCTTTCACCCTCTGCCCATCGTCAGGCGCTGGGTCGATCTTCCGGCGCTCTCGGCGCGCGGGCTCTCGTCGGGCGAGCTCGACACCGCCATCCGCAGCTCGGTCGAGAACTGCGATGGTGGCATCGACGAGCAGGTGATCCGGCTGCTTGCCCGCGACGTGCCCCGCCACATCGCGCGCGAGCTCGATCAGAAGGCGCTTCGCGACTACCGGCGGCGCGCGCTGCATTTCCTGCTCGACACGCGCCGACCCGATGTGATCCGTTCACACGGGCACGGCGCGCCGGGGCGCCGGCCATCGCTGCGTGACGTGGTCCGCGACAAGCTGCGCGGCCGCATCATCGAGTCGGACCTGTCGCGCGAGGCGCTCGTCGATCTCGGGATCCGCTACCTCGATGACGTCGAGAAAGCAGACGCCACGCCGCGCCCGGCGACCGAGGTGATGTCGTGAGGATCAACTCCCTCCACCTCGTCAACTTCCGGCAGCATGCCGACACGAAGATCGAGTTCGACCTCGGCCTGACCGGCATCATCGGGCCTAACGGTTCCGGAAAGTCGACGATCCTCGAGGGAATCGCCTGGGCGCTCTATGGCCAGTCGGCGGCGCGCGGCACCCGCGAATCGATCCGCTTCGCTCGCGCTGGAGCGCGGGCCCAGGTCCGCGTCGAGCTCGACTTCGAGCTCGGGCCGCATCGCTATCGCGTCGTCCGCGGCCTGACCAGCGCCGAGCTCTATCTCGACGGCGCCGACACGCCGATCGCCAACTCGCTCACCGGCGTCACCGACCTGCTCTGCAAGCGGCTCGGCATGACCCAGCGCGAGTTCTTCAACACCTACTTCACCGGGCAGAAAGAGCTCAGCGTGATGGCGGCGATGCAGCCGGCCGAGCGCGCGAAGTTCCTCTCGCAGGTGCTCGGGTACGAGAAGCTCAAGCAGGCGCAGGACCTGGTGCGCGATCGCCGGAGCCAGATCGTCGCCGAGGCGAACGGCCTCCGCGCCGGAATGCCCGACGCCGGCACGCTCGCCCGCATGATCGCCGATTCGACGGCTCGCCTGAGCGCGGCCAAGCAGCAGCTCGGCGCGGCGCAACGGCGCGTCGCTGCCGCGGAAAACCGGCTGTCCGACGTCGGGCCACGATGGGAGCGCGCGCAGGAGGAACGCGAACAGGCGCAGCGGGTGCGTGAGGATCTCCGCGTCGCCGAGTACGAGGAAACGAACACCGCGCGCGACCTCGAGCGCATCGGTCGCGAACGAGCGGAGATTGAGACCGCGCGTGGCGAGTTGACTGTCGTTCAGGCCGACGTCGCGCCGCTCGCCGACATCCACATCGAGCTCACCCGGCTCGACGTGCTCGCTCGCGAGGAGGGCCGGCGCATCGCGCTCCAGGACGGCGCGCGCGGTCTCGAGGAAGAGCTGGCGCGCCTCCGCGAACGCCGCACACGCCTCGAGGCCGCGCCCGCGCTCGAGGAAGAGGTGACTGACGAGCTCGAGAAGAAGCGCCGCGAGCTCGAGGACGCGTTAGGCAGGCTCGAGGCCGTCCGGACCGAGTGGGTGCGCGACCGGCAGGAGGCCGAGACGAAGTTGCAGGCGCTCCGTGCCCAGTTCAGCGAGGCGAGGGAGCAGCGCGAACGGCTCGTCAAGGCCGGCGAGGAGGGCGCGTGCCCAACCTGCGCCCGGCCGTTAGGCGGCCACTACCGGCAGGTGCTCGAGCTGCTCGACGAGCAGGTCGAGACGCTTCGCGTCGACGGAGCCTACTACAAGAACCGTATCGAGCAGCTCGGCGAGATGCCGGAGACGGTCAAGGTCGAGGACGAGCGCCGCCGCCTCCTCACCCAGGACGTGAGCCTCCTCGAGCGCCGCCTCGCCAAGGTGCAGCTCGGCGTTCAGGAACTGTCGACGATCACCCGGGAGATGGCCGCGAAGGAAGTGCGGATCGCCGGCGTTCAGCGCGACCTGCAGATGATCCCCGCTGGCTACGACCAGGCGCGTCACAGCTTTCTCAAGCGCGAGGTCGAGCGGCTGGCGCCGCTCGACGCGAAAGCGGCGCGGCTCGATGCGCAGATCGCGCGCGAGCCGCAGCTCCGCCGCGAATTCGACGCGATCAGCCAGCGGCGCACCGCGGTGACGGCGGCGCTCGCCAGCCTCCGTGGCCGCGCAGCGACGCTCGGGTTTTCGCAGCCGACGTTCGAGTCCCTCCGCGCGGAAGCCGAGGAGACGCTCGCCGAACTTCGCTCCGCCGAGCTGGCGGCAATGTCCGCGCAGGGCGATGTGCAGGCGGCCGAGGCGACCCACCGCATGGCCTCGCATGCCGACGCGGAGCTGAAGCGCACTCGCGACAAGCTGGATGAAGTGCTGCGGTCGAAGCGGCTGCACGACGAGCTCGATCGTGCGTACTCGGATATCCGCACCGACCTCAATCTTCAGCTGCGCCCGGAGATCTCCGAGCTCGCGAGCTCCTTCCTCGTCGAGCTCACCGATGCGCGCTATTCGGAGCTCGAGCTCGACGATCAGTACCGCCTGACGGTGCTGGAAGAGGGTGTTCCCAAGCCGGTCATCTCCGGTGGCGAAGAAGATCTGGCGAACCTGGTCTTCCG
This sequence comes from Gemmatimonadaceae bacterium, assembly GCA_031359795.1. Classification (GTDB taxonomy): domain Bacteria; phylum Gemmatimonadota; class Gemmatimonadetes; order Gemmatimonadales; family Gemmatimonadaceae; genus JABFXC01. The sequence continues at coordinate 6,828 of JANMAM010000223.1, forward strand.
CCTCGCAATCTCGCAGATGATCGCCGAGCGGGCCGGCCAGGAATTGTCGCTGCTCATCCTCGACGAGGTCTTCGGATCGCTCGATGAATTGCGGCGCCAGAACGTGATCGAGCTGCTCCGCCACCTCGGCGATCGCTTCGAGCAGGTCATCGTCATCACGCACATCGAGTCGGTCCGGGAGGGCCTCGATCGCGTCGTCGAAGTGGGATACGACGAAGCGACCGGCGCGTCGCGCGTGACGCAGAGCGAAATCGGTGCGAGCGGCGACGACCGTGCGGTGGTGGGCCGCATCGGCGCGAGCGATCTCGTCACCGCCACGAGCTGACCGCGCAGATGGCGACTGCGCGGAGCTGGCGGCGGGGACAGGACGTCACCGGACCGTACCCGATCGGTCTCGACGACATCCGTTCGCTGAACGAAGTGTTCAGCGATTCGTTCACCGATCGCTATCGCCGCGACGGGCTGGTCGGCGTGCGCGTGCCGATGCTCAACCCCGCCGTCTGGCGCTACGCAATCGAGGACGCCGACGGTGGCGCGATGATGTGGCGCGACGAGCGCGGCGAGATTGCTGCGTTCAACGTCGCCCACGTCAGCGGCACGGAAGGGTGGATGGGACCCCTCGCCGTTCGGCCCGACTCGCAGGGGAACGGCCTCGGGAAACGGGTCGTGCAGGCGGCGATCGAATTCGTGCGTTCGCGTGGCGCCGAGACGATCGGACTCGAGACGATGCCGCGAACGCTCGACAACATCGGCTTCTACTCGGCGCTCGGATTCGTTCCTGGCCGATTGACGCTGACACTGACCATCGACGCGGGAAGTAGTGATCGCTCGCCGATGCTGTACGGGCGGCTGCGCGACGTCGAGAAGACAGCGACGCGCGAGGGCTGCGCGGCGCTGATCGATTCCCTGCAGCCAGGCTATGACTTCACGCGCGAGATCGAGCTGACCGACCGGCACTCGCTCGGTGACACGACGCTGCTGGTCCGGGGCGGGGAATTGGCGGGATACGCCATCTGCCACTCTGTGCCGCTGGTCGAAGGTCGTGCGCGCGAGGAGCTGCGCGTGCTGAAGATGGTGCTCGGCCGCGAGGAGTATCTCGAGGAGATGGTGCGTTCGCTGTGCGACCATGCGCGCCGCAGCGGCACCCGGAGGGTCGCGATCCGCGTACAGGGCGAGTACGAGGGAGTCTACCGCCGGCTCGTCGCGTTAGGCGGCCGCGTCCGCTGGAGCGATCTCCGCATGTCGCTCGCCCACCATCAGGAGCGCACGCCGGAAACTGGCGTCGTGCTGTCCAACTGGGAAATCTGAGTCCGGGCGCCCGCGGGCAACGCGGGCGCGCAGCGTGACGCCGCGCACCGCGCCCTCGTCCTTATTTCGAGTGCGGCGGCTGTTGTGACCGGTCGGCCTTCGCCGGTCGAACCGCGATACCCCACAGCAAAAGAAATATTCCGCCAGTCAGCAAACCGTGGAACCATCCGGGCGCCGAGAAGTAGAATGTCGCCACGGCCCACACGGCGAGTATGACGAGCGCGATTGGAATCGCGTAGCTGCCGAGTGCGTTTCGCATTGACCTGTTCTGAACTGGCGCGTAGCTTGCCAATTAGGGCAGCACACGAGCACGAGGGACGAAGAGACTTATTTTTTGAGCCAACAAGTCCATCGAGTGGGTTCGATAATCTATACTGACGCCATGCCCCCAGTGCGGGGGAAGACGGAAGGTGTGGTGAGGACCTCATTATTCGACCGGGCTTCAAAAAACCTCTTCGTTCTTCTTCTTCGGGCCCCGCAGCGATGCGGGGCCCGGCTTTTTTGTATAGGTTCCCCGATGCTCGCGTCGGCTGGGAACTCGGCGCCGCGCTCGAGCGCTCAAAGTCACGTCCTTCACGTCCCCTGATGCCTATCGTCACAGTCACGCGGCGTCTCACGTTCAACGCCGCTCATCGCGTGCACAACCCGGCGTTGAGCGACGCCGAAAACGACGCGCTGTTCGGGAAGTGCAACAACCCGAACTGGCATGGCCATAACTACGTGCTCGAAGTCTCGGTGACCGGCCCGGTCAGCGAGAAGACGGGTTACGTGATGGACCTCGGCGCGCTCAAGAAAATCGTGAATGAGCACGTCGTCGACAAGATGGATCACCGCAACCTGAACATCGAAGTCGACTTCATGCGTGGCGTGATCCCGACCACCGAGAACATCGTCGTCGCATGCTGGCGCGTCATCGCTCCGGCAATCGCCCCCGCGAAGCTCAAGCGGCTTCGGCTCTGGGAGACCGAGAACAATCATGTCGAATATGAAGGGCAGTAAGCAGAGTCGCGCGCCAAGACCGGGCGCCGTGCCGGTGGACGGCCGCGTACTCGTGACCGAAACCGATCGAACGGGCTCGCCTGACGCGCAGTACAGTCCCGAATACGCGCGCTTCGTGGAGGCACAGCTCACCATGCTCGGCGAGGACCCGGCACGGGAAGGCCTCAGGCGTACGCCAGTCCGTGTCGCTCGGGCGATGCGCTGGCTCACCCGCGGCTATGAGCTCGACGTAGAGCGCGTGGTCGGCGGCGCGGTGTTCGCCGCTGAGAGCGAGAACATGGTCATGGTGCGTGACATCGATTTCTATGCCCTCTGCGAGCACCACATGCTGCCGTTCTTCGGTGCGGTTCACGTCGCCTACATCCCCGACAAGCACATCGTCGGGCTCTCGAAGCTTCCGCGCATCGTCGAGGTATTCGCTCGCCGGCTGCAGGTCCAGGAGCGATTGACGGAGGAGATCGCCCTCGCAATCGAGGACGTCCTCAAGCCGAAGGGCGTCGGGGTGGTCATCGAGGCGTCGCATCTCTGCATGATGATGCGCGGCGTCGAGAAGCAGAATTCGAAAACGATCACGTCCGCGCTGCGCGGCATCTTCCGCTCCGACGCACGCACCCGCGACGAATTTCTTCGCCTCGCTCATAACGGCGGCGCGCAGAGCCGGTGAGCGTCAGGCACGCCCCCGTTCGCGACACCGGTGCGCTCGCCGGGCGGATCGCGGTGGTCACCGGCGCCTCGCGCGGCATCGGCCTCGCCGTTGCGCAGGTGCTCGCCGGGGCTGGGGCGCGCGTTGCGATGCTCGCCCGGACCGCGACCGCGCTGCGTGCCGCGGCGACGCCACTTGGCGCGTTGGCGATTCCCTGCGACATCGCCGATGAGACCGCGACTGCGGCCGCCGCGGAGCAAGTGCGGCGTGAGCTCGGTGCGCCGGGGATCCTCGTGAACAACGCCGGATTGTTCGGGCTCTCGCCGGTCGAGTCACAATCAATTCCCGAGCTTCGCGCGACGCTCGACACCAACCTGATCGCGCCCTTCGTACTCGCCCGCGCGCTCCTGCCCGCGATGCGCGAGGCGGGGCGGGGGCACATCGTGACGATCGGTTCGATCGCGGATCGCGCGACATTTCCCGAGAACGGGGCGTACGCGGCGAGCAAGTTCGGCGGGCGCGCATTCCATCAGGTGCTGCGTGAGGAACTGCGCGGCAGCGGAGTCCGCGCGACACTCGTCTCGCCGGGTCCGGTCGACACATCGCTCTGGGATTCGATCGGGCCTGATGACCGCGCCGGCTTCACACCGCGTGCACGCATGCTGTCCGCGGCCGCCGTCGCCGACGCGGTGCTTTTCGCGCTCACGCGCGATCCGTCCGTCAACATCGACGAGCTGCGCCTGTCGCGAGCCTGACCCCCGATACGCACCATGCATTCGGAGCTCGTCGACACGCTGCGCTGTCTCTCGATTCACGAAGAATCGTGGCTGGTCGCTGCTGCCGACGAGATCGACGGGCGCCACATCATGCGCGGCCTGCTTGGCTGCCCGATCTGTCACGCGCGCTACCCGATCGAGCAGGGAATCGCGGACTTTACCGGCGGGAAGCGGTTCCCGATCGCCTTGGAGCGCGGGACTATCCCTGCCGACGAAGCAGCGGCGATGAAGCTGGCTGCAATGTTCGATCTCACCGAGCCGTCAGGCTACGTCATCCTGGTTGGAACGTGGGCGCGCGTCGGCGCTGCGCTGCGGGCGCTCGTTCCGGTGATGGTGCTCGCCGTGAATCCGCCGCCTGACGTGGCGATGGGCGACGGCATGTCAGGAGTCGCGACGATGGACCGCATCCCCGTCGCAGCCGGATCGGCGCGGGGTATCGCCTTCGATTTTCTCGCCACGACCCCGCATTCATCGATCGCGCCGACGGATGCCCTCAGCGCGGTGAAGTCGGGCGGTCGAGTCGTCGCGAACACATTGGTCGGCGTTCCGGACGACGTGACGGTACTCGCGCACGACGCGGAGCACTGGGTGGGCACCAGGTCGAGTGGGGCGCCCCTGATCCGCCTCGTGCGCAACCCGCCCTGATCGCCCGCCAACGAAAGAGGGCGCGTTCAGCGAATCACTCGCTGAACGCGCCCCGTATTTTTCGTCACTCAACGCTGACGGCTGATGGCCGCAGCCTGATGCCTACTGCTTCGCCGGAACGACGGCTCCCGCCGCCTCGGCCTGCGCCTTCTTGTGCCAGATCGAGCTCGGAACGATCGCGGCGGTCCCCGATCCGGTCGGCGGCGGCGCGAACACGAGCGATCCGCCTGCAGCACTCGCGACGATGATGATCGGACGACCGGGCAGGAAGGACCCTCCAGCGCCCGCCGGGTCGCTCACGGTGCTCGGTGTCATGGTGAGCAGCCCGTCGCCTTCGGACACTCCACCGGTTACGGTGAAGGTCGCGCGGCCCGGATACATCGCGTTGATCCGGAACGTCGACTGCCCGAGGTTCAGCTCGACCGTCCGGGCGCCGGCGAACGCGCTCGAGTCGGGGTTCGTGAGGATCCAGTCCCCGTAGATGCTCGTTGTCCGCGGCTCGCGGTGCGCCGGGGGCGCGTCCTTGATCCCAAACGTCTTCTTGATTCCACCGCAGCCAGCGACCACCAGCATGGCGGCCAGAATGGCGACTTTACGCATGTGTACACTCCGTGCCTTGAGACCGCCATAAAGTGCAGGGAGTGTGCCGGTCAGTGTGCATGCTCCAGTTCGTCGGCATAGAGGGCGTCGATCACCGCCTTGTACCGGGCGTCGACGACCTTCCGCTTCACCTTCAGGGTCGGGGTCATTTCCCCGTTCTCGAGCGTCAGGTCGGTATCGAGGAGCGCGATCTTCTTCGGCTGCTCGAAGTTCGCGAGGTCCTTGGTCCGGTTGAATATCTCCTTCTCCATCTTCGCGCGGACGATCGGCATCGCCACCAGCTGGCGGCGGTCCGTCCAGATCAGGTTCTTGATCTTTGCCCACCGCTCGAGCTGCTCGAAGTTCGGCACGATCAACATGCTGGCGAACTTTCGCTTGTCGCCGAGCATCACGACCTGGCTCACGTATTTGTTCGTCTTCACCATGTTCTCGATCGGTTGCGGGGCGATCTTTTTTCCGCCGGCCGTGACGAGCAGGTCCTTCTTGCGATCGGTGATCGCCAGATATCCGTCACGCAGCTCGCCGATATCGCCAGTGTGGAACCAGCGTTCCGAGTCGATCGCGTCGCGCGTTGCATCGGGCTTGTTGTAGTAGCCCTTCATGACGTGAGGACCGCGCGTCAGGATCTCGCCGTCCTCGGCGATCTTCACCTCGACCCCCGGAATGGGCCGGCCCACCGTTCCGATCCTGAACTCCTTCGCCGTGTTGCAACAGATGACGGGCGATGTCTCGGTCAGGCCGTAGCCCTCGAGAATCGTCAGGCCGGCGGCGTAGAAGAACTTGTTGATCTCCGGCGAGAGCGGTGCTCCGCCCGAGACGAAGAAGCGGAGCTTCCCGCCGGTGCGGGCCTGCAGCTTCGAGAACACCAGCTTCTGCGCGATGGCGTATTGCATCGCGAGGAAACCGTTAGGCTTGCGGCCGGCGAGCACCACATCGGCCCACCGTTCGGCGGCACGTCTCGCCCAGAAGAAGATGTTCTTCTTGACCGCGCCGCCCGACAGCGCGTTGTCGAGGACCCGTGAAAACATCTTCTCGTAGAGGCGCGGCACCGACGCGACGATGTTCGGATGCATCTCCTGCATGTTCGCGGGCACGGTGTCCATCGATTCGGCGTAGGCGATGGTGGTACCCGTGTACATCATCACGAAATGGCCGACCATGCGCTCGAAGACGTGCGACAGCGGGAGGAAGCTGAGGGCGAGGTTCTGCGGATCCTCGAACGCCTCCGTCAGCCGCTGGACACACGACGACACGTTCGAGTAGAAGTTGTCGTGCGAGAGCATCACGCCCTTGGGGTCCCCGGTCGTACCCGAGGTGTAGATCAGCGTCGCGACGTCGTCGGGTTTCGCGCGCAGGGCCGCCGCGCGATAGGCGGAGGTCGTGTCGGAGGTCTCGCCTTCCGCGCCGCGCGACTCGAGCGCCGCCATCGTGAGATCGACACCGGGCGGTGCCTGGTCGACGAAGGAGATGAGGTGCTTGACGCCCGGCGCATCCCGGCGCGCGATCACCGCCTTCTCCGCCTGCGCCGCGGTCGACACGAAGAGTGCGACCGCTCCCGAGTCACGCAGGATGTACGCGACCTGGTCGGGGGGAAGATTCGGGTAGATCGCGACGTCGATGATGCCCGACGTGACGCACGCGTAATCCGCGATCGCCCACTCGGGGCGGTTTTCCGACAGGATCGCGACCCGGTCGCCGGGGCGCACCCCGATTGCGGCGAGCCCGCGTCCGCAGCGCGTGACACGCTGCGCCAGGTCGCGGTGCGAGATCGAGCGCCAATCGCTGCCGACCTTGTGCATCAGCGCGTTCGGCTTGTCGTACTTCGCGACCGCGTCGAAGAAAAGCTGCGGAAGCGTACCGGGCGGAATTGTCCGCGGGCCACCAGTAGCGATCATCGGGGCTCCTGACGTAGTTGGGGGTCCGCTCGCGTCGCGGGCCGGGACCCCCAACATACGCCTCGCGCCGTACGCCTCGCCAGACGCCGTTACTGCTTGCGCGCCTTGATGATCAGGCGGAAGAGCAGGCCACTCCCCGGCACCTCGGTTCCCCCGCGCTTGACCGCCGACGAACGGACGACGACGGTGTCGTAGATCGTATCGTTGATCGCGGCGGAGTTGGAGAACGGAAATTTCAGCCGCCGGATTCTGATCTGTCGGGACGCCACCCCGCTCGCGTCGGTGGTATCGAGCTCCGATCGCTTCTTGTCACCGTTTGTCAGCATGACGTACGAGGTATCGTTGGCCGGCCGGATGATCTTGAAGCGAACCAGGTAGGCAGGGACGAGGCTGTCGGTCGCCGAGGTCGGAGTTGGTGGCTTGTGAACGAGCCGCACGCTCGGCCCCGCGGCGAGGGGCAACGAATCGACAGTGATAAATCGCAGTACGACCGAATCGATCACCGGCCCCGCTGCGACGAGGGCGTCGGCGCTTCGCGTTACCGTGACGAGCACCGTTCCGCTCTGCAAGCCGCCCGCCTGTGCGTACACACGCGCGGTCCGTCCCGCATACAGCGATTCGCTCTTGGCGGTCACCCGGCCAGTCGTCGGATCCACCATGATCGGTACGGTATCGTCAGGCGCGACATGGTAGGTCACCGGTGCGCCCGGGATGACGTCGCCCTTCGCGTTGTAGACGACCGCCCTGAGCGGCTGGACCTCACCGAGTGAATCGAACAGCAATTCGCCCAACACCACCGATGGCCCCGGCGCGCGATTGAACTCGATCGCGAACGGCGTCTGCGGATCGGAGGGAATGTCGCTGCACCCAGCCGCGATCGCGAGCGCCGCCCCCACGGCGACCGTCACGCGACGGCCGCGCCCCCCACCAACAAGGCGCAACCTCATTCCATCCGCTCGCGCAGGACGCCGGCGATCGCGACGTACGCGCCGGACGCCGCATCGTCGGGATCGCGCAGCACCACCGGCTGCCCGGCCGCGGATGCTTCGACAACCGCCGGAGTGCGCGGCACCTCGCGCTCGAAGACCAGATCCTCCGGCAGGCTCGCTCGCACATATTCGGCGACGCGCGCGCTCATCGGATCGCCCTGGTCATACATCGTCAGCAACATTCCTTCGAGCGCGAGCGAATCATTGGTTGCGACGATGTCCTGGAGCCCGCGCAGGATTTGCGGCGTCGTCTGCAGCGCGAGCGGCTCACACTGGAGCGGGACGAGCGCGTGCGCGCTCGCTTCGAGCACGCGCCGGACGATTCCTCCCAACCCTGGCGGCGTGTCGACGAGGACAATGTCTGCGCGCGAAGCGAGGTCGCCAAACAGCTCGTCGAGAACCCCGGCCGTGGTGACCTGCCGCGTAAAATCAGCGTGATCCCCACGATCGGCAATGCCGCCCGCGAGCAGCACTTTCAAGGCGCCAAGCGGGGTCGAAAGCAGCACCTCTTCGAGCGCGCGCTCGCCGGTGAGGTACTCGGTGATTCCCGGGGTCGGCTGGCCTGGGCGCAAACCGATTCCGTAACGCACCGAACCCTGCGGATCGACGTCGACGAGAATCGTCCGCATGCCGCGGCGGGCAAACGCGGCAGCCAGATTCACCGCCGTCGTCGTCTTGCCAACACCACCCTTCTGACTCACGATCGCGAGGACTTTGCCCACTCTCACTCCGTACGAGTAGGCGAGTCAGCGCCGGTCTGGAGCCCATCGAGCGTTTCCCTGGCGTGCCGCACCCACCGGCCCGTGTCGACACCGTCAGGCGGCTGCGCGAGGAACGCCTCGAGATGGCGCGAGGCGCCCGTCGCGTCGCCGCGCTTCAGCAGCAGGAACGCGAGCCCGTAATGGGAGCCCGCCAGCGCCGGATCGAGTTCGAGCGCGCGCCGGTAGCTGCGGATTGCCTCCTCGAGACGCCCCGTTTTCGAGAATGCGATCGCCATGTTCTGCAGGATCTTCGGGTCGTTCGGGTGATCGCGCAGAGCCAGCCGATAGGAGGTCAACGCCGCGTCGAAATCGCCCTGGCGCTCGAGCGCCAGCGCCTCGCTCAGGTAATCGATGCGCTGAGTCTTGGAGTCGCGCTTTGGACTGCCGCTCGTGAGGCGGCTCCACCAGGACATGCGGTCGGATTTGATCGATGAGGGGAGGGGCTGCCGACCGCGGATTGCAACCGGTAAGCCGGCGGCGGCTTCCGGCTCCAAGCTATGGCAGGGGAGAGGCGGGAGCAACCGCGCTTCACGGCCGCGCCGGCTGCGCCGCACGCGGACCCCCGCCGCCTTGGTCACCGACGCCGACGCGCTTCCTCCGCCCCCGCGCACGGACTAACTTTGCGCCATGTCACCCCGTCGCTACACCGTCGATCAGAACAAGGGCGTCCTTGATGTCGAGTGGCCGCTGTTCGGCGAGATGGCGCGTGCGCTCGCGCTCAAGGTGGCGCGCGACTACGACCCGGAGGTCATCGTCGGCATCGCGACATCGGGAGTCATTCCCGGTGCGGTCGTTGCAGCGATTCACGGCCGGGAGTTCCGCGCGATGACCATCAGCCGGCGCGGCGATCAGGAGAAGGTTCGTGAGACGCCGCACGTTCTTGGCAGCGTTCCACCGCAGGTCCGCGGCAAGCACGTGCTGATCGTTGATGAGACCTGCGACTCGGGCGACACGATGCGGCTTGCGGTGAGCGCCTGCGTCAACGCCGGCGCCGCGGAAGTGCGCACCGCGGTGTGCTTCAGGACGGGCCCGTACCATCCTGACTTCTGGGCGCTGGAGACCGAGAGCACGATCGTGCTTCCCTGGGACCGCGAAATTCTCGTCGACGACGAGTTGGTGCCCAACCCGCTCTACGACGACGCGCGGAAGCTGCTCTCGCCGTACAAATAAGGCAGCGCTTGGCCGTTAGCGGGTAGCGAGTGCGGCAACCGCCGTCGCTCGACGCGAACGGCTCATGGCTCACCGCTTTGTCACTCCACCTCGCCTAACGCTGCCTCGTAGTCGGCGCCGCGGCCCATCGTGTCGTAGACGTGCTCCATCACTTCGGCATTCCCGACGAGGAAGCGGCAGCGGCGTGCGCCGGTCGATCGGCATTCCACCTCGAGCACGGCGAGCGGTGCATCGGCGATCCGCCCGAAGAAGTCGGCAAACATGCCAGTGGTGAAATGACAGGCCGGTTGGTCCATCCCACTGTCGGGATCGGCCTCGCCCCAATCCGGTGAGTCGAGGACCGCGACCGCACTTCGCAGCGAGCCCACCGAGAGGGAACCCCACCCCGCGTCGCGAAAATATCCTGTCGCGAGCTGTTCGAACCGCTCGATGGTGAGAGACTCAGGAGCCGGATCGCCGCGCGCGCTCAGCCAGCCGCGAAAGGCGGCGAACAGCGTCTCTCCTCCAGCGTACCCCGCTTCCTGCAGATAGGCCGCCGCCGCGGGGCCAGCGTCGCGGTACAGCGCCGCGCGCAGGGCGGCGAGTGCGACCCGTGGGAGTGCGAGCATGCCGTTGTTGGACAGTTCCATGGTCGGTGCGCTGAAGCAGAAGTCGGTATTGGAATTACGCGGAGATTCGAGCAATCAACTTGGCCTCATCGATCGTCTCGACGCCAAGTTGACGAGCCTTTTCCAGTTTGCTGCCGGCATCCTCGCCGACGACCACGAAGCTTGTTGCCTTCGAGACACCACTCGTCACTCGGCCGCCTGCGCGTTCGACCATGGCCGTGGCTTCGCCACGCGACAGTGTCGGCAGCATCCCAGTGATGACGACCGTCTTCCCCCTGAGGGCACCATCGGCGGCCACCTGAACGGGCTCATCGAACGTCAGCCCGTGCGACCGTAGCTTTTCAACGAGATCGCGGGTGCTCTCGGCGGCGAAAAACGATTGCACGGCGATCGCGATGATCTCGCCGATACCGCGGACCTCGAGAACGTCCGCGGCGGTCGCAGTCATTAGTCTATCCATGGTCCCGAAATGCCGCGCGAGCAGCTGCGCGGACTGCTCGCCGACGTGGCGAATTCCGAGGGCGTTGAGGAGCCGTGACAGCGGCCGCGCCTTCGAGTCGACGATCGCCGCCACGAGATTTTCGGCGCTCTTTTCGGCGAACCGCTCGAGCGTTACCAGCTGCTCGACGGTCAGGTCGTAGATGTCGGCCGCATCGTGCACCATCCCGGCGTCGATCAACTGGATGATCCTCGCGTACGACAGCCCGCGAATGTCCATCGCGCCGCGCGACGCGAAGTGGACGAGCCCCTCGAGCTGTCGACCGGGACAGGCAACATTCCCGCAGTAGAGCGCGATTTCGTCCTCGTCGCGCTCGACCGGGGTACCGCAGCGCGGACACTCGGTGGGCGGCTGGACGACGCGCGGCGGGCGCTTCGGATCGCGCTTCTCGGGAACCGGGCCGATTACCTGCGGAATTACTTCCCCGGCGCGCTTCACCAGCACGCGGTCGCCGACGCGGAGGTCCTTCGAACGAATCAGATCGAAGTTGTGCAGCGTCGCCAGCTTCACCATCGCCCCCCCGATCTCGACCGGCTCGAGCATTGCGAACGGATTGAGCACCCCCGTCCGCCCGACGTTGACCTGGATGTCGAGCAGCGTGGTTTCGGCGATGTCCGGCGCGAACTTCCGGGCAATCGCCCAGCGCGGCTCGCGGCCGACGATCCCCAATTCGTCCTGCACGCCTAACGCGTCGACCTTGACGACGGCGCCGTCGATCGCGAAATCGAGCCCGGCCCGCACCTCGTGCTCGATTGCGGTCGCCCAGGCGTGGACATCGCCTAACGTTGTGCACCGCTGGCGATGTGGTGCAACCGGAATGCCCCACGACTCGAGCAGCGCGAGCAGTTCCCACTGCGAGCGCACCGGCGGAGCTTCGCCGTCAGGCAGGGCGATCGCGTAGCCGAAGAAGCGGAGCGGCCGGCTCGCACTGACCCCCGGGTCGAGCATTCGCAGCGAGCCGGCCGCCGAGTTCCGCGGATTGGCGAACACCGGTTCGCCATCCCGCACTCGCGACGCGTTCAACACCTCGAAACCGGAGAAGGGCATGTACACCTCGCCGCGGATCTCGAGCAGCCGCGGATGCCCCGAGCCCCGCAATCGTAGCGGGACGTCGTGGACGGTGCGGACGTTGGCGGTGACCACCTCGCCCACCGTGCCGTTCCCTCGCGTCGTCCCGATCTCGAGCACGCCATCGCGATACGTGAGGCTCACCGCAGCGCCGTCGATCTTCAGCTCGGCGGTGTATCCACTGGCCTGGACCGAATCACCGGCGAGCCTGACGATGCGCTTCTCCCAGTCCTCGAGCTCCGACTCGTCGAAGGCGTTGCCGAGTGAGAGCATCGGCACGAGGTGGGTATGCTTGGCGAGCTGCGTTGCGGGCTCGGCGCCGACGCGCTGCGTCGGCGAGTCCGCCGTACGCAGCGACGGATGCTTCTCCTCGAGCGCGCGCAGCTCGCGGAACAGCTGGTCATATTCGCGGTCGGGCAGCGAGGGCTGATCGAGGACGTAATACTCGCGGTTCGCGTCGTCGATCTGCTTGCGCAGGGTCGCGGCCCGGGCCGCGGCATCCGGAGGGACGGCCGTCATCGGGGCAGAATATAGCGTGGCATGCTGACGCGACGCGTCACCCGACGCACGCGCCTGCTACCCGTCCGCTTCCTTGTCGATCACCTGCAGCGCCACCGTCACCAGGCGCTCGAGTTCCTCGTCGCTCGCCTTCGGCAGCAGCGTCTCGGCCCACATGTGGTCTTCGGTGCGCGTGTAGCGGTCGAGCAGCCGCCGGATGAACGCGACCATCGCGATGCGCTGCATCTCGCCGCGGCGCTGCGCCTTGCCGACGTCCTGCGTGTCGCGGATCAGCGCCTCGAAGCGATACGCGTTGCGGAGCGCCTTCGCGGTGAGCGACGCGACGACCTGACAGAAGCGGACGTCGCTGTCGCTGAACGGCGATGCGTCGCGCTCCGTACGCAGGAAAATCGCGCCGATGGTGGTGCCCTGCGCCCGCAGCGGGACGACGACGATCGAGCGCACGTTGCGCAGGTGCAGCTGGTCGCGTACGCTGCGCAGCATCGGGTCGGTCGCGGCGTCGGGGATGAACACCGTTTCGCCGCTCTCGAAAGCGCGCTGCAATTCTGGGTAACGGTTGAGATCGACCACCAGATTGCGGATGGTCGGGTCCTCATAGCTCGCGACGAGCCTGACTTCTTCCTTCTCCCCACTGAGGAAGATCGAGCAGCGATCGAGGCCGAACGACTCACCGAGCTTGCGGGCGATCGTCTGCAGGATGTCGGTGAAATGCAGGGACGACGAGATTTCCTGCAGGATGTCGACGATCGCTACGAGATGGTCACGTTCCCGCTGGAGCTCCGAGATTTTCGCCTCGAGGCGTGCGATCTCCGAGCTCTGTGGCGATGGTGCTGGCGGTGACGTCGGCGTCGGAGGAGGCGGGGGAGCCATCAGCGTTCCCGATGTGCTTGTTGAATTCGTCGCTCGCGAATCGGACGACTTTGTTGCGCCCCGTCTCTTTCGCGACGTAGAGCGCGTCGTCCGCCGTCTTCACCAGCGTCTCGCAATGCGTGACCGCAGGGTGCGGCCAACCGGCGACGCCAAAGCTCGCCGTCCGCTTCAGGGTGCCGCCTTCGAACGTGAATGTATGCTCCTCGACCGCTTTGCGCACGCGCTCGGCGAAGGTCACGCCGGCATCGAGCACGGTGCCGGGAAGCAGCATCACGAACTCCTCACCGCCGTAGCGGCCGATACGATCGATCTCGCGTGCCTCGCGCTCGAGAATGCGCGCGAACTGCTTCAACACCTCGTCGCCAGCCTGGTGGCCATAGGTGTCGTTGACGCTCTTGAACTTGTCGATGTCGGTCATCACCAGCGAGAACGGCTCGTTCAGCCGGAGGCTGTGCTCGAACATCTCGCCGAGCCGCTCCTCGATGTGCCGGCGATTGTGCAGCTGCGTGAGGCCATCGGTCTGCGACACGCGCAGTAGCTGCGAGTTCAACTCGGCGAGCTCGTTGGTACGCTTTTCCAGTTCGAACTGGAGACGCTTGATGCGGAGCATCGACTTGACGCGCGCTCCGAGCTCGGCGAATTCGATCGGCTTCGTGATGTAGTCGTCGGCGCCGGCGTCGAGCCCCTTGACCTTGTGCTCGGTCGCGTCGAGCGCGGTCTGCATGATGATCGGGATGAACGGCAGCGCCTTGTTCTGCTTGACGCGTCGCGCGACCTCGGTGCCGTCGATCGTCGGCATCATGACGTCGAGCAGCACGAGGTCGGGCGGGTCTTCTTCGATCATCCGGAGCGCGACGTCGCCATCGTTGGCGCTCGACGTCAGGTATCCCCACGCCTCGAGGCGGGTCTGGAGCAGGTCGACGTTGTCTTCGTGATCGTCGACGATCAGGATTCGCGCGGGGCGATCCCCGATC
>JANMAM010000224.1:0-3508 GCA_031359795.1 Gemmatimonadaceae bacterium
GGCCCCCCCACCCGCCCCGGGCCCGGCGGTGCGCGGCTGCGGGGGGGGCAGACCACCCACGCGCGGGGGGGTTTGTCCCCCCCGCGCGCCTCAACTCCGGACCGTCCTGTATTGTCGTTCGATCCCATGCTCCGCGGTCAGGTCGACGGCGTCAGCATCTTCTGGATTTCCTTCGCGCGGTCGAGGTGCTTCTGGACGATCGGCGCCGCCTTCTCGATCAGCGCCTTCACGTCGGCGTTCTGCGTCGCCTTGCTCGCCGCCGTCGCGTTCTCGAGCACCGACTCGTGCACGGCGATTTCGTTGTCGATGTACGCCTTGTCCCAGGCGGCACCCTTCGGCGTCGACGTCAGCTTCGCCATTCCGTGCTCGGCCATCTGCTTGGTCGTGTCACCGGGCGCCGCGGCCGGGGTGATGTTGCCCTTCTTGGCGACGGCCAGGCCTTCGACGCGCAGGGCGTGATGCTCACCGGCCATCATCAAGCCGAAGTCGCGCACTGCCTTGCTCGTACCCTTCGTCGACGCGAGCTTGCCGGCCGAGCTGTCGGCGATATTTACTTCGTCGAGGTACGCCGCGATGTTCGCGTCGGTCATCGCCGGCGCGGCGTTGGCGTCGCTCATCATCGCCGACGAGTCGGCGTTCATCGCGCCGCCGGCGCTGTCGGTGGTGGTGTTCGATGCTTCCTTCGCACACGCCGCAATGGCGATAGCGGCGCCCACGAGGGCGATGTTGGTCAAGCGGTTGCTGCGCATTGCTGATCCTCCTGCGGATCCGGGGTTGGTGGGGTCCAGCCCGGTCCAGAGGGGCAAGAAGCGTACACATTGCAGTCAGACCCGACCTGTGCTTCGGCTCGCTTCGCGCGCCGAAGCGATCTCAGCAGCCCAGTGCCCGCCTAACGCTTCTCGACGAGTGGCTGGTATTCAGGATTGCGCTTCACGAAGTCCGCGATGAACGGACACATCGGCCGGACGTGGAGCCCCTCGCCGCGCGCGTAATCGAGCCCGGCTTTGGCGAGCGCGCCGCCGATTCCCTGGCCCTCGGACTCGGGTGGGACGCCGGTGTGCGTGAAGGTGATGCGCCTTCCGTCGCGCAGGTATTCCAGGGCGGCTTCGCCCCCTTCGGTGGTCGCGGTGAATCGCGAGTTTTCCGGTTCGTGCCGAATCTCAGGGATGGTCATTCGAGGATGGCGGTTTCGGTGGAGCGCTTGAGGACGATCGCGGTCACGGCAGGCCTGGCCCCCAGGCGAAACGGTATTCCCCAGTACCCAGTACCGGGATGGACGTAGAGCAGCGACTTCCCTTCACGATATGCGCCCATCGCGTGCTTCAGGAATGGCGTGACCAGACTCCAGCCAAAGCCGGGGAGCGCGAACTGCCCCCAGTGGGTGTGTCCGCTCAACGTGAGCTCGACCCCGGCAGCGGCAAGTTCGGGCCAGAGCGCAGGATTGTGGGCGAGGGCGAGCACCGGCACACCGGGCGACGCGCCCGCCAGGGCACGCGGCACATCCGGCGCGACGCGGGACATCCCCCCGCCGCCCGGCCGCCGGCCACGGCCGGCCGGGTCGCCGATCCCAGCCACCGTTAGGCGGGCGCCGTTGCGCTCGACCACTCGCGATTCGTTGACAAGCACCGTCATGCCGGTCTGACTTCGCAACTCGCGCTCCACCGCGTCCCAGCCCGCGTACACGTCGTGATTGCCGGCGACCGCGAAGACCCCGAGCGGCGCACCGAGCGACCCGAATGCCGCGGCATAGTGCGCGACGTCCTCGGAGCGGTCGTCCACGAGATCCCCGGTGGCCACGATCAGGTCCGGCCTCAGCGACTCGACGGCGCGCCGGACGCGGGCGAGAAAGCCGCGCGGGGTCTGCGGCCCGACGTGGAGATCGGATATCTGCACGATGCGCAGTCCATCGAGTCCCTCAGGCAACGATTCGATGCGCGCTTCGATTTCCCGCACCGAGAGCATGCGCGAACCGAGATACCCGGCGAACAGCGTCAAGCCGGCAATCGCGAACGCCACGCCTGCGGCCCATCGTCCCCCAGCGAGCGGCGCGCGAAGGAGCGCGCCACCGATGATCCCCAGCAGCGCGGCACCAGCGACGATCGGAAGCATCAGCTGTGCGTAGACGACCGCGCGTACGACGAATATCCGGAACGCCGCACCGGGATAGCTGCGCCAGCCACGCCACCGGAACAGCAGCACTGCAGGCGCCGTCACGTAGGCGCAGAGCAGAATTCCGCCGACGGTCGCCCAGGGGTGGCCAATGGTCAGCGCGAGGAGCGTGACCCAGGCCGCGACCTGATAGGCGAGAAAGCGCGGGCCGAACCGGCTCGGCCGCGCCGCCCCGCCCGGTTTGGTGGAGGATGCCATCGGCGGTGAATGTAGGGCGCAACGCTGGCGTTCCCGCTGCGGCACGCCATCTGCCTTAGATGCTGTCGTTCGTCGTGAAGCCACCTGCATCCGCAAACCGATGTCGATCCGTATCGTTCCGCCGATCAACGGCGCCGCCGGTCCGCGCCCAATTCCCGACAACCGTCGCACCCGCCATCGCCTGCGTGAGCTGTGCGACGAGGTGCTCGCCTCATATCGCTCCGCGAAGTCGCGTGAGCTGTTCGCCGAAGACGAGCGCAACGAAGCGCGCGCCATCCTCGCGCGCATCGTCCCGCTCGGCAGTAACTGACGGCTCAGCCGGCGCGTGGCCGGCAACACCGTCTTCATTCTTTCGCCGGCCCGGTGTGATGGCGAGCGGGCAAAGCTGCTGCTCGGCGGCACCGCGAACTTTCCGCTGGCGGTCGCCCTGCGCGAGAAACCAGGCGTGGAAATCGGTGAAGTGTTCAGCTTCCTGAGCGCGCTCTATTTTCGTGGCAAGTTGACGTACGCACGCCGCTTCGCGAGCCAGCTTCAAACTGCACCGCCAGTCCTCGTGGTCACAACCGACCGGGGGCTCGTCTCGCCGGACACTCGCATCACGCGCGACGACCTCGCCGCCTTCGCGCGTGTCGACATCGCGACCGGCGGCGAGCTCTATCTCGCGCCACTGCGCCGTGACGTCGCCGCGCTGGCGGCGAGCGTAGCCCGCACGACCCGCGTCGTGCTGCTCGGCAGCATCGCGACGGGCAAGTACATCGACGTGCTGCTGGCGGCGTTCGGCCGGCGACTGGTCTTTCCCGAGGTGTTCGTCGGCCGGGGGGACATGAGTCGCGGCGGACTCCTGCTGCGCCATGCGCGCGAAGGGGTCCCGCTCGCGTACACCCCCGTCGACGGCGCGGTGCGTCGCGGCAAGCGCCCTCCAAAGCTGGAGCGCGTCAGGTGAGCCTGCCGATTGCGCGCAGCTATCCGCCGATGGAAGCGCGACTCGTCGACGACCTGCCGAGGGGAAAGCAGTGGCAGTACGAGCCAAAGTGGGATGGGTTCCGCTGCCTCGCTTTCCGCGACGGCGACAAGGTGGACCTGATGTCGAAGGCGGGCAAGCCGCTCTCCCGCTATTTCCCCGACATCGTCGCGCTGCTGC
>JANMAM010000015.1:0-9847 GCA_031359795.1 Gemmatimonadaceae bacterium
ATTCGCTGGCGACTAGAGCGTAGGGGCCACACCCGTTCCCATTCCGAACACGGTCGTTAAGCCCTACAGCGCCGATGGTACTCCGATCGCGAGATCGCGGGAGAGTAGGCCGTCGCCGGCACCTCGCTGCACACGCCGTCCCTGAAACACCAAAGGACGTCGTCGCACGAACCCGCGGGGTGCGGGTCCATCCGGACACGCACCCCTCGTTGCGTTCCCCCCCCCGCCCGCGGCCGCGCCGAGACCATGCGTCGCCTCAGCCACTCGCACCGCCTTATACTTGTCCCCCATGACTCGCGCCGGAATCGTCACTGTTGTCGGAAAGCCGAACGCGGGAAAATCCACCTTCCTCAATCGCGTCGTCGGACAGAAGCTGAGCATCGTCAGCCCCAAACCGCAGTCGACGCGGGACCGCATCGTCGGGATCGTCACCGATGCGGACACGCAGATGATCGTCTTCGACACGCCAGGGCTCCTCAACCCGAGATACGCGCTGCACCGCGCGATGCGCGGCACCGCGCTCGACGCCCTGGCAGACGCTGACGTCGTGATCTACCTGGCCGATGTCGCGAACGGCCCGGCGCCCTCGCTGCTCGAGGCCGCGGAGCTGGCGTCGCCACCAAAGGCCCCCGTGATCACGGTCTACAACAAACTGGACACGATCGACGCGGACCGCCGCCGACAGCTCGCGGACGCGACCCCGAATGCGCGATTCATCTCGGCGGTGACGGGCGACGGTGTCGACGAGTTGATTGCCGAGGCCCGACGCGGGCTGCCCGAGAGCCCGTTTCTCTACGACGCTGAAGACGTCAGCACGCAGACGCTTCGCTTCTTCGCGGCGGAGCTGGTTCGCGAATCAGCGCTCGAGCAGCTCGACGAGGAAGTTCCGTACAGCCTGGCGTGCGAAATCGAGGAGTTTCGCGAATCGCGCACTCCGGTATACATTCGTGCCGTTCTGTACGTCGAGCGTGAAACCCAGAAGCACATCCTGATCGGCGCCAAGGGCGCGCGCATCAAGGAGATCGGCCGCTCGGCGCGCGAGAAAATCGAGGCGCTGATCGAGCAGAAAGTCTACCTCGACCTCTGGGTCAAGGTGCTGGCCAACTGGCGCAAGAACACCGGTGCCCTCGCGCGGTTCGGGTATCGGATTCCCGAGGAGAAGAAGTCGAGATGAGTGTCGCCCCACAGCTGCTGGCCATCCTCGTTTGCCCGAAGTGCAAGGGTCCGCTCGAAAACCGCGAGCACGAGTCGACGCTCGTCTGCCCGGCATGCCGGCTCGTCTACCCGGTCCGCGACGATATCCCGATCATGCTCATTGATGAGGCGTCGCCGCTCTAGCTGGGGGACGCTGACGATCGCCGTCGCGGCGGTCGTCGCGCTCGGCGCGCCGGCGCGCGCCCGCGCGCAAAAGCCGGCGACCGAGGGAGCGCTGTTCCTGCTGCTTCCGATTGGCGCGCGTGCAGTCGGCGCGGGGCAGGCCGCCGTCGCCGACGAGCCGGGGAGCGAAGCGGTCTGGTGGAACCCGGCCGCGATCGCACGCGGGTCGAAGCGCGAGATCGCCATCCACCATTCCCAGACCATCATCGCCAAGGGCGATGCCGTCACCCTCGTCGTGCCGTCAGCTCTCCTCGGAGTGCTGGCAATCGGCGCAAATGTGATCAATTACGGACGCCAGGAGATTACCGATACCCTCTCGACACGAGGCGTCCTGATCCCGCAGAACCTGGTCTACGCGGCGACGTACGCGACGCCAATCGCCAAGCGCTTCGCGGCCGGCATCACCTACAAGATCATCCAGCTTCGCCTGGACTGCAGCGGCGGATGTTCCGGCGTCCCGACGATCCATGCCTCCTCGAGCGCGCTCGATGCAGGCGTGCAGGCGCGGTTGATCGGGCTTGCACCGGCGACGATTGGGATCGCGGTCAGAAACGTCGGACCGCGGCTGCAGGTGAACGACAAGGACCAGTCGGATCCACTGCCGACGCGTATCCAGGCGGGCGTGAGCGTCGACGTGCCTAACGTGGAGGGAATGCCACCCGAGGTCTCGATACGGGTGCTCGCCGATGTCCTCAGCGACGTGCACTTCAATGCGCCGTCGCCGCGGTTCGGGCTCAGCGTCGGCTACCGCCAGATTGCGTTCTTTCGCACGGGCTACCTGTTTGACCGCGGCGACGGGGAGGGCGACGGGCCCTCGCTCGGCTTCGGCGTGAGCAGCGGGTCACTCGTGCTCGACATCGGGCGCGTGGTGCGCGGGCTCTCGGCCGACGCCGACAAGCCGCCTACCTACGTCTCACTCCGGTACCTGTTCTGATGGGGCCGCGCTTCACTACGCCGCTGCCGGGCGCCGGAGTCGCGGTCGTGCTTGGGCTTGCACTCGCTGCGCCAGCGCGCTCCGCCAGCGCGCAGGCTCCGACGTCAGGCCTGACGGCACACGCTGGCCCGACGAATACCCCTGCCGGGATCGTTCGGCTCGCACCGGTGGACACCGGCCGTGTCTCCGCCGCGGTCGGCAGCCCGTGCGGCCCGGCGACCGCATGCGCGGGCACTCCGCGAAAGAGGTCGCGTCGCGACTGGTGGGCGCCGGTCGCCTCCGGAATCGTTCCCGGCGCCGGCCAGGCGCGGCTCGGCCAGGACCGCTTCGTCGGGTACATGGCAGTGGAAAGTTTTCTCTGGTTGCGATACCTGACCGATCGTCGTGCGGGAACGGACGCGCGCAATGCCTACCGGGATCTCGCGGTCCGCGTGTCGCGCGCAGCCTACGCCGGACCGAAGCCCCAGGGAAATTTCGAGTACTACGAGCGGATGGAGCACTGGATCGCGAGCGGCGTTTACGATTCCGACCCGACAGCCGGCTTCGCGCCGGAAACGGACAGCACGACGTTCAACGGAAAAATGTGGAGCATCGCGCGCACGACCTACTGGTCCGACCCGCGCACTCCGCCACCAGTCGGGTCGCCCGCCTACGAGGCCGCGATCCGGTTCTACGTACAAAACGCGGTGCGCCCGGAATTCCAGTGGTCGTGGCGGAACTCACCGCTGCACCAGGACGTGTATCGTCGGAGCGTGCGTGCGAGCAACGACGGCTTCCGGCACGCCGCGCAGGATATCGGCGCCGTGATCGCGAACCACGTGCTCAGTACCGTCGACGCGTACGTCTCGCTCCGCCTCCGCCTGCACCAGGCCACGGACGAGGAACCGTCGACCATCGGCTTCGGCGCGACGCTCCCCTTCGAGACGATCAGTCGAGTCGTGCACCGGGCACCGCGCAAAGACAGCACGCGATGAAGATTCTCTACTGGTTCCTGATCCTGGCGCCGGTCGCGATCGTCGCCGAGCGCCTGCACGCGTCCGCGCTCGTGGTATTCACCCTCTCGGCGCTTGCGATCATCCCGCTGTCGGGGCTGCTCGGGCAAGCGACCGAAGAGCTCGCGGGGCATACCGGTCCGGCGATCGGCGGGCTGCTGAATGCGACGCTCGGAAATCTCGCGGAGTTGATCATCGCTGGACTGGCGTTGCGCGCGGGGCTGATCGACCTCGTGAAGGCATCGATCACCGGGTCGATTCTCGGCAACCTGCTCCTGGTGCTCGGCGCCGCGCAGCTCGCGGGCGGGTTGAAGCACCGTGCGCAGAAGTTCAACGTCAACTACGCGGGGATGAGCGTGACCCTGCTGACCATCGCCGTAACCGGTCTCGCGATTCCGTCGATCTTCCATTGGCTGCATCCTGACCCTGCCCATAGCGCCGGGGTCCGGATGTCAGAATGGATCGCGGGGCTGCTCATCGTTGGCTACGTGCTCTCGCTTGTGTACTCGATGGGGACGCACCGCGCCGTCTTCGGCGAAGGTGGAGATGTTGCGATGGGTGAAGCGGAGCCGCATTGGTCGCTGCGAAAGTCGATCCTCTTGCTCGCCGGCACGGCTGCGGGCCTGGGGTGGCTGTCGGAGCTGCTGGTGAGCAGCACGGTCGACGCGGTCGCGCGGATCGGTCTCTCAGAGGTTTTTGTTGGACTGATCCTCGTCCCGATCATCGGCAACGCCGCCGAGCACAGCTCGGCGGTCATGATGGCGATGAAGAACAGGATGGATCTGTCGGTGAGCATCGCGTTAGGCTCGAGCATTCAGGTCGCGCTGCTGATCGCGCCGCTGCTCGTGTTTGCCGGCGTGCTGTTCAGGCAGCCGATGGACCTTGCGTTTCACACGCTGGAGCTGGCGAGCCTGGCTCTCGCGGTGAGCGTCGCGTCAGCGGTCATTCGCGATGCGGAGTCCAACTGGCTGGAGGGCGCATTCCTGCTGATCGCATACGCGATGATTGCCGTAGCGTTCTGGTTTTTCTGACGGATCGCGATGGTGTCGAATCGCGCAAGTTACGGCGCGACGCGAGTTTGACTTCGCTTTGCGCGAATCGTATCTTGCCGGACCCGACCTTCAGTTTGTCGTAACCCGCCTTGGCCACGCCGACCGCCGTCCTTTTCTCTCCCGCCGACGACCCGACCCCCGCCGCGCTCGACTCGTGGCTGGGACGTCAGTCGCTTTCGGTGGTTCGCGTCGCGAATGAGGACGCGCTGATGTCGCTCGCGCTTCGCGGGCGCCCTCGGCTCGTCGTGTTCGACGCGCGTCGGGCGCTGGACATCTGCGACAAGGCCTGCCGTCGCCTCAAGGCCGACTCGTACACGGGGGTCGTACCCGCCGTGCTCTGGATCGACAGCGACGAGTCGCTCGGCCGCGCCTTCGACGCGGACGCGGACGAAGTGCTGCGCGACGAGAACAGCGGTGCGGAAGTCGATCAGCGTCTCGGCGTGCTCCTGCGCCGATCCGATCGTGACGTCCGCGTGCATCCATCGACCCGACTCCCGGGCACGATGGAGATCGAAGCGGAGATCGGGCGGCGGATGACTCGTGGCGAGAAGTTCGCGGTGTGCTACGCGGATCTCGATCACTTCAAGGAATTCAACGACCGGTATAGCTATTACGACGGCGACAGGGTCATTCGCATCCTCGCGAAGATCCTGCACGACGTCGTGAAGGGCGTCGCTGGAGAACGGGGTTTCGTTGGTCACATCGGCGGCGACGACTTCATCTTCGTCATCCCGCTGCCCCTGATCGCCGAGGTCTGCGGCGAGATCATCGAGGTATTCGACGCGCTCGCCCCATTCCAGTACTCGGAGCAGGACCGGCGCGCCGGGTATTACTTCGGCAAGGACCGGCGCGGACAATTGCATCGTGTGCCGCTGATGACGGTGTCGATCGGCGTCGTCACCAACGAGCGGCGACACTTCACGCACGCGGCGCAGGTCAGCGAATTGGCGACTGAGATGAAGAGTTACGCGAAGACGCTGCCCGGGTCGGTCTACACCATCGATCGGCGCCACGACGCGCCGGATGACGATAGCGGCGGGGCGCGACGCAATGTTGCGGGCGCCGCGGAGGAAAAATGAACGTCGCGTGTCCTGAGTGCCGGTCGGTGTTCCGCGTGGACCCGGCGAAGATCCCCGCCAGCGGCGTTCGCGCGCGCTGCTCGGTGTGCGGTGGGGTGATAACCGTGTCGCGCGACGGCGCCGACCAGAGCGCAGGTGCCGGGACGGCCGCCCCTGGCGCCGCATCGCGCCCGGGCGGTCAGCCGGTAGCGTTTCCGCAATTTGGCGGACCTTCGTCGCCGGCGCCCTCGGCGCCGCGCCCGTCGAGTCCTCCGCCCGCCGCGCCACCTCGGCCGGTGGCGCCAGCGGCTCCGCAGCCGCCGCAGTCTCCCGCGATGCCGCCGCCGCGGCCCGCGCCGATTGCGTCGCAGCCGCCGCGCCTAACGCCGTCACCGCAGCGGCCGCCGGCGCCGCCGCGTCCGCAGACGCTTCCCGGGTTGCCACCGATTCCAGCTCCGCCGGGCGCTCGTCCGGCGGCGGCTGCGCCGGCACCACCGCCGCCTCAGCCGATGCGCCCGATGGTTCGTCCGCTGACGCCGCCGGTCGGGCAGCCGGCGGCCCCGCCACCCCGGCAGCCCGCGTTCGGCGCGCCGGCCGGTGTAGCGCCAGCGGCGCCGCCGCGTCCACCGGCACCGCCCGCGGCTGCGCCGCCAGCGCCGCGTCCCCCCTTGGCCGGCGGTTCCCCCGCGCCAATCGGCGCACCACGCCAGCCGGCGCCGGGCACGCCGCTCGCTCCGCGACCCGCGGCGCCCGCGGGGCCTGGCGGAGCGCCGCCAGCGCGCGCGCCGATCAACCCGTTCCTCGCCAACGATCCGAATGCCAAGGCGAAGCGGCTGGCGCGAGCGCTCGTGTCCGACATTGTCGCGTATCATCCGCAGAAGCGCGACGAGGGTGTTCGCAACAACACGCTCGCGCAGCTCTTCAAGGAGGAAATCAAGAAGAGCTACGAGGAGTACGTCGAGCAGGTCGGACGGGAGTTTGCCGATGGAACGACGCATTTTCAGGATGCGCTGAACGACGTGCTCGCGGGCGGCAAGAAAATCTTTCCACCCGCATGAGCCGCGAGGCTAGAGCCTGAGGCACAATCGGCGTATATTTCGTCTCGCGAGACATCACGTCATCTCGGGCCGCCTCTCTTGTCGGGGCGGCCCGCTGCTTAGGAGAGCGGCTACATGGCCGAAAGCGAACGCGGAAAGCGACTGAGACACTACAGCGGGCGTCTCGCCGAGCTGGGGAGGTATCTTTGACGTCGATGCCAAGCGCGCGGAGCTGAGGCGCCTCGAAGCGAAGATGGGCGAGGGGGATTTCTGGAACAACCAGGAGCGCGCTCAGGGTGTCGTGCAGGAAGTGAAGACGCTGCGGAACTGGGTGGAGCCGTACGAGGCGCTGAATGCGCGCGTCGCCGGCTCGATCGAGATGGACCAGTTGCTCGAGATGGAATTGGACGAGGAGATGTCGCGCGAAGTCGACAGCGACGTCGATGCGATCGGCGAGGAGCTCGAGACCTTCCGGCTGCGCACCCTGCTGCAACATCCGGATGATTTCCGCGATGCGCAGGTCGAGATCAGCGCCGGTGCTGGCGGCACGGAGGCGCAGGACTGGGCGCAGATGCTGATGCGCATGTACGAGCGGTGGGCACAGCGGAAGGGCTACGGGCTCGAAGTGCTCGATGTCAGCGAGGGGGAAGAGGCGGGGATCAAGGGCGCGGTGCTGGAGATCAAGGGCATGTACGCGTTCGGCTTCCTCAAGGCGGAGTCGGGAGTGCATCGCCTCGTGCGCATCTCGCCGTTTGACGCGCAGGCTCGCCGGCACACCAGTTTTGCCTCGGTGTTCGTGTACCCGGTGGTCGACGATACGATCAACATCGAGATCCGCGACGAGGATCTCCGGATCGATGTCTACCGCGCATCGGGTGCAGGCGGTCAGCACGTCAACAAGACCAGTTCGGCGGTGCGGATCACCCACATTCCGAGCGGCGTGGTGGCGGCGTCGCAGTCGGAGCGGTCGCAGCACAAGAACAAGGCGACGGCGATGAAGATGCTCAAGAACCGGCTCTACAACATCGAACTGCAGAAGCAGCTCGAGAAGAAGGCGGAGCTCGACTCGACGAAGTCCGATGTCAGCTTTGGCAGCCAGATCCGGAGCTACGTGTTCCAGCCGTACACCATGGTCAACGACCATCGAACCGAGTTGAAGATTCCGGATGTGCAGAAGGTGATGGACGGCGCGATCGACCCGTTCATCGAGGCCTGGCTGACGCGCGGGACTGACGCGAGCGCCGCGTGAGCGACGACCTGAACTTCGTTCAGCGGGCGCGGCGCGAGAAGCTCGCCGCGATCGAAGCGTTAGGGGTGGCACCATTCGCCTATTCGTTCGACCGGACGCACACGGCCGCCGAGGTACTCGCGTCCGCGCCCGAGGGAACCGACGAGGGGGCCGTGGTCAGCGTCGCCGGCCGGCTCGTCGCGTGGCGCGGACACGGCAAGACGATCTTCGCGCATCTTGCCGATCTGTCGGGGCGGATCCAGCTCTATTTCCGCCGGGATCATCTCGGCGATGCGTCCTTTGCCCTGCTCGAACAGCTCGACATCGGCGACCTGGTGGGCGTGACCGGGCCGATCTTCCGGACGCGGACCGGCGAGACGACGGTGAAGGCGGACGCGGTGACGCTGCTCGCCAAGTCGCTCCGGGCGCTGCCGTTAGGCAAGGAGGAGGTGATCGATGGCGAGACCGTACGGCACGCCGCGCTGACCGATTCGGAGCAGCGGTCGCGGCAGCGCTACGCCGACCTCGCCGTCCACCCGGAGGCGCGGGCGCTGTTCATCGCGAGGACGCGGCTCGTTTCGGCGATTCGCGCGTACCTGGACGGGCTTGGATATCTCGAAGTCGAGACCCCCTCGCTCCAACCGTTGTACGGTGGCGCCGCGGCGAAGCCGTTCACGACGACGCACAACGCGCTCGACATGCAGCTCTACCTGCGGATCGCGGATGAGCTGTACCTGAAGCGCCTGATCGTCGGCGGGCTCGAGCGCGTCTACGAGATCGGCCACGACTTCCGGAACGAGGGGATCGATCGCACGCACAATCCCGAGTTCACGATGCTCGAGTTCTACGAAGCGTACGCGGACTACACGACGATGATGTCGCGGGTCGAGCAGCTGCTGGTGCGCGCGGCGGATGCTGTCCGGGCGACGCCGGAGCTGGCGCCTAACGTGCCGGTGCTCGAGCCACCGTTCGCGCGGATCTCGTGGAGCGAGTCGCTGAACGGCGCGCTCGGCGCGGACGCGATCGCCCTCAGCGAAGCGGAGCTGCGGAACGCCGCGAAGCGGATCGGGATCGACAAGGTCGAGGGGATGAACCGCCCGAAGCTGCTCGATGAGCTGTTCGGTGCGCTGGTCGAGTCGAAGATCGTGGCCCCGACATTCGTGATCGACTATCCGGTCGAGCTCTCGCCGCTCGCCAAGCCGAAGCGGGGGAACCCGGCGCTGACCGAGCGGTTCGAGCTGTTCGCCAACGGGAAGGAGCTCGCGAATGCGTTCAGCGAGTTGAACGATCCGATCGACCAGCGCGGCCGCTTCGAAGCGCAGGCGCGGTTGCGGGCGGCCGGCGACGAGGAAGCGGCCGGTGTCGACGAGGACTACCTCCGCGCGATGGAGTACGGCATGCCGCCGACAGGCGGGGTCGGAATCGGCATCGACCGGCTCGTGATGTACCTGACGGTAACGGCAAATATTCGCGATGTGATACTATTCCCGACCCTCCGCCCGGAGTGAGCGCGTGATGAGACGCCTCGAGTGGTCGATCGCCTGGCGGTACCTGCGCAGCCGCCGCGGGTCGAAGCTGCTGTCGCTGATCAGCGTGATCGCGATCGGCGGCATCACGGTTGGCGTCAGCGCGCTCGTTGTCATCATCGCGGTGATGAACGGGCTGCAGAACGACCTCCGGGAGAAGATCCTGGTGGCGAGTCCGGACGTCCGGGTGTTGACGTTCGGCGACGACATGCGGATGGACGACTGGCAGAAGACGCTGGCGAAGGTGAAGGCGCAGCCGGGCGTCGTCGCCGCAGCGCCGTTCGTGTTGACGCAGGGCGTCATCAGCGCCGCGGGCCACACATACGCCGAACCCGTCCAGCTTGCCGGCATCGAACCGGAGGGCCCGGGCGCGGTTGACGTGACGTCGATCCGGCAGCACGCGGTCCGCGGCAGCAATTTCAAATTCGTCGATGGCTCCGGCGAGAGGCGCGGCGCCGTGCTCGGGAAGTTGCTCGCTGAGCGGCTGAACGCCTTTCCGGGCGATCGCATCACACTCTACACCGCGCCGGGCGCTCAGCTCAACCCGGTGACGGGGATGCCGATCCCGAAGGTGACGGTAATCGAGGTGACGGGCCTGTTCGACACCGGTATGTACGAGTATGACAATAGTTACGCCTTCATC
>JANMAM010000021.1:0-73249 GCA_031359795.1 Gemmatimonadaceae bacterium
ATCGATGTCTCGCGGGCGATCAGCACGCCGAGCACGCTGGTCGATGCCGACAACGAGACACTGCGTCGCGCTGGCGTCGCGCCCGATTCGGTCGCGCGGCTGCTCAGCGTCGCCGGGCCGTTGGGAATCCTCGCCGCCGGGGGCATCCCGGCCGACCGGCAGCGCGACGGTCTCACCTTTCTCGGCCGGCTCGACTACACCCGCGACACGCTCAAGACGCGGACGTTGACGACCTACGCCGGCCGCACGAAGGAGGGCGCGCTTGGTTTCGGGCCGCTCGCCGCGCCGGCGAGTGGCGGAGAGCGAACCGTCCGGACGTTAGGCGGCCAGCTCGTGTTCGGCGAGTACTTCGGGCCCGGCCGGAACTACCTGAACGAGACGCGCTTCGCGGCGAGCCAGGTCCGGACCACGGTCTCGCCCTACCTCCAGCTCCCCGGTGCGAACGTCCTCGTGACATCGCCATCGCTCGACCCCGCGACCGCTGCCGGGCTCGACGTCAGCGACATCACGTTAGGCGGAAGCCCGTCCCTCTTCGGCAACTCGACCCGGTGGACGCTCGAGGGGGCGAACGAAACCATCCGCAATGCACGGGGCAGCCGGCATCGCTTCAAGGGACTGCTCTGGGGGCGGGCCGACGGCCTCTCGCTCGGCGGTGGAAGCAATCGCTTCGGCAGCTTCAGCTACAACAGCATCGCCGACTTCGCCGCCAACAACCCCGCCAGCTTCTCGCGCACGCTCTCCGAGCCCGATCGCAACGGCCGGGTCTGGAACGCGGCGGCGGCGGTCGGGCACCAGTGGCTGCCGACCCGGCTCTTCAACGTCATCTACGGGCTGCGTCTCGAGGGCGATGGCTTCCTCGACTCGCCGCCGCGCGACGCCACCCTCGAGAGCGCGTTAGGCGTGGGCACCGGCGCCGCGCCCTCGCGACTGCACCTGAGCCCGCGCGCCGGGTTTACCTGGACCTACAACAAGGACAAGGACAACGGCCAGGGCACCAACATGAATCCGACCGGCCGCTATTACCGGAGCCGGGTCGGAACGATTCGCGGTGGCATCGGTGAGTTCCGCGACCTGCTTCGCCCCGAGACCGCGGCCGACGCTTCGGCGATCGGCGGCACGCTGCTCCTCTCCTGCGTCGGGAGCGCGGTGCCGGCCGCCGACTGGAGCCTGTTCGCATCCGACCCGGCCAACATCCCGACCCAGTGTGCCGGCGGTGCGGGCGCGCTCGCCGAGCGGGCGCCGGCGGTCGCGCTGATCGACCCGAACTTCGATGTGCCGCGCAGCTGGCGTGCATCGCTCGACTGGTCCACGGACGTTGGCAAGGCGCTCCTCAAGGTCGGTGCGTTAGGCAGCTACGACCTGGCGCAGCCCGGGACGGTCGACGCCAACTTCGCCGGCGCAACGCGTTTTTCCCTTGACCGGAACGCCGAGGGAGCCCGGCCGGTCTTCGTGACTGCTGCGTCGGTGGATCCGGCGAGTGGATCGGTATCAGCCACCGAGTCACGCCGGTCGGCGGCGTACAGCCGGGTCGGCGTGCGGACGAGCGACCTGCGCGGCTACGGCGGGCAGCTCACGACCAGCCTCGCCCCCGACGTCTTCAAGGCGCGGATCCCGTTCTACACTTCGATCTCGTACACGCTGCAATCGACGAAGCGGCAGTACCGCGGCTTCGACGGGGGGGGCTTTGGCGACCCGCGAACGAAGGAATGGGCGCCTAACGCGAACGATGCCCGCCACGTGATCATCATCCAGGGCGGGTTCAACACCGACAAGACCGGAACCATCACGCTCTTCGGCCGGGCGCAGAGTGGACTCCCCTACACGCCAATCGTGCAGGGCGACGTCAATGGTGACGGCCGTGGCGGCGACCGTGCCTTCATCCCGCGGCTCGGGGCCGGCGACGCGTCGTTCGACGCGCAGCTCCGGTCACTGCTCGCCGGCGGCTCATCGAGCGCGCGCGACTGCATTCGCGCCAACCTTGGAAACGTCGCGCCGCGCAACGGCTGTCGCGGTCCCTGGACGGAGTCGCTCAACATGCAGTGGGTTCCGCCGATTCCCCGGAAGTGGGCCGGGCGGGTTCACACCAACCTCTACCTCGAGAACGTACTCGGCGGGGTCGACCAGCTGCTGCACGGCAGCACCGAACTGCGCGGATGGGGTTCGCAGGCGCGGCCCGACCCGGTGCTGCTGATTCCACGGGGATTTGACGCAGGTACGAACCGGTTCCGCTACGACGTGAACCCTCGTTTCGCCGACACGCGCCCGGGACGAACGCTCTACAGGAATCCCTTCCGCATCTCGCTCGACTTCCGGATCGACCTCTCGGTCGACTATTCCGTGCAGGAGCTCCGTCGCGCGCTCGAGCCGATCCGCGGGCCTGGCAGGACCTGGGTCGAGCGCGGCGCCGATTCACTGGCGGCGTTCTACCTGTCGCGGACATCGAGCATCTACAAGGCGCTGCTCGAGGAGAGCGACTCCCTCTTCCTGACGAGGGGCCAGGAGCGCGACCTCCGCCGCGCCGACTCGGTCTACTCGGAGCGGGTCCGCGGCGTCTACGTACCGTTAGGCAGGTTCCTCGCGGCACGCCGCGGCACCGTCCCCGGCAAGACGGAGCTCGACAGCGCCGCCGGCGCGGAGAAGGCATATTGGAAAGTCTTCTGGGAGCAGCCCGAGATCGCCGACTCGATCGTGACCGCGACGCAGAAGGAGCTCTTCCCGATGCTGCGCGGGATGGTCGCCGTTCCGAAGAAGGAGCGTGAGCAGAGCCAGTGGCAATTCGGGAACCCCGTCACCTTCGCGGACCCGAAGCAGGCCACGCCCGCCCCCCGCGGAGAGCGGGGCGTCCAGGTGCAGGTGCCCTAGCCCGGCGCGCAGTGCATGCCTAACCGCGGATCGCGGCCAGTGCGAGCGCGGCGACGCCGTCGAAGTACTTCTCGAGCGCGGTGTTCGCGCCGCGGCATCCGGCGACGACGAGAATCGACCACCCGACGTACGCGCGCCGGCGTTCGGCCGACCACTCCGGGGGTGGATCACGCAGGATGTCCGCGACGTTCACGCTCTTGTCGGCCAGCTTGATGATCTTCGCGCGGCGCGATGCGGACGGGGCATTGACGATCTGCAACTGCTTGCGCTCGGCGCTCGGGAGCGACTTGTCGTCGGTCAGTTCGGCCACGACGCCGCGCACCTCGGCGCCGAATTCCCGCTCGATGTCCTCGAACGTGGCGTCGGTGTCCTCGACCGTGTCGTGGAGCAGCGCAGCGGCGAGCGTCAGGCTGTCGGTCACGCGACCGACGCTCGCGATCAGGTGCGCGACGGCGATCGGGTGATTGATGTACGGCTCACCCGCCGAGCCCTTCCGCTTCTGCGCTCGATGCCATCGCGCGGCGAACTGCGCGGCGTCGAGAAGTCGAATCGTATCGGACATTGGTGACGGCGGGCGTTCAGCTTCCCCCGCGGCGGATGCTCTTCAGGTAGAGGTTGAGCGAGCCGATTTTCAGCCTGCTCTTCATCTGGAGCATGATTTTCGACGAATCGTCGGCGAGCCAGATCTCCGCCTTGCCACCCTCGCCGAACACGCCCTTGGCCTTGATCGTCGGATGGAGCACGATCGCGTCGAAGCTGCCCGCTGGCACCTTGATGCGTTCCCGGCGAATCACGGTCACCGTCACCGGATTGCGGTCGGGACGAAAGTAGCGGTCGAACGTGTACGTCTTCCCCACTTCCAGTGGAATCGTCCGGAGGAAATAGAAAAAGCTCCCGTCGTCGAGCGGCTCGGCGACTGTCGGCTGCTCGGGTTTCTCGTTCTCCTTGTACGTGCCGATCTCGGGCATGATCTCATAGCGGCGCTGCCGCTCGTAGCTCCCCTCGTCGATCTGCTGCCAGTGCCGCAGCGAGACGAGCCGCAGGGTGTCGATCCAGCTCTCGTAGCGGTCGTTCACCTTGTAGACGAAGGTGCCGCCTTTCACGTTGAACCGGATGTGATGTGCCTGACGGCCCCGCACATTCTCGAGCCCGAGCACTTCCATCACCGCGTCGCCGACGTCGACCGAGCCGAACTTCACATCGTAGGCGAGCCGTTCGCCTGGCGAGTAGGGGAGCGCTGCGCGAAGCGGTGCGGCGGGTGCGCGCTGAGCGATCGGCTCCTCCCGAGGTGGCTCGGCAACGGCCGTCCCCTGCTGCGCGGATGCCGCACCAGGTTGCGTCGTATCGCGAGCAGGCGCTGTCTTGCCGGCCGCGCCGGAACCCTTGGGCGTGGTCGACGGAACCGCGCCGCGAGGTGCGCCGGCCCCGCCCGGCGGATTCGCGACCACGTTAGGCAGGACGGGTGCGCCGGTGCCGGGTCCCCCCGCCGTCGGCCCGCTCGCGACGGAATCGGCGCGCCGCGCCGTGTCTCCGCCGAGCGCGCCGTTTGCTGCCGTGCTCGTGACGGCAGCGGTGGTGTCAGCGACTGGCCTCTCGCTCGCGCATGCAGCGGCCAGCATCACCGCGCCCGACGCGACGAGCCGGCGAGTGAGCGCGAACGTCAACCGGCGCGTCACGGCGTCGGCAGGGGCATGCGGCTGTGCGACGGTTGGCCGGTCGGCACCGAGGGCCAGCCGTTCGCCTGGTAGACGATCCGGTCGATCAGCAAGGGCCGGCGCACGCTTCTATCGTCGCTCAGCCTCGGCTTGGTTTGATCGATCGCGTGGTAGACGATCCAGTCGTTCCCGGCGCCGTCGGTGACGATCGCGTTGTGCCCCGGTCCCTTGAAGAAGTCGCTCGCGGTGAGGATCGCGCTGCTGCCCGTGCCTAACGCGTCGCGCATCTTCTGGAACGGGCCGATCGGGCTCGGCGATCGCGCAACGAGTACCGCGTACGGCGGATTGGGCGACGAGCAGCAGTCGTTGCCCGAGTAGAACATGTAGTAGAAGTCAGGACGCTTGACGAGCCACGGCCCCTCGATCAGCGGCTCGAACGGCGCCCCACTCGGCTGAAGCAGCGGGATCTCGCTCGACCCGGCGGCAAAGCTGATGCGATCGGCCGCGAGCTCGCGAACGACGATCGGCTGACTGGCCGATCCCCAGTAGAGATAATGCTTGCTGCTCACCGGATCGTCGTACGCCATCGGGTCGATGTGCGAGAATCCGGGTCCGCAGACCAGCGGCCGGCCGATGTCGGTGAACGGTCCCTGCGGCACCGTGGCGGTCGCGATACCGATGCACATGAACTGCTGATTCCGATCCGAGCTCGAATCAGCCGAGTAGTACATGATGTACTTGTTCTGCTCGGCCGCATAGGTCACGTGCGGCGCCCAGAAATTCCAGGTCACCGTCGACCACGCTGGCTTCGCTGGCAGCGCGTCTGCCCCGTATGTCCAGCGTACCAGGTCCGGAGAGCTGGCGGACTGGATGTTTATCCGCAGCCCGTTGGCGAGGAACGTCTGGGTCGCATAAGCCCAGTAGGTCCCGCCGACCTTGATGATGGCTGGATCGGGGAAATCCGTGTCGAGCACCGGATTGAGATACCCCGTCGGTGTCGACGTGGTGTCGACCGGCGGAGCAGTCGTCTTCCCACCGCCCCCGCCGCAACCGGTCACCAGAGCGCCGAAGGCGACGATAGTGCACACGAGCGACGTCCGCATCCGCAGTTGCATCAGTTCCGACCCCCCCATCCCGGTTTCAGGTCCTGCCTGCTGACACTGTAGTTCAAGGAGCATTCCGCGGCCACCCTTTCGGTTGCCGCGGCGCTACTCGTCCGGTGGGGCGGGACCTCAGTCGAGGGCGGCCTTCACGATCCGGGCACGCAGGTCGTCGTCAGGCAGGCGCCATTCGCCAGCCCGCATGTTCTCGCGCAGGTGCCCCAGATCCGAGGTGGCTGGAATGACGCACGTCACGTCGGGATGCGACGTGACGAACTTGAGGAGCAGCTGTGCCCAGCTGGTGCAGTCGATTTCCGCCGCCCATGACGGGATCGGTTTGCTCGCAAGGCGGCGGAGCAGGTGGCCGCTCGCGAAGGGCCGGTTGATGATCACCGCGACGCCGCGGTCGCGCGCCGTGGGCAGCACCCGGTGCTCCGCGTCACGTTCGGCAACCGAGTAGTTGACCTGCACGAAGTCCACCGGTCGCGCGTCGAGGATGTTGACGAGCGCGCCGTGGGCGCTCTTCGTGTAATGCGTGATCCCGGTGTACCGGACGCGCCGCTGGCGCTTCCATTCGTCGACCGTGTCGAGATGCGTGTCGACGTCGACGAGGTTGTGCACCTGCATCAGGTCGACCGGCGCGGCGCGCAGCTTCCGCATCGAGTCGTTCATCTGCGTGATCCCTTCGCGCATGCCCGTGGTCCAGACCTTGGTCGCGATGAACAGCTTCGGCCGCAGGTAGAGCTCTGCGGCAAGATCGCCGATGACCTTCTCCGAGGTCCCATACATCGGGGACGAGTCGACGAGCGCGCCGCCGAGGACCACGAACTCGTCGAGCACCGTGCGCAACGGCACTCTCGCGGCGCGATCCTCCCCGACGTCGAACGTCTGCCAACTGCCCATTCCGAGAACGGGAAGGTTCTCGCCAGACGAGGGGATCGTACGGGTCAGCATTTCCGGCGGCATGGGGGTTTGGATGTCCCGACAAGGTGAATGGTTGGCGAGCGCCCCCACATTGCATAGCCCGGACATTGTCAGGGCGTTGTAATCGTCCGCAGCCGATTGGGGATCTCGTTGCCGGCCGTTAGGCAGGCGGGAGACGAATTCGGGGCGCGACCACGGGCGCGGCCGGCTGTCCAGCGGGTCAGGAATACTCCCGTCCTGCACGGCTGACGGGCCCGGCATTTGCAAAAAAACGGTGCGCATTCTTCCAACTTCACCCTTGCCGCCCGCCGACTCGAGCTCTCCGCCGGCCTCGCAGCCGCCACCCGACCTGGATTTCCGTGCGATCTTCGAGAGCGTGTCGGGGGCGTTTCTCATTCTTCGCCCCGACGCGCCTCGCTTCACGATCGTCGCGGCGAGCGATGCGTATCTCGCGGCGTCGCGGACGAAACGCGAAGCGATCGTCGGCCGCGGACTCTTCGATGTGTTTCCCGATCCGCCGAACGACCCGACCGCGACGGGAACGATCACCCTCAGCGCGTCGCTGAACCGCGCGATCGCAACGCGCCGGACCGACGTGATGGCGGTACAGCGCTATCCGATCCGCCGCGAGGACGGTAGCTGGGAAGAGCGCCACTGGAGCCCGGCCAACACGCCGGTTCTCAACGCTGACGGCGTCCCGGTGGCGGTGGTCCACGGCGTGAGGGACGTGACGGAAATGGTTCGCCTGCAGAAAACCGAAGGCGATCTGCTCATCGAACGTGATCGGGCGATCGAGCGCGAGCGGCTCATTGCCCAGTTGCAGGAACAGGCGGTCGAGCTCGAGGCACAGTCCGAGGAGCTGCAGGCGACCGCGGCGATGCTCGAGGAGCGCACCGAAGAGGCCGAGCTCGCGCGGGCGGAGACCGCGGCTGCCGAGCGGCGGCTTCGCGACGTCGTCGAGCAGGCGCCAGTCGCGGTGGCCGTAATGACGGGGCCGGATCTCGTTTACACGATCGCCAGCCCGCGCTATGTCGAGATGCTTGGCGGCCGCCGGTTCATCGGGCTGCCGCTTCGCGACGCGCTTCCCGAGCTCGCCGGCCAGGCACTCGTCGAAATCATCCAGCGCGTCTACGAGACGGGCGTCCCGTACGCCCAGCGCGAGCGGCTGATTCGCCTCGACAAGTCCAAACGTGGAGAGCTCGAGGATTACTACTTCAACGTTGGATATCAGCCGCTCGTCAACGCCGAGGGCCGGGTGTACGCCGTCGCGAGCACGGCCTACGAAGTCACCGACCAGGTGGTGGCGCGCCGGGCACTCGAGGAGGCGCGCGCCCGCGCCGAGCGTACCGCAACCCGCCTGACGAAGCTGCAATCGCTGACCGCGGCGCTGTCGTCGACGATGGTCGCCGAGAGCGTCGCCGATGTCGTACTTCGGGAGGGTCTGCCTGCACTCGGCGCGGATGGGGGCGCGGTCGTGATGGTGCGCCCGCGGGCCGACGGCGGCGTTGCCGACTTCGAGGTCCTGCGCATTGTCGGGTTCAACGATTCGCTGATCGGTGCGTGGCGTCGCTATCCGGTGACCGCTGGAACTCCCGGTGGCGATGTCGTGATCAGCGGCGAGGCGGCATTCCTCAGTGACGCGGCAGGGTGGGCGCGCTACCCGGAGATCGGGAAGATGATGGCCGCGCACGGGTTCGAGGGATACGCCGGCATCCCGCTCCTCCTCGACGGAAAGGTCATCGGGCTGTTCACGGCAGCGTACATCGGTCCGCACACGTTCACCGCCGACGATCGGCTCTTCTTCGCAGCCTTTGCCGACCAGTGCGTCCAGGCACTCGAGCGGGCCCGCCTCTACGCCGACGCTCAGAGCGCGCGCAGCACCGCTGAAGCGGCGCAGCACGAGGCCGAAGAGGCGAACCGCGCGAAGAGCGAGTTCCTCGCCGTCATGAGCCACGAGCTTCGCACCCCGCTCAATGCGATCGGCGGTTACGCTGAGCTCATGCAGTTCGGCATCCACGGTCCCGTCACGCCCGAGCAGCTCGTCGCGCTCGAACGAATTCAGCGCAGCCAGCGGCACCTGCTCGGCCTGATCAATGGCGTGCTCAATTACTCACGCGTCGAAGCGGGAGTGGTGCACTACGACATCGCGGACATTCCGCTCGAGGAAACCCTCGGCATGTGCGAAGCGCTGATTGCTCCGCAGCTGCATGCGAAGGGCCTGTCGCTCACGAATAGTGGTTGCCCGCCTGGCGCCTCCGTTCGCGCCGACCGCGAGAAGCTGCAGCAGGTCGTGCTCAACCTGTTGTCCAACGCGGTGAAGTTCACTCCGGCGGGCGGACGCGTCGACATCGAGTGCGCGGCGGCGCCTAACGGCATGATGTGCGTGCGGGTCCGCGACACGGGCCGGGGAATCGCCGGCTCCCAGATCGAGCGGGTCTTCCAGCCGTTCGTGCAGGTGGACGCCGGCCTCACGCGCACCCAGGATGGCGTCGGCCTCGGCCTGGCAATCAGTCGCGACCTGGCGCGGGGGATGGGTGGCGACCTGACGGTGGACAGCGAACCCGACGTCGGATCGGTCTTTACCTTGACCGTTCCGCTGGCCGGCTCGGCGGGCCGGGGCGAGCGCGCTAGATTCGCAGAATCTCCAACCGAGAACTCCAATGCGCTCAGGTAGCTCCCCGCTCTGGATCGTCACCGCGATTGCGGCGGCAACGTGCGCGACGCCCGGCCCGCCGAATCGCGGCGCGCCGCCCGTGGTCGTGCCGAGGGTGGCAGCGCTCCCCGACACGGCGCGCTTCGCGGCCGAGTTGAATGCCTTTGCGCGGGCCGACAGCGCCACGCCGCCACCGCCCGCGCCGGTACTCTTCGTCGGCAGCTCATCGATCCGGATGTGGGAGAGCCTGGCCACGGACTTCCCGGGGGTGCCGCTGCTCAACCGCGGCTTCGGCGGATCGCGGATGGACGACGTGCTGCGCCATGCTGACCGCGTCGTCTTCCGCTATCGCCCGCGCGCGATCGTGCTCTACGAAGGGGACAACGATCTCGAGGAAGGGAAGAGTCCCGCACGCGTGGCCGGCGAAGTCGCCGAGTTCCTGCAGCGCGTCCGGGTTGCGTTGCCGCTCGCGCGGGTCGTCTGCCTGTCGGTAAAACCAAGTCCAGCGCGCTGGCGGCTCGTCGACAAGGTGCGCGAGACGAACGCACTGCTCGAGGCGGTGGTCTCCCGCGACACGATGGCAACGTTCGTGGATGTCTTCACGCCGATGCTCGGTGCCAACGGCCGGCCACGCCCCGAGCTGTTTGGCCCCGACTCGCTCCACATGACCCCCGCCGGCTACGCGGTCTGGCGGAGCGCGCTGGCACCGGCGCTCCCTCGTCGCTGACGGCGAGCCGCGCCGCGCTGCCTAACGGGGGGCGCGGATCGTGACCGTTACCTCGTGGTGCGCACCGTCATCGGATAGCGGAATCCGGCTGTCGGGCATCGGTGCTCCGTCGATCACGACGTCCGACCGTCCACGATTGAGCGCGTCGGGGTTCTTCACCGTGACCCTGTAGCTGGCCGAGCCGTACCGGTAGTCGATCGTGTACTCCTTCCATGCGGCAGGTATGCATGGCTCGATCATGAGCCAGTGTCCCTGCTTTCTGAACCCGAGAATCGCCTCGAGTCCGACGCGGTACATCCAGCTCGCCGAGCCCGTGTACCATGTCCATCCGCCGCGTCCGAGATGCCCCTCCGCCGTGTAGAGATCCGCGACCACGACGTATGGCTCGACCTTATAGATCTCGGCCGCCGCCCTCGTCGCGGTGTGCGTGAGTGGATTGATCATCTGGTACAGCTCGAACGCACGATCGCCCTTGCCCTGCAGCGCGGTCGCCAGCACTGCCCAGAGCGCGGCGTGCGTGTACTGCGCACCATTCTCGCGGACGCCTGGCAGGTAGCCCTTGATGTAGCCCGGGTCGTGCGCGGACTTGTCGAACGGCGGAGTCAGCAGCTTGAGGAGGCGCGCGTCATTGTCGACGAGATGCTCCTCGAACGAGGCCATCGCCCGCGCCTGGCGCTCGGGCGCACCGGCACCGCTGATGATGCTCCAGCTCTGGGCGATCGAGTCGATCCGGCACTCGTCGCTCGTCACCGAGCCTAACGGCGACCCGTCGTCGAAGTAGGCGCGGCGGTACCAGTCGCCGTCCCACGAGGTCTCCTCGATCGCCCGGACATACGCCTCGGCCTTGCCGCGGAAATCGGCGGCGACCGCGCTGTCGCCACGGTCGTCGGCGATCGCCGCGAAGCTGCGGAGCGTCGTGCTCAGGAACCACGCCAGCCACACCGTCTCGCCGCGGCCCTCGACGCCGACGCGGTTCATGCCGTCGTTCCAGTCGCCGATGCCGATCAGCGGCAACCCGTGCTCGCCCAGTGTGCACGCACGGCGCAGCGCGCGGACGCAGTGGTCGTAGACGCTCCCCGTCTCGCCGCTCGGTTGCGGAAGGTCGTAGACCTCGTGCTCGTGCGGCAGGAGTTGGCGCAGCGTCAGGAATGGTGCCTGCTCGTCCAGCACCGATGCATCGCCGGTGACGCGCACATAGTGCTCGACGACGTACGACAGCCAGGCAAGGTCGTCGCTGAACTTCGTCCGCACGCCGCGGCCACTGTGCGGGTGCCACCAGTGCTGAACGTCGCCTTCGACGAACTGCCGCCCCGCCGAGCGGACGATATGATCGCGCGCGAGCTTCGGCTCGGCGTAGACGAACGCCATCGAGTCCTGCAGCTGGTCACGGAATCCGTAGGCACCGCTGCTCTGGTAGAGCCCCGATCGTCCCCACATGCGGCACGACAGCGCCTGGTAGAGAATCCAGCGGTTCATCATCGCGTCGAATGCCGGCTCGGGTGTCCGGACCGTTATCGTCGACAGCCGATCCTGCCAGCTCTTGATGGTCGTCGCGACCGCCGCGCGGGCGCCCTTGGCATCGCGACGTTTCGCGACCGCCGCGACCGCCGCCGCTTCGGTCGACGCCGCGCCAAGGACGATGACGACATCGCGCGACTCCCCCGGCCCGAGCACGAGCGCGCACTGCAGCGCGGCGCAGGGATCGAGTGCCGCCCCGACCGATCCGGCGAGCGGCGGCGCCTCGGCGCTGAGCGCGAACGGCGCGCCTAACGTTCCGTTGCGGCCGATGAACTCGCGCCGGTCGGCGGTGAAGCTCGTCACCGGCTCGCTGATCGACGCGAACGCGACCCAATTCGCGAAGACGGGATCGAAGGTGTTGCGCGCGAAGATTGCACCTGTCGCCGCGTCGTACGACGTCGCCACCTGGTGCTGCGTGTGCTCGCGCGTCACGCCGAGCGTCCATTCGGTGTACGCCGTCATCGTCAATCGGCGCGTTCGCTTGCCGCGATTGGTGATACGCAGCGTCGAGAGCTTCACCGCCTCGTGCTCGTCGAGGCCGAGCGTCAGCTGCGTCGCGATCTCGTCGCGGACATGCTCGAACGACGACGCGCCGGCCGTGTGGCGAGCGACGTAAGGTTCCGGGCTCCGGATCGGGGCCGGCGTCGCGCTCCAGAGCGCGTGAGTCTCGTCATCGCGGAGGTAGATCACTTCCCCGGCCGGATCGCTGATCGGGTCGTTCTGCCATGGCGTCAGGCGATAGAAAAAGCTGCTCTCCGCCCACGTGCATCCGGCGCCGCGCTCGCTGATGAGGAATCCCCCCCTCGCGTTCGCAACGCAGTTCACCCATGGCGCCGGTGGCACGGCATCGCCAGCGACGCGAATGAAATAATCGCTTTCCTCGGTCAGGCCGCCAAACCCGTTATCGAACCGGAGCGTCGGCGCGACGATTGGTGGGCTCAACACCGGAATTCCCGCGGATGGCGTCGGGCGGCTCGGACGCGGGGGCAACGGCTCAACCGGGTCGCGAGCGTATCCGTGCGCCGCGTCGGCCAGATGAAGCTTCGGATCGCGCATCGCGGCGTGCAGCCGCGAACGCTGCATCGCGAGCGTGTCCGACGTCGACTGCTGGGCCGCCACCTGCCGCCCATGCGCGGGATGATCCTCGGTCAGCTCCAGCTCGTCGAGCTCGGCAGCCGTCTTCGGATCGTCGAGGATGCGCGCGAGGGAACGCCCGTCGCAGGTCACATGGACGCGGGCCGTTGCGCGGAGCATCGCGAGCGTGTCGCCGGCAATGATGTCGACGCGCCGCACGTACACGCCGCCCGGACGATCAACCATCCCCGCGTCGCTCGATGCAAAGATCGCCGCCGTCACCTTGTCGTTCAGGTCCTGCAGATACGTTGGCGGATGCGTGTTGAGCACCACCAAGTCGACCATCATTCCGCGACGGCGCCAGTAGTGGTGCGCGGACAGTATCTGTCGCAGCGTCGGCAGCCCGTCCATCGACGAGATCGTCGCGAGCAGAATCGGCCAGTCGCCGGACACGCCGAGGGTCCAGAGCAGCGGCTGCGATCCACGGTTGGCGAGGATCTCCTCTTCCGGCGCACGCAGCGCGGACGTCGGAAAGAAGAGATGGCCGGCCATTTCCTGAAACACCGCCGCGTCGGTCGGTGTCATCCCGAGCTCGCGAAGCTCGACCTGCGTCGAGGTCCACGCCAGGTCGAGCGCCCGTTGCGCCGCGTGCGGGTGATGGTATCGGTCGGCGAGCTGGAACGCGCGCGCGCGGCTGTCGGCGACGATTGTCGTGAACGCCACCGACGCCGAGCGTCCGGGGGCGATCGAGACCCGCGTCCGCAACGCGAAGATCGGATCGAGCACGGCACCGGTCGTCATCGACAGCGGGCCTTCACTGTCGAGCGCGACCGGATCGCGCGTCGACCGGCCACGTCCGACGAACCTGGCGCGATCGGTCTCGCACGTGGTCCTGCCGATCCGCTCCTTCCCGGTGTCGACGACGTGCACGCACCAGAGCGATCGCTCGCCGGCCGAGCGAGGACGGCGTGTCGCGGTGATCGCGGTACACCACTCGTGCCACTCGGTCTCGACGAACAGGTTCGCGAACGCGGGATGCGCGCGGTCGGCGTCCGGTGAGTGCAGCACGATCTCACCGTAGCTGGTCAGCTCGATCTCGCGGGCCTCGGTACTGTTGTTGGTGAGCGTCACCCGCCGCACTTCGGCGGAGTCGTCAGGCACGACGGCGATCTCGGTACTAGTCTCGATCCCGTCGTCGGAGCGGTGGAACGTCACCCGATCGGTGGCAAGCAGCGCCCGATACCACTCGGCCGGCGCACAGGTCGGCTGATACGCGGCCGACCAGACGCGCTTGCGGGTCGTGTCGCGGATGTAGCAGAACTGTCCGATGTTGTCGCGCGTGCCGTCGGCGCGCCACCGCGTGATCGCGAGGTCCTCGTAGCGGCTGTACCCCGAGCCGCAGCTGGTGACCATGATCGTGTACGGGAGGTGGCCGAGCAGCGCGACGTGCGGCTGCGGGGTGTCCGGCGCGTCGATCTGCCTGACGGCGGGACGCTCGAGCTCCGGGTCGGGAAGCGACTCGTCGGGACGGGCCTCCTGGGGCTCCTGCAGTACCAGCCGCCGCGGAATGCGTTCGTGCAGCAGCAGCTCGGCCGAGCGCACGAGCGGGTCGGCGTGGAAGCGTCGCTGCCAGAGGCCGTCGCGCAGCGAATTGGCGAGCGCGATCAGCCCCATCCCGATGTGGTGCGCCATGTAGGTCTTCACGAGGGCGAACCGTTCGCCGGGATCGGGACGCGTGTAGTCGAGGGCGTCGAGGAACCCGTACCTG
The DNA here is from genome assembly GCA_031359795.1 of Gemmatimonadaceae bacterium. Classification (GTDB taxonomy): domain Bacteria; phylum Gemmatimonadota; class Gemmatimonadetes; order Gemmatimonadales; family Gemmatimonadaceae; genus JABFXC01. Next base: position 14,282 of record JANMAM010000021.1, read on the forward strand.
CCTAACGCGCCGCGGCGCTCGAGGCGGGCGAGGTTGCCGAGCGCCTTTCCCGGATCGACGACGACGGCGAGCGCCGATGCGTACGGCGCGATCACCAGGTCGCGGCCGAGGCCGCGCTTGAGCGCGAGGTTCGGGATGCCGAACGCACGGTACTGATAGGTCAGGTGGCGATCGCGGAGGTTGTAGGCGCTCTCGCTGGTCCCCCACGGAACGTCGCGCTCGTCGGCGTAGGCAATCTGCCGCTTGACCGCTCCCCGATACGTCTGGTCGAGCACCGTGAACGGGAACGACTGCATCACCAGCACCGGCATCAGGTACTCGAACATGCTGCCGCTCCAGCTCACCAGCGCCGTTGCCCCGTCGGCGTGGGTGAGTGTCCGTCCGAGCCGGAACCAGTGCTCGACCGGGATGTCGTTCTTCGCGATCGCAATGAAGCTCGAGAGCCGTGCCTCGGACGCGAGCAGGTCGTAGTACGAGGCGTCGCGCGAGTGGTTGCTCTGCTGGTAGCCGATCGAGAACAGCTTCCGGCGCTCGTCATACAGGAAGCGGAAGTCCATTTCGAGCGCGTATGCGTAGGCGCGCGCGGCGATGGTCTCGAGGCGCGCCACGAGCTCCGAGGCGTCAGTGGACGCGATTGCGACCTCGCGCAGCGACGGCAGCTCGCCGGTGACGGACGATCCGCGCGGCGGCGTCACCGCCTGTGCCGCGGCGATGACGGCAAGGCGATCGGTTTCGTCGGCGAGGCGGATCGCTGTCCAGTCGAGCCACTCGATCGCCGGGTCGAGCACCTCGGCGGGGAGCTCCGACGCGCCTAACGCGAGCCGTGCCCGCTCGATCGGCGCCACTACCGCGGCGATCGCCGCCGGCTCCGGTGCGTTGGTGTGGATCGCCGCGAACGCGGTGCGGGCCAGGCGCACGAGCTTCGCCGCGTCGGCCACTGCGCCGAAGCTGAGTGGGGTGTCGGCGGCGCCCGAGGTCGCGAGCGTGGTGAGGCGGTCGTGCGCGATGTGCAGCGAGGCTGCTACCGCGCGCCAGAATCGCGGGCTCGACACCGGCCTGTCGGCGATGTGCAGGCACGACTGCCGGAGCGCGATCAGGTGGCCAGCCAGGTTGCCGCTGTCGACCGTCGAAATGTATGCCGGCTCGAGCACCGTCAGGTTGTGCAGCTCGTACCAGTTGTAGAAATGGCCGCGGAAGCGCCGCATCCGCTCGAGCGAGCGGAATGCTCTCTCGAGGCGAAGCGTCATTTCCTCGATCGAGATGAAGCCGAGCTCCGCCGCGGTGGCGATCGCCATCAGCTGGAGCCCGATGTTCGTCGGCGACGTCCGCATCGCGACGGTCGGCGTCGGATCCTCCTGGAAGTTGTCGGGCGCGAGCCAGTTCGTTTCCTCGTTGACGAAGTAGTCGAAGAACCGCCAGTGGAGGAGCGCGTACCGGACCGCGGCTTCCTGGTTTGCCGCCGTCAGGCGCTGGGCGCGACGAAGCGCCGGCTTGCTCAGTGCCTGCGCGACCGCTGGCGACGCGATCCACATGCCGATGATCGGCATCGACACGAGCAGCAGCCGCCACCCGTCGATGATGCCGTGCCCGCGCGCGCCGGTCGCCATCGACACCTCGACGAGCCGCCAGGTGGAGAATGCGACCGTCGCGAGGGCGAGCACGCCCACGACCACGGCCGGCCACATCTTGCGCCAGATGTCGCCCCGGTTGCCGCTGACCATCCGTTCGACCTGCGACGCCGTCTGCCACTCGAGCAGCTTCCGTCGCGAGACGAACATCCGGTAGAACGTGCGCACGATCGCGTCGGCGCTCACCCATGCCTGGTGCGCGAGAAACCCGATCACGAGCGTGATCTGCTGGATGCTGGTGATCGCATCGCGCCCGACCGCGGCATAGTAGGCGCGCCAGCTCTTGTCGAAGGGCGGACGGGTCACCGCGAGGAACAGCGACACCAGCCACGGCGCCATGATCGCGCCGAGGCCGACGAGCGTCCACCGGACCGGTGAGCCGGGCAGGATCGTCCAGCCGGCGATGAGCAGGGCGAGCTGCGCGATCTCCGTCAGGCTGCGGCGGAGGTTGTCGAGAATCTTCCAGCGCGAGAGCAGCGAGAGCCGGTTGCGCTCCGGACCGTTAGGCCCCGGCACCCGCGGGGTCAGCCAGTCGAGCAGCTGCCAGTCCCCGCGAATCCAGCGATGCTTGCGGCGCGTGTAGGTCAGGTACCGGGTCGGGTAGTCGTCGTAGACCTCGATGTCGGTCGCCAGGCCGGCGCGCGCGTAGTTCCCCTCGATCAGGTCGTGCGAGAGCAGGGTGTTCTCGGGAAAGCGCCCGTGCGTCGCCTGCTCGAAGGCGTCGATGTCGTAGATCCCCTTGCCGGTGAAGCTCCCCTCGCCATACAGGTCCTGGTAGACGTCAGACACCGCCGTCGTGTACGGGTCGACCCCGGGATGCCCGGAGTGGATCGCCGCGAAGTACGACTTGTGCGCGCTCGGCAGTGACACGCCGACGCGGGGCTGGAGAATTCCGTAGCCGTGCACGACACGCCCTGCCTCGGCGTCGTAGATCGCACGGTTGAGCGGATGAGCGAGTGTCCCGATGAGCATCGGCGCCGCATCGGGTGGCAGGACGGTGTCGCTGTCGAGCGTTATGACGTAGCGGGATTGCCGGATCAGCGCGACGTCGCCGATGATCGTCGAGAAGGCCGCGTCGTGGCCCGTCGCCGCGCCGTGCCCCGGAAGTTCGTTCGGCGCGACCGGATCGCTCCGGCGCAGGAAGCGATTGAACTCGGCGAGCTTGCCCCGCTTCCGCTCCCAGCCCATCCAGACGCCCTGCTGCGGGTTCCAGCGGCGCGGGCGGTGGAAGAGGTAGAACGCGGTCGGATCGCCACCCGCATACCGGGCGTTGAGCGCGTAGACGCCCTCGATCGCGGCGGTGACGATCGCGCCGTCGGTCTCTCGCGTTTCGGTGGGCGCGTCGGTGAAGTCGCTGAGGATCGCGAAGTGGAGATTGGGCTCGCGGTTCGCGAGGTACTGCACCTCGATCGTGTCGAGCGCCTCGCGCACCGCTTCGACCGATCCGAACAGCGTCGGGATGACGACGGCGGTGCGATATTCCGCCGGGACGCCGAGCTCGCGCGTCAGCTCGAGCTTCGGCAGCACGCGCGGCGGGAGCCATGCCGCGACGAGCTGGTTGACGATGTTGACCGCGATGTCCATCGCCGGCAACAGCGCGAAGGCGAGCACCGTCGTCGCGAGCACACCGGGGGGCACGCCGGCGATCCGGAGCACGAACAACAGCGCGAGGAGCGTGACGAAAACGATTCCGCCGACGAAGATCCAGTTCGGGTGGCGGAGCACGAGGCGGTGGACGAGCTCGCCTAACGTCGGCTGGTAGCCGGTCACCCGTTCGAGCTCGACCCGCCCCTCGTTGATCAGGTAGTAGCCGACATGTGCGTGCCGCTCGCTGCCGGACGCGTTCTCCTTCGCCTTTCGCGCCAGCTCGATCGCGACGTGGGCGATGTCCTGCTCGCGCTTCCCCGTCCGCTTGGCGATTTTCTCGACGACGTGACGATAGTGGTCGCGCGTCTGGAAGGTCATCTGCAGGTAGTGCTGCGACGGGTCGCCGCGAAGCACCTGCTCCATCACGCTCTGCCGCTCGACGAAGGTGCGCCAGTCGAAGCGCGCGATTGCGCGGAGGCTCGTGATGCTGTTCGCGGTCATCACCTGCGTCAGCGCCAGCCGCTCGGTCGAGCGGGCGACCGCCTGCTCCGACGTCGGACCCTCTTCGGCGATCCACTGCTCGAACCAGAGCAGTGGCGGGAACGCCTCCTTGGAGAGCCTGAGCTGGTGGAGCAGCCGCGCGACGAACTGCGGGGTGAGCGCCGGCGTGTTCCGGACGAAATCGTCGAGCGGGCCGCCTAACGTGCCGCGGGGAATGCTGGCCGGGGCGAGCAGCCGCGCCGCCCAGCCATCGGCCATCTCGACATCGTCGAGCCGTTGCACGGTGCGCAGCGTCATCCGGCGCACGCTCTCGATCAGCCCGAGGCGCAGCATCGCCGGCATCGCCCAGAGCTCGCCGACCGAGAGCATCGCCCGCTCCTGATAGGCGGCGACGAACTGGTTGACGTTGTCGAGGTCGATCCGCGCTTCGGTGTGCGCGATCAGCGTGATCGCGATCTCGTAGACGCGCGGGTACCCGGCGAGCGTACCCGTCGCCAGCTCGGGCAGCTCGCGGTAGTAGCCACTCGGGAGGCTCTCCCGAACCTCCCGAATGTGTTCCTGAACGACGTGAAAGTTGTCGAGCAGCCAGTCCCCGGCCGGTCCGACGTCGAACTCCGCGTCCGCCGCGGCAGCGAGCCGCTCGTGCGCCGCCTCGAGGATCGCGCGCGTCTCCGTCAGCCGGATGAGCAGCGGCGTCTGACGCAGCCGCTTGGGCTTGGCCACGATGCGCTGCGACTTCGCCAGCTCGCGCGCCCGCGTCGCCAACTGGTCCGCGCCGAGCAGCTCACCTCGAATCGGACCGGCAAGCAACTGATCGCGCCCCTGCGAGGCTCGTGGAAAGATGCGCGTCAGGAGTGGTGCGCCGGGAGGAACGGTCGTCGTCAAAGGTCTCGGATTGTCAGGGTGCAGCCAGTCCTGCCGCACGCGAAATAAACTCTCCGGGCAGCGATCCCGCGCCCCCGGGCTGTGCGCCGGGGACCCCGGCTGCCATCTTTGGCAGTCATGCGATCGTCCGGCCCCCCGTCGCGCGTCGCCGCCCTCTGGCGCGCGACCTTCGCTCTCCGCGTGCTTCAGGCCGGAGCGCTCCTCGTCGTCCTCGCCGCGTCGCCCTACAAGCAGTTCGAGCTCGATCGCTTCTTCGTGCCGAAAGAGCTGGTGCTCCATGCAGTGGCAATGCTCGCGTCGCTGGCGCTGCTCGTCCAGACTCGGCGACTCGGTCTCGCCCGGGTCGACCAGTTTCTTGCGGCCTTCCTGGGCGCCGGCCTGCTCTCGGCGCTGTTCGCCCCGAATTGGTGGTTGACCGGACGCGCAGTGGCCGTGTCGCTCTCCGGCGCCGCCTGCTTCTGGGCCGCGCGGACGGTGGCCCGTGCCGGACTGGCGAGGCGTCTCGTTGGTGTCATCGCCTTCGCCGCCATCCTTGGCGCGGTGACAGCGCTGCTGCAGGCCTATGGGGTCCGGAGCGAGTACGTGAGCCTCAACCGCGCACCGGGTGGCACCTTCGGTAACCGCAATTTCATGGCGCACCTGGGGGTGATCGCCGCCCCGGCACTGGTGCTCGTCGCGCTGACGGCGCCCAATCGCGGGTCATTCGCGCGCTGGTCCGCCGGCAGCGGGCTCCTCGCGGCAGCGCTGTTCCTCTCGCGGAGCCGCGCGGCCTGGCTCGCGCTCATCGCTTGCGCGATCGCGGCCGTACCGTTAGGGATCGTGGCATTGCGCGGCGCCGGCGCCGCACTCCGCTGGAGTCGCGTGGTCCTCGTCGCCGCCGCTGCCGCAAGCGGGATCGGCCTGGCGCTGGTGCTCCCGAACACCCTCGACTGGAAAAGCGACTCTCCCTACCTCGACACGGCGAAGAGCGTCGTCAACTACAAGGGGGGCAGTGGACGTGGACGGCTCGTCCAATACGGCAACACGCTCCGCATGGCGTCGCATCACCCGCTGCTCGGTGTCGGCCCGGGCAACTGGCCCGTCGTCTATCCGAAGTTCGCGTCGCGCGACGACCCGTCGCTTGCCGGCGATGGAATGACCGCCAACCCATGGCCGAGCAGTGACTGGATCACTTTTCTCTCGGAACGGGGGCTGGTTGCGTTCGTGCTCCTCGCGCTCGCGCTCGTTTCGCTGGTCGTGGACGGGGTCCGCGGGCTGGGCGCGAGTCGATCCCCGGAGGACCGGCTCAGCGCCGCCGCGCTGCTCGGCACCGTCGTCGTGCTCCTCGTCGTCGGCAGCTTCGACGCGGTCCTGCTCCTGCCGGTGAACGCGCTCATCGCCTGGTCGCTGCTCGGTGCGCTCTCCCCGCCGGGACGCGAGCGCGTCGCGGCCGACCTGTTCGCCGTTAGGCGGCTCGGCCTCATCGCGGCCGTCCTCCTGCTCGGCGGAATGGCGCTCTGGCGCAATGCGATCCAGGCCGCGGCGATGGACCTGTTCAGCAGTTCGTCGCGGGCGAGCGTCGTCGAGGCGGCGTCGACGCTTGATCCAGGGAGCTATCGCATTCATGTTCGTCTCGCTCGTGCCTATGTCGATCGGGGGAGCTGCACGAAGGCCCGACCGCACGCTCGCGCCGCACGGTCGCTGTTCCCCAACGCCGCCGAGCCGAAAGGGATACTGTCTCAATGCGGCGCCCGCTGAGTCATCGAGCGGAGGAACATCGGGCCGCCGCCGTTCGCTAACTGCTTGCCTCTCATCGCTAACCGCCCTCATGGCCAGCCCGTCGGCCTGATGCCTGCATGCACCGCGCTCGTCCATGACCGATCTGACCGTTAGGCAGTCCTCGCTTTCCGATCCGGCCCGCCTCGATGCGCTCCGGCGCTCGGCGCTGCTCGACAGCCCGGCCGAGGCCGCGTTCGATCGCCTCACGAAAATTGCAACCCAGATGCTCGGGGTGCCCGTTTCGCTGGTGTCGCTGGTGGACGGCGACCGGCAGTTCTTCAAGAGCGCCGTCGGGCTGCCCGAGCCCTGGGCCACCCGGCGCGAGACGCCGCTCAGTCACTCGTTCTGCCAGCACGTCGTTCGCGAGGTGATGCCCCTCGTCGTCAACGACGCGCGACTCGACCCGGTGCTGGCGTCGAATCTGGCCGTGAGCGAAATCGGCGTCGTCGCCTACGCCGGCATCCCGATCGTCACCAGCGACGGGCAGACCCTCGGCAGCTTCTGCGCGATCGACTCGAAACCGCGCCAGTGGACCGAGCGTGAGATCACGATCCTTCGCGAGCTCACCGCCCTGGTCGTTTCCGAGATCGAGCTGCGTGCCGCGTTGGCCCTCGCCGACGAGTTGGCCCGGCAGAACGAACAGGTGCAGCGAACGCTGAGCGAGACGGCCGCCAAGTTCCGCGGGATCTACGACGGCGCCGGGGTCGGGATCACGATCACCACGCCGACCGGCGACATCCTCGACTGCAATGCGGCCTACGAGGAGCTGACTGGGTATACGCGACAGGAACTGTCCTCGCTCAACTACGCGGCCTACACCCACCCCGACGACGCGGCGGTGCAGCAGCCTCTGCTCCGCGAACTGATCGCGGGAACGCTGGCGCAGGTCCAGCTCGACAAGCGCTACATCAGGCGGAGCGGACAGATCATCTGGGGGCGGATCACGGCCACGATCACGCGGCACCCAACCGGTGAGCCCTGGTTCCTCGTCGGGATCGTCGAGAACATCACGGCTCGCCGCCGCGCCGACGACGCGCTGCGGCTGCTCGCCGAGGCGGGCGCCGTGCTCTCGTCATCACTCGAGCTGACCGAGACGATCCAGCGCGTGGCGCAGCTCGCGGTGCCGTCGCTCGGCGACGCCTGCATCGTCGACGTGTTCGACGACGATGGGAGCGTGCTGACCGCCGTCGCGCACGTGCGCCCCGAACAGGCCGACGCGATTCGTCAGTTGCGCGAGCGGTTTCCGTTGCGCACCGACACCGTCCGCGGTCCGATCGCCGATGCGGTCTCTGCGCTCCGGCCGCAGGTAGTCGAATTCATCAGCGACAAAGTCCACGCGGCAATCGCGCGGGACTCCGATCATCTCGCCTTGCTGACGACGGTGAACCTGCGGTCCGCGCTGTACGTCCCGCTGCTCCAGCACGGGCGGGCAATCGGCGTCATAACGTTCGCGTCGGAGTCACACCAGTATTCCGCGGACGATGTTCCCTCGGTCGAAGAGCTGGCCCGGCGGGCCGTGCTCGCGCTGGAGAACGCGCGCCTCTATGAAGAGGCGCGCCAGGCCACGCGTGGACGCGACGAGGTGCTCGCCGTCGTCTCGCACGACATGCGCAACCCGTTGCATACGATTCTCCTCGGCACCGGCGCCGCAATCGAGATCCTCCCCGACGATTCCCCCGTCCGGAAGACCCTGGAGTCCGTGCGCCGCGCGGCCCTCCGCGGCGAGCGGCTCATCCGCGATCTGCTCGACGTCACCCGCCTCGAAAGCCACCGGTTGCAGCTCGAGCGCGACGACATCGCCGTTTCGGAACTGCTCAGCGAAGCCGCCGACAGCGTGTCGGCGACCGCACGCGAGCAGGGCGTCACGCTCAGCGTCGCGGGCGACGCCGAGGGAAAAGTGAGCGTCGACCGGTATCGCGCCCTGCAGGTGCTCGACAATCTCCTCTCGAACGCGATCAAGTTCACCGGGCGGGGTGGGCACGTGAGCATCGGCGCCCGCCGCGCCGACAGCGATGCGCAGTTCTGGGTCGCCGACAATGGCCCCGGGATCCCGCTCGAGCAGCAGCAGTTCATGTTCCGCCGATTCTGGCAGTCCCGCCGCGCCGACCGCCGTGGCATCGGCCTGGGCCTGACGATCGCGAAAGGCATCGTCTCTGCCCACGGCGGCCGCATCTGGCTCGATAGTGAACCGGGCAAGGGAACCACGTTCTGGTTCACACTTCCGGTCGCGGCATCGCCTGAGCCGCGATCCGAGGCGGCTGCCGCGCCGGGGTCCTCTCACCGCGAGAGTGCCGGGACTGCTGCCGAGCTCCGTGCCTGACGATCAGCCCGTATTCCGCAGCCCCTGCGCGACGCCGTTGAGCGTCGTCGCCAGTGCTTCAGTCACGCGCGCCTGCGTCGCCTCGTCGTCGCCACCCGCCCGTTTGCGGGCGAGCAGCGCGATCTGCAATACCGACAGCACGTCGACGTAGGGATTCCGCACCGCGATCGCCGAGCGGAGCACCGGCGATTCGATCAGCACCTCGTTCGTTCCGCGAATCCGGAGCAGCCATTGAACGGTCAGCTTGAATTCCGCCTCGAGCCGGGCGAAGAGCTCCCTGTCACCGCCTAACCGTTCCACGTAGGCCCGGGCGATGTCGAGATCGGTCTTTGCGCACACCATCTCGATCTTGGCGACCATGTCGTCGAAGAACGGCCAGACCTTCGCCATCCGCTGCAGCAATGCGAGACCGTCGGGGCGCGAACCGAGGTCGGCGAACGCGGTGCCGACGCCAAGCCAGCCGGGGAGCATCAAGCGGATCTGTGTCCAGCCGAATTGCCAGGGGATCGCGCGGATTCCCTCGATTCCCTTTTTCGCGCCCGGACGGTACGCAGGCCGCGAGCCGAATCGCGCGCCGGCAAGCTCGCCGACTGGCGTCGCTTCGAGGAACAGGTCGAAGAGTGCATCGTTCTCGTGCACCATCTCGCGATAGAGCTCGAGCGACCGCGCCGAGAGCTCGTCCATCGTCGTGGCAAAGCGGGCGATCTCTTCGACAGGGACACCGCTGCGCCAATCCATGAACTCGTGCAGCAGCGTCCCGGAGAGCGTGACCTCGAGCGTACGCTCGGCGATCGGCGCGAGACCAAACTGCTGCGAGATGATCTCGCCCTGTTCGGTGATCTTGAGCGAGCCGCCTGAAACGTTAGGCGGCAACGCCGCCAGCGCCCGATAGACCGGTGAGCCGCCGCCTCGTCCGACGCTTCCCCCGCGCCCGTGGAAGAGCTGGAGCTCGATGCCGGCGTCACGGAACACATCGTTGAGCTTCTGCTGTCCGCCGTAGAGTGCCCAGGATGACGCGATCATTCCGGCATCCTTTCCGGAATCGGAGTAGCCGATCATCACTTCCTGCCGGCGCCCGCGTGCCGCGAGCTGCCGCGAATAGACCGCATCGTTGAAGAGCGTGCGCATCACCTCGGGTGCCTTTTCGAGATCGCCTAACGTCTCGAACAGCGGCACGACGTCGATCCGCGACACCGGCGGCTCGGCCGCGAGGTCGACGAGGCCCGTTTCGCGCGCGAGGAGCAGCACGCGGAGCAGGTCTTCGGGCGTCCGCGCCATCGAGATGATGTACGTCGACGCCGCTGCCGGGCCGGACTCGTCCTGGATCGTCCCGATCGCTCGCATCGTATCGAGCACCCGCACCGTCGCTTCGGCAAGCGGAAGGCGCGCGCCAACGAGCGGCCGGCTTCCCCGCAGCTCCCGGCGCAGCGCCTCGCCGTCAAAGATCGGGAGGCCGACATGGCCGGCGATGTCGGCCAGCGCGGCGTCGTGCGCGTCGGCATGGTCGCGGACGTCGAGCGCGTAGCCGTGAAAGCCGTGCGCCCGGACGAGGGCGAAGAGCGGATCGAAGCTGGTGCGGCATGCTTCGGTCGCGCCAGCGGCGATGAGGTAGTCGCGCGCAAGCCGAAGGTCAGCCTCGAACGCGGCGACGTCGGGATACGCCGCCGGCTCTGCCGCCTCGCGCCCGGCGTCGCGTGACGCGACGAGTCGCCGCGTCGCGTCCAGGCGCGCGCCAACGAAACTCAGCTTGAGTCGCAACGGCTCGTCCGCGTTCCGCCGGTGGTTGGTGGCCCACACCGCCGGGAGCGCCTGATGGTCTTCCTCGATCGAAGCGAGCAGCTGGGGCGTCGGGACAGCGATCTCGGAGCCGATCGACAGTTTTTCGACCAGCTCATCGATGCCCTGCCGATAGCGGCCGAGGATGACATGGCTCGCGCGGCGCGCGGCGGCGAGCGTGGTTTCAGGGGTGACGAAGGGGTTCCCATCGCGGTCGCCTCCGACCCACGAGCCAAACCTGATCGGCACGGTGAGGCGGAGGGTCTCGTCGGCACGCCCGAACTCTTCCTCAAAGGCGCGCACGACGGCGTCGTGTGTTCGCGCGCTCGCGTCGAGAAGGCGCGTCTCGAGATACCACTGCACCGTGCTCACCTCGTCGAGCACCGTCGGGCGATCCTGGCGGACCTCGGGCGTCAGCCAGAGCAGCTCCACCTCACCCTCGAGCGCGTCCTCGATGGCGCGGCGCTCCGCGGCCGAGCTGAACTCGCGCCGGAGGAGAAGGTCGGCAACTCGCGCTTGCAGCCCGAGCAGCGTGCGCCGGGTGGACTCGGTCGGATGGGCCGTCAGCACCGGGCGGACGTTGAGCCGCGCGAGCGCCTTGGCGACATCAGCGCCCGACCGCCCCATTTCACGGAGACGACGCATCGTCCAGCGCGCCGATGCCGGCTGCGGGTTGTCGTCGTCGCGCCGCAAATACGTGTTGCGCCGGCGCACTCGATGGACCTGTTCGGCGGTGTTGATCAGCAGGAAGAACAGCGTGAAGGCGCGGGCGGCGAGCGCGGACAGTTCGACCGGCAGCTCACCGACCCGGGAGACCAGCTCGTCGAGTGTCGGCGCGTCGGCCTCCCCGTGCCGCCGGGCGCGCCCCGCCTGGCGAAGCTCTTCGACCGTCCGCAGTGCTTCATCTCCCTCCAGCCGCTGGATGACTCGCCCGAGTGTCCCGGCGAGCCAGCGGACGTCCTCGTGCAGCGGCTGGTCCTGCGGGCGAGTCGGCGGAGATGTCATGGTGTCAGCGAGAGATGGACGACGTTGCCCGATCTGGTCGAGGCAGAATCTAGCCTGCCGCTGTCGATTCTGACGCGGCACCGCCTTTGCTTCTCACACCAACATGACGGCGCCGCATGGCGTCGCGAAAGAGTCTCATGGTGGACCGCAGCATGTCGCAGGCAGCATGTCGTTGAAGCGCGTGTCGCTCTCGCAGCCCCAGCGCGCACTGGCCCGGTGCGCCGGAGCGCCACTTCCCGATACCGGCACATTCATCGGGGTCGCGCTGCTCGTCGTGCTCGGCGACCTCGTTTCCAAGGCGATGGCGGTCGGCCTCTGGAGCGACGAGCGCTATCCCCTCCTCGGCACCCGCCTGCTGATCCAGGTCGTGCACAACCCGCTCGGCGCCTTCAGCACGTCGTACGGCGCGCACACCTTCGAGATCAACGCGTTCGCGACGATCGTCGCGGCGCTGCTCGCGGCCGCGGTCGTTCCCCGGCTCGCGCGGCTCGACGCGCTGGCGCCGAGTGGACTGGGGCTCGTCGCCGGTGCAGCGTTAGGCAACCTCGCCAGCATGATGACGTCGCCGAGCGGCGTTCCCGACTTCCTCGCCGTGTCGCACGGACAGGGCTCCGCGCTCGTGCTGAATCTCGCCGACGTCGCCGCCTACATCGGACTGGCGTGCTGCGCGCGAATCGCCTGGTCGGTCACCCGCGCGGCCTGCGCGGCCGCGCGAAGTCACCAGCGATCGTCATAACGGCGCCGCGGTCAGGGACGCGGCTTCGCCTGTCGCGTCTCACCGGAGCTGGCCGGGGTGGTGGAGCTCGTCCCCGAGGACGTCGACCCAGCGCTCGCCGAGCCAGCGGCGGGCGTGCGGGTCTCGGCCGGCGGCCGCGACGTGGTGGCTGCCTGCGGGTCGCGCTGATATCCCCGTCCGTTCACGACGCGGCCATGGCCAGCTGTACCGCCGTTGCCCCGGACGATCACGACCGGCGGCTGGTAGACGTATCCACCATAGCCATAGCCGTACCCCGAGCCGTACCCGTAACCCGAGCCATACCCGTACCCGCGCAGGCCAATGCCGTAAAGCAGCGGATCGTAGCCTAACGGTCCGTATCCGTAGGGATAGCCGCGGTTGTAGCCGAACGGATCGATCCGCGGTGCGTTGGCGTAGCCCCGCGAGCCATTCGGACCTGCACGCGACGCGAGGAGCGCCGACCGGTCGAAGACGAACTTGCCGGGGTACGAGAGCGCGATCATCAGGTCGGTGATGCGCCCCGGCACCCCCGCATTCGCGAGTGCGAGGAGATGCGCTGCGTCGACGCTGAACCGTTGTCCGCGCTCGACCAGCCAGGCCTCCACCACCAGCGAGTCAGTGTTGTGCACCGCGTCGACGATGTCGGCGCCGGTGAGCGACCCGGCGATCGCGGCCCGCGCCGCCGCCACCGGGATCGCGTCGCTCGAGAGGACTTGCGCGCTGTCGAGCGCGACACCGGCCGGCGCGCGAACGCTCTCGTAACGGGCGATGCGAACGGACTTTGTCCCCGCGCTCGTGATTTCGCGGATGTCGAGCAGCTGGCCAGTCGCCGACATTGTGAGCATGCCGCTCGATGTCTGCGATACCCCGCTCGCGCACCGGTACTCCGAGCCCAGATAGATGCGACGGCCGTCAACCGACCAGTTGGCCCGCTCCCACCCATCGCAGCCGTCGCGAGTGCGCGCAACCCGCGAATCGGCGGCATCGATCGTCTCGCGTGCGGCAACGGCGCCAGCCGCAACGGTCAGGAAGTCGACCGATGTCGCAGTCGCGGACGGCACGATGCACAACGTCGGCAATCCGGCGTCGCGGGCTCGCGCCGCCATCCATTCGGTGTAGCTGTCGGCCGACGCCGGCGACACCGGTTGCCAGCAACCGAGCCACCCCTGCCATCGCGCATCCGGCCCCACGCGTTGAGCGGCCAGCGGCGACGCGGCGGTGATCGCGATGGCCAGCAGCGCAAGCGCGAGGGGGACGCGGCGGCCTGTCATCGTCGTTCCAGTCATGAAAACCATCCTGTCAGAACCTGACGTTGAGGCCGACCGTGATGCCGATATCGGAAAGATCGATGCCATCGAAGCCTGTAAAATCCTCACCCAGTTGCGCCTTCGCCCAGGTGTACCGCGCCTCGCCATTCAGCGCCAGACGCGGGGTGAGCGAGTAGTCGAAGCCAGCGAGTGCATTCGCCGTCGGCGTCCAACCAGACGACTCGAATGCATCGGGGAAGACGTCATTCGTCGCGAAGTCGATGAAATCCCCGGTCTGTCGGAAACGATACCACATCATCCCGCCCCCTGCACCGACATAAGGCACAACCTTCGTCGGAATCCAGGCGAACTTGCCAATCGAGCGTCCCGGCGAGACGAGATAGAGCCGCGCCCCTGCCGTCAGCGGGACGCGGGCGAGGGTCGTGGTCTGCTCGATTGGAAGGTCGTTGAGGTCCACGAAACGCCGGAATTCCGAGAGCTTCTTCGATCCGGAATAGCCGACGCCGAAGTCGAGATCGAGCCGGGGCGCGATCCTCACCAGCAGATCGCCCGCGAACGCCGGGGCGCGAAAGTCTCCCTTGCTCAGCGTGAACTGATCGGTGAGGAAGGAGTAGAGGTCTCCCCCGGCGGTGGTCGCCGCAAGGCCGCCGCGGATGACGAAGGCGCCAATCGGGCGCTGGAAGAGGAATCCATCGCCGGCCCCCTGGGCACGAAGCCGGCCCGGTACCAGCATCGCCGCGGACGCGGCTGCCGAGGCAAACACGATTCGCCCGGACCAGCGCATGGAGACCTTGCCTTTTCAATGGGAGACCTGAGGTACCGTTAGGACGCCTCGATGTTCCGCCCCACAGGAATACGAACTCGGGAGCGAAACCGTTGGCGGCGGACCCTCAGCGAAGGGCCAACTCCTCACCGGGCTGGTGCATGAACGCGCTCAGTTCAGCGTCGCACCCGGCCCAGAGCCCCGCCGCCTGCCGGGCGTGCAGCGCGGCCTGTTCGCGATTCCCGAGCGTGTCGTGAATCTGCGACTGGCGGAAGTGTGCCGGCGCGAGGTAGATCAACTCATAGGGTGATGTCTCACCCAGCGTCGCGTACCAGGCCAGCGCCTCGTCGAGGCGCCCGGTCTCCCGCAGCAGCTCGGCGCGCAGGAATCGCTCGAGGGCGCAAGCGTAGAAAGGCGAAGTGATCGCCAGCTGGTACCAGATCTCGGGCTGCGGAAGCTCGAGCATGCCTAACGCTTCGCCGGAGCGGCCAGCCGCGCGTGCCACCTGGGCGCGAACGCTGCGCGCGAGGTAGCCGCCGAACGCCGCGGCACCAGCCGCCTCGCCTTCACGTTCGGCATCATCGGCGGCACGGAGCGCCCCCGCTGTCCGCCCGGCGGCGACCTCCAGGCTGCCGAGCAGGTACTGCCGCAGCACGGAATGCATGGCGTTATGAGACGCGAGCGCCTGGTTCCGATTCGTCGCCGCGCCCCCCGGGTTCCAGGCCACCAGCGCGGCGTGGGCACCGTTTCGTTCGGCGGCGCTGGGAGAGCGAAACGGAAGGAGTGCGAACAGCGCACGCATCTCGAGCGCCCACGCCTCGTCTATCGCGGCAGCACGCGACAGGTTCGCCAGCGCGCGCGACACCCGGCCTCGCATCAGGTCGAGATGCGCCGTGACGACGTGGCAAAGCGCCTTCGCTTCCGACGTCGGCGTCAGGCGGGTGACGATGCGCGCCAGCCGGTACGCGCCGGGAAGGTCGCGCGCGTAAACGACGATGTCGGTGAATGCGATTCCGACAGCGAGCGCCCGCGCTCGACCGAGGGCGGCGACGATCCGCACCTTCTCGATCTCGTTGCGCAGCGCGAATGCACGGAGCGCCCGCATGCTCAGTGCGCGATCCCCGACCGGACTGAGGGCGAGCACGCGCTCGACGAGGGCGTCGAGCTCCGCGCCACGGCCTTCGAATGCCGCTATTCGCGCGAGGTGAACGAGTGCGCTGAGATGGCCGGGCTCGTACCTCACCGCTCGCTCGAACGCCTGCCGCGCTTCGGCCATCGGGCGGCCGCGCCGCGGATTGTGGTGAAACAGAACGTCGCCGAGGAGAAACCACGCCTCGATATCGTCGACATGCGTTGCCAGCGCCGCTGCGTAGAGGCGCTCGGCTTCATCGGCCGCACCGCGCAGCCAGGCGCGCTGCGCGTCGATCAGCAACCGGTCGTGCGCGCCGACGCGGTCGCGGCTGCGATGTGCCTGCTCCGACGCCTCGCGCGCCAGTTGCAGGTTCGCGGTCGCCGCCGCTGCCGCTGCGAGCCGATACCACGCCAGCGCGAATCCGGTATCTTCGGCCGCCGCATTCTGGAACGCCTCGAGCGACTGGAAATAGCGTCCCGCGCGGAACTCGCACTCGCCGCGCAGATACGCCTTCAGTGCCGGCAGGCATTCAGTTGTTCGCGCCGCGAGATTCGTGAGCCTCGCGGCCGGACCTGTCCCCTGGCCGCCGAGCAGGGCGCGGCCGAGCGTGTCCACCATGTCGAACAGCCCCTCTTCGCCACGGCCCGCCGCTTCGGCGTGGGCGAGCACGCTCTGATCGGCATCGTACAGCGTGACGTTGATGCGGACGCGTGCCCCCGCCGAGACGATGCTACCCAGCACGAAGATGCCGGCGCCAAAGTGCCGCGCGATGCGCGCTCCCCACGCCGGATCCGCCGGCTGGCTGTCGTCGCGCGACAGGTATCCCAGGAGGGCACGTGGGTCCACTGCCCGCAGGTCGCCGGCGCCGTCGAGCGTCGTCGAAAGGAGGTCGACCATCCCCTCGCCGAGATAGGCGACATCCCGTGACCCGCGAACGCTGAATGGAAGCACGGCCACGACGTTAGGCGATGGCGTTGCGCCTCCACCGGAGGGCCCCGGCGGCGCGGGTGCCCGCGCTCGACCTGGCGGCTCGCTCGGTGTCGCTCGAATCGACGCGACGAGCGCGCGCGTTTCGCCGGACGGTTCAACCTCGTAGTCCGAGCGGAGACGCCTTGCGAGTTCGTCGTAGGTACGCAACGCGCCCGCGCGATCGCCGAGGTGCGCGAGGAGCGTAATGAGACGGCGATGCACGGGCTCGTCGTACGGAGCCCAGCCGGCGACGCGCTGGGCGCAGCGCGCCGCTTCTGATGGGTCAGTGGGTGCGAGTTCATCAGCGAGCAGCCAGCTGTTCGTCGTCGCGAGCGCGAGCAGGCGGGCGCGCTCGTTCTCGAGCCAGCGCTCGAACTCCGGCGCGCCGCTGATGTAGAAGCCATCGAGAAGCGCGCCCCGATACAGGTCGAGCGCTTCACCACGCTTGCCGGCGCTGAGCAGCGCCTCGAACGACGTCGTGTCGCACAGCAGCGCGTCCGCCGCGAGGCCGACTTCGTCGTCGCCACGGCCAACGATGACATTCTCGCCGACTGCGCGCCGGAGAAAGTAGAGCGACCGGCGCAGTGCACCCCGCGCGTGCTCGGTGTCGAGGTCGGGCCAGAAGGTGGCGAGCAGCGTGTCCCGCCGGTGGAACCGCCGCGGCGTCGCGACCGCGAGAAAAGCGAGCAATGCCAGCCGCTTCGGCTGCTCGAGCACACGCCGCAACTCACGACCATCGGCTCCGTGCAGCTCGAGAGCGCCTAACGTCCTGAGCTCGATCATCGGATCAAGGGTCGGAGAACAGGAGCAGCGGCGCGAGGCGTCGAGGTAACGCCCGGGTCACGCTCGAGGCTACGGGCAGGCCACGGCCGGTCGAGAGGTTCCCCAACGTACGAGCCGCGACCGCGGCACTCAAGACCGCCCACTCGATCGGAGATCTCCATGCGTCCAGCCACGAGCGCCGCGCCCCGCGAAATGGAAACATCGAACCCCCCACTCGTCCGGCCGCCGCGCAGGTCCCACCCCGACGGCGCAGTCAGATACGACTCCCGGAATTACGCGTTGCTGAACCGCCGGTTCGAGACTGCGCGTAACATGCGGCGCGTCGTTCGTTACCTCCGGCCTCGTTGCGGGGACCGACTGCTCGAGATTGGCTGTGGCCGCGGCTGGCTCACCCAGCGTGTCCAGGACCTCTGCCCGGCGACGTGCGGGGTCGATGTCAATCCGCAGTCGATCGCGCACGGGGTCACGTCAGGCCTGAGCGTTATGGACGCGGTGCAGCTCGACTTTGAGGATCAGCGATTCGACAAGCTCTACTCCCTTCACGCGATCGAGCACATCGTCGACGCGGAGTTGGCGGTCGCCGAGATGTTCCGCGTGCTCGTGCCGGGCGGGCGCGCACTCCTCGTGTATCCGGCCGAACTCATTCGCGGAATGTACGCCGTCCCCGGTGCGTGGCTGGGGTTCGGCAGTCCGCTGCTCGCCCGGAAGCTGCACGTTCACAAGTTCACCCCGTCGCGCATCCGCCGAGTCGCCGCCCTCGCCGGATTCCGGCACGTCGAGAGCGCGTTCGACCTTTTCTTCACTCCCCAGTTCATGACGGTGCTTGAGAAGCCGCAGGTCGAGCAAGCCGCGATAAGCCGTAGGCGGTAAGCAGCGAGCGAACGGCGTTGAAGGTGCGCAGCCTCAACGCCGTCCGCTCACCGCTAATGGCTAATGGCTAATGGCTGCCCTCAGACGTTCAGCCGCTGATCGTAAGGCACCGACTCGCCGTGCTCGACGTGGCGCTTCAGCACTCGCAGGTACATTGCCCAGCAGAAGCTCGAGATCCGGTAGTGATCGTCAGGCACTCGCCAGCCGGTGTGTGCGAAACGAAGCCAGGTGCCGTTGTCGCGTTCCTCGAGATGGAAGGAGACGCGCGTATGCATCCAGTCGTCGTCGGCGCGCGTCATCTCAAGCTCGAACGAGCGGTCCTGGTCGCAATGCGCGACGCGCGCGCGCCAATCGTACTTCGGCCCGAAGTAGAGGTGGTAGTCGAGACCGACCACGGGGGTGCCTGACGAGCGCTCCGTCCACCAGCTGTCCAACCCGCGAGGAGTCGTGACGCTTTCGAACACGACCGCGGCCGAAGCCGCGATCGGAAAGTCGTGGAGGATGTCAGGCATCGCGAAGATCAAACCCGCAGCTTGCTCAGGTAGTTGTAGCTCGACTCGATCGACGCGAACGGACCGCCCGCGTAGTCCGCGGCGTTGTCGTGCTCGATGATGTAGTGCTTGATGCCCGCTTCCGTGCGATGCGCGAAGATCCGCTTCCAGTCGATGGTGCCGCTGCCCACCGGCACCATCTCGTTGTTCGGCGCGCCGCGCGAATCCTTCACGTGCACGAGCTGGAACCGGCCCGGGTGTTTCGCGAACCAGGCGAGCGGATCCTGCCCGGCCTTCGCTGCCCAGTAGAGATCCATCTCCATCGCGACGTACCTCGGATCGGTCTCGCCGACCAGCACCTCGTACGGCACGGTCCCTTCGACCAGCGCGAACTCGAAGTCGTGGTTGTGATATCCGAGTTTGAGGCCGGAGGCCGCCAGCTGGGCGCCGACATCGTTCATGCTCCGCGCGAGGTTGCGCCACTCGGCGAGCGTGCCACGCGACTTTTCCTCGACCCATGGGTTGATGATGTACGCATGGCCGATGGTTTTCGCCGCCGCGATTACCGCAGCCGGATTGGCTTGAAGCATCTGGAGCGGGACGTGCGCGGACGGCGCGGTGAGCCCGTTCGCATCGAGCATCGCCCGCACCTGTTCCGGCGTCCGGTCGAAGTATCCCGCGAACTCCACCTGCGTGTAGCCGGTGCGAGCGACGCGCGCGAGCGTCGCCGCCATGTCTCGCTTCATCTCGTCGCGCAGCGTGTAGAGTTGCAGGCCGATCGGCGCGACCATCGAGCCGGCGCTCGCGCCTGCACCGGTGGCAATCGCGCTTTCGCCACCAGTGGCCGATCCGTTCGGCCCTCGCGCGCATCCGAAAACTCCCATCCCTCCTGCGGCGAGGGCAGCGCCGCCGAGGGTGGTGAGGAAGGCCCGCCGGTCTTGCGTTGCGGGGCGGTCAGTAGCGTCGGACATCGTGCCTCCGTGAGAGTTGGCGTGTTCGGCGCGAAGATGGCGCCCCCCGGGGCCGGGCGCAATGCGTCATCCACGCTCCCGCGCGCTCTCGCGGCGGGCAGAGGGGACTGGTACGTTATCGGCCACACTCTTCACGGACTCCGCTTCCATGACTCGTCACGCCGCATCGATAGTTCGCGCCACCGTCGTGTTGACCACCGCCGCCGCGATCGCCGGCTGCGTCACCCAGAAGTCGACGGCGAGCGATAGCGCCTCGCCTGACAGCACCAGAGCAACGACAGCCATGACTTCTTCATCGCCGGACACCGCATGGCGCTCGCTGATCGACAGCGCGGGCAGCGCGTGGCGCAGCTACAAGCAGCCGACCTTTCCGGCCAACTGGAAGGTCGCGGACGGAATGCTGACCAAAACCGGAACCGCGGATGACCTGATCACGAAGGACGGGTTCGGGGATTTCGAGCTGGCCTGGGACTGGAAGCTCGGCAAGGCCGGGAACGCGGGTGTGTTCTATCGCGCGACGGAGGAATACGCGAAGGTCTACTGGAGTGGCAGCGAGTACCAGCTGCTCGACGATGCCGCCCACGTCGACGCGACGAACCGCCGCACCGCGGCCGGCGCAAACTACGAACTCTACCCGTCGCCGGCCGGAGTCGTGAAACCGGCGAACGAATGGAACTCGTCGCGCATCGTCGCAAAGGGTCCGCACGTCGAGCACTGGATGAACGGACAGAAACTGCTCGAGTACGAGATGTGGAGCCCGGATTGGGAAGCGAAGGTCAAGGCGAGCAAGTTCAAGGACTGGAAGAATTATGGGCGCGCGAAGAGCGGCCACATCGCGATCCAGGGTGACCACGAGGGAACGCTCGCCATTCGCAACGTGCGCATCCGGGAGCTCCGATGAACCCCGCAACTCGTACCGTCGATACCACGCCTGGCGCGAGCAGCGGCGCGCGCAGCCGCCTCGCGGCAATGATGTTCCTTCAGTACTTCGTCTGGGGCGCGTGGTTCGTGACGATGGGGACCTACCTCTCACGAACGCTGCACTTCACCGATCAGCAGGTCGGCCTCGCGTATGGTGCGACCGCGATCGCCGCGCTCGTGTCTCCCTTCTTCATCGGAATGGTTGCGGACCGCTTCTTCGCGAGTGAGAAGCTGCTCGCGGTCCTCCACATACTCGGCGCGGTGCTGCTCTACCTCGTCTCGATGCAGACGCGGTTCGCGACATTCTATCCACTGCTGATCCTCTATGCGCTCTGCTACATGCCGACGCTGAGCCTGACGAATTCAATCTCCTTCCACCACGTCAAGGATCCGGCGCGGGAATTCCCGCTCATCCGCGTGCTCGGCACCATCGGATGGATCGTCGCCGGGATCATCGTCGGCAAGGTGCTCCACGCCGACGCGCTCGCGACACCGATGCGCGTCGCCGCCGGTGCATCGCTCCTCCTCGGCATCTTCTCGCTCGTGCTGCCGCACACCCCGCCAAAAGCGTCCGGCGAGCCGTTCACCATCCGCGATGCCTTCGGGTTCGACGCGCTCCACCTGCTACGCGATCGCACATTCCTGACGTTCGTCATCGGCTCGTTCCTGCTCTGCATACCGCTGCAGTTCTACTACGCGTTCACGAACCCCTTCCTCAACGAAATCGGCGCGCCGGACCCCGCCTTCATCCAGACCTTCGGCCAGATGTCGGAGATCGGCTTCATGCTGCTCCTGCCGTTCGCGCTCCGGCGATTCGGCATTCGCGGCATCATGCTCGGCGGCATGCTCGCCTGGGCGCTCCGATATTTCGCGTTCAGCCGCGGCGATGCCGGGGCGGGGATGTGGCTCATCTACACCGGGATCCTCCTCCACGGCATGTCCTACGACTTCTTCTTCGTCGCGGGCCAGATCTACACTGACGAGAAGGCCGGTGCCCGCGTGAAGGGTGCAGCGCAGGGGTTGATCAACTTCGTCACGAACGGCGTCGGCTACTTCATCGGCGCGTACGTTTCAGGCCGGGTCGTCGAGGCGTACCGGACGACGTTGCCTGGCGGTGGAGCGGGGCACGACTGGCGCGCGATCTGGATAGTGCCCGCGGTGGCGGCTCTGGCTATCGCGATCGTGTTTGCGTTCCTCTTCCGCCCGAGAACAGCGGTAAGACCGGACGAACCCATCCGTCCGTCAACCGGACCCGTTACCGCGTGACCCCTCCCGGGCCGGCTATGTCACTTCGATGAGAGATGATCGAGGCTCCGATAAAGGGACTGCAGAGGAGCGACGAAACAACGATTGCGGTTACCTGCACACCCGTCGTTGCAGTACCGCCCGGCGGGTTCGCTCCTCTCTCAGCTCTTGATCGGATCCTCGATCATCTCTCATCGCAGTGACAGAGCCAGTCCATGCGCACCGATCAAAGCTCCCAGCCCTTCCGATACTCTCTCGTCAGGAACGCGTTGGCCGCCGGAACGTTAGTCACGTTCATCGCCGCGCTGTCGTAGTAGATCTTCGCGCCCTGTCCCGCCCTCAGCGCCACGAGCCCGAGCAGCATCGTCTCCGTCAGCGCCGAGGCATATTCGAACGGCGCACTCGCCGTCGCCTCGCCCTTGCACGCCTGGGCGAAGTTCACTTCGTGCGGCACGAGGATCCGCGGCACCGTGCGCGGCACCGCCTCGGCCGCTGCCGTCAGCGACTCCGGGTAGACCTTTGGATCGTCCCCGTAGGTCGCGTACGTCAGGATCCCCTTGTCGCCGACGAAGATGCCGCCGCCGCCGGCGGGGAGCTCGAGCTCGTCGGGATAAAACGGCACCCGCGGCGGAAGCAGGCCGCCGTCGTACCAGTGCAGCCGGACCGCCGGCCGCGTGCCGCGCGCCGCGAACTCGTAGTGCACCGTCGTCGCCAGCGGGTACGACGCGACCGCGAACGGGAGCCCGCCCCACGGTGTCGATGACGCGGTGACGCTCGTCGGCTGATCGAGGCCGAGCGCCCAGTAGGGCTGGTCGAGCAGGTGCGCGCCCATGTCGCCTAACGCTCCGGTGCCGTAATCCACCCACCCCCGCCAGCTGAACGGGTGGTAAGCCGGGTGATAGGGAACAACCGGAGCGGGGCCGAGGAAGAGATCCCAGTCGAGGCCGTTAGGGACCGCCTGCGGGTCGGCGGCCATCGCCTTCAGCACCGCGTTGTCCACCGTGCGCATCCCCCACCGCGGCGGCGCGGGCGGGAGCGGCGCAGCAGCCGGGGGAACCCTCGCCGGAGGTGGTGTCTGCGCCGCCGTCTGTTGCTGGATGGTCTGCTGCTGCGCTGCCTTCTCTCGCGCCGCCTGCTGCGCCGCCTGCGCGACGTCCTGACCGGGACGCGGAATTCCCTGCGCCCAGTAGCGCTGCGGCCGGTCGGTCCAGATGTGGACGTCGCGGACCGGGCCGATCACTCCTGCGCCAATCAACTCGACGATCCGCCGCGTCCCCTCGCGGGAGTGCCCCTGGTTGCCCATCTGCGTCACGCGCTTCGTCTCACGCGCCGTCCTCGCCAGCAGCCGCGCTTCATGCACGGAGTAGGTCAACGGCTTCTGCACGTAGACGTGCTTGCCCGCGCGCATCGCCGCGACCGCGACCGCGGCGTGCGTATGATCGGGCGTCGCAATCACCACCGCGTCGATGCCTTTCTCCTTCTCGAGCATCTTCCGGAAGTCGGTGTACCTTCGAGCCTTGCCGTATGCGTCCTTGAGGCGGAGCGCCAGCGGATTGACGACGCCGGTCGCCGGGTCCGGCCGGAGCCGGTTCGCCAGCTGCCGCTCGACGAAGGCAAAGTCGACGTCGCAGATCGCGACGATGTTCTCGTCGAGAAATTGCGACGCGTTCTCCATCCCCATCCCTCCCGCGCCGACGATTGCCACGTCGAGCCTGTCGCTCGGCGCCCGGTAGCCCCTCCCGCCGAGCACGAACCTCGGCACGATCATCACGCCTAACGCGGCCTTCGCGCCGTCCTCCAGGAAATCCCGGCGCGAGTAATCCTTTCCCGACATTGAAGTCACCTTGGCTGAGTGAGCGCTGCCTAACGCGGCTTCCAGGTGCCGCGGGCCACGGCCGGCCGGAACGAATCGATTCCGGGGGCGGGATAGTCGAGCGTTCGCCCCTCCTCGGCGCTCTGGTACGCCGTCATCAGCATCTCCACCACTTCGACACCGTCATCGAACGTCAGGCGCGCCTTCTCCTTGCCCTGGAAGACCCGCACGAAATGACGGTCCTCGCCGTCGTAGCCGTAGGCGATCGGCTCGCTTGGCACCACCGGCATCACCCCCTGCTCGGCGTTCTGCTTCTCGACCAGGTCTTCGCCCGCCTTGCCCGTCACCTCGCGCGAGAAGAACAGCTCCAGCCCCGAGTCGAGCGAGTTCCAGCGCATCGAGTACTCGGGTCCGAGCAGCTCGGCCGAGAGCCGAAGCCCGGCGCCGACGAAGCTCCACGACGTCGTCGCCTCGCCGAGCACGGTGTGCCCGTCCTCTGTCTCGAACTCGATCATCAGGCTGGCAAAATCCTCGGACGGTTGCTTCGTGTAGTCCACCCCCATCGTCTTCTTCAGCTGCTCGGCGTATTCCTTGCGCGACCACTTGAGGCTGGCGATGTGCGCGGTGACCCGTTTCGGCTTGACCGTGCCTAACGCCTTCTTCGGGTCGGTGAGCAGGTGCCGCACGAGCAGCGCCGAGTGGCACATCATGTCGTTGAGCACCCCGCCGCCCTGCAGCTCGCCCTTCCAGAACCAGGGCGCATGCGGGCCGGCATGCTCCTCGGCGGCGCGCGCCAGATAGGGACGCCCCGTCGTCGCCGCGCCGCGCGCCCAGAGCAGCTCGCGGCCGGTCTCGACGTGCGGCGAGAAGAGCTGGTTCTCGAGGTACCCCGTCGCCAGTCCGGCTTTCTTCACCATCGCGGCGACCTTCTTCGCCTCGGCGACGTTGCGCGCGAGCGGCTTCTCGCAGGCGATCCCCTTGAGGGTTCCCTTGCCGCTCTCGATCGCGCTGCAGATCTCTTCGATGTTCTCGACGCGAGCCGAGTTCGGGCCAGTCACCCAGAGCGCGTCGATCTTCGGATCGGCGACCATCTCCGTGATCGAGCGATACGCCTTGGCCTCGCCGACGTCGAGCTTGCGCGCCAGCGCCGCGGCCTCGCCGGCGTTCTTCGCATTCGGGCTCCAGCAGCCGAGGACGTCGGCGTCGCGGACGCCGCGCCAGGCCTGAATGTGGAAGCGTGCGTTGAAGCCGCTCCCGACGAATCCGACACCGAGTCGGGCGTTAGGCACGGGCGCCTCCACTGGCTGCTCGGGCGTCGCTCATGATTTGCGCCCGGCGGCGAGCGACGCATCGTACTCGGCGTAACTGACGCCCAGCTTCCGCAGTGCAGGTTCCGGGCATCCGTTCCAGTTCGGGTTGAAGACGTTGCCGATGTATTGCAGATCCTTCCATCCCGTCGCGCTCGAATAGAAGCCCGAGGCGATCGAGTCACGAAAACGATTGAAGAACGCGACGCCGGTGCTCATTCCTGGCGCGGCCCTGGTCGGCCAGGCGATGTCGTCGAGCACGAGCCGGCGCTGCGCGTCCGTCGCCCCGACGAACCCCGCACCGAAGCGGCGGCGCGTTTCCGTGTCGAGCCAGGCGAGCCCGCCGCGCATCGCGAGGCGGCCGTCGTCGCCGGTGGTCTCGTCCAGCATCATGAAGTCCACGAACTCGGGCGCTTTCGCATCGGTCGCGCTCCCCGAGCGGTCGTCGCGCGGGATCACGTAGTCCGCGAGGAGCCGCACCGTCCGCCACTCGCGCGCGGTGAAGAATTTCGGGACGTACGCCGCGTCCTCGGATGCCGGCGGCAATCCGGCAACGTAGCGCGTCGCGCGCTCGACGCTGGCGCTGTTCCACCCGAGCGCGGCGAACACCGGCGCCATCCCGATCAGCCGCAGCGCCTCGCGGCGCGCCGGCAGCTCGGGCGCGGCGCCTGTCTCGTCGATGTCGCTCACAATGCACCTGCCTTGCGCTGCTCGGTGATGTAGTCGCTGGTGCGCCAGGCGAGCGCGAGGATCGTCCACGTCGGATTCTTGTCGGCCTGTGTCACGAACGGCCCTCCATCGGCGACGAACAGATTCCTGCAGTCGTGGGCGCGGCAGTTGGAGTCGAGGACCGACTTCTTCGGGTCGCTGCCCATCTGGGTGCACCCCAGCTCGTGAATGATCTGGCCCCCCGCCGCGATGCCGTAGCCCTCCTCCCGCGTCGGCATCTTCGACGCCACCTCGCCTCCCATCTCCGAGATCAGTGCCCGGAACGTCGTCTGCATGTGGCGAATCTGGTTGTATTCGTTATCCGTGAACTGCCAGTGGAAGCGCAGCGCCGGAATCCCCCAGCGGTCGACGACCGTCGGATCGAGGTCGCAGTACGAGTTCTCGTTGGGCAGCATCTCGCCGCGGCCGGAGAACCCGATCTGCGCGCCGTAGTACTTCCGATAGTCGGCCTTGAGCTGGGCGCCGTAACCGCCGCCACCCGGATAGTTCTGGATCCCGCCTAACGCGCCGTACTGCGGCTGCGAGAGCCCGCCCCACACTTCGATATGGTAGCCGCGCGGGAAATCCAGCTTCGCGTTGTCGAGCCACCAGGGCATGTAGACGTGCATCCCGCCGACGCCGTCCTCGTTGTGCGGCACATGGTCGACCATCGACGGAATGAACCCGGCGACGTCGGTGCCGGTCGTATCGGTGAGTCCCTTGCCGACCCGGCCGCTCGAGTTGCCGAGGCCCTGGGGAAACATCGACGACTTCGAGTTGAGGAGGATCCGCGCCGACTCGCAGGCGCTCGCCGCCAGCACGACGACCTTCGCGTTCACGTGCCGGTCTTCACCGGTGTTCTTGTCGATCCAGGTGACTCCCGTCGCGAGTCCATCCTTTCCGATCGTTACTTCGCGAGCCATCGCGTTGGTGATCAACGTCAGGCGTCCGCTCGCGAGCGCCGGTGCGATCAGCACGTCGGGGCTCGAGAAGTTGGACTTCGTCATGCAGCCACGACCGCATTGCCCGCAGTAGTGACATGCCTGACGGCCGGGCAACGGCTTGGTGAGGATCGAGAGGCGCGATGGAATGCATTTCACGCCGAGCTTGTCGGACGCCTTCTTGACGAGGACTTCGTAGCAGCGCGGGCGCGGCGGTGGCTGGAACCTGCCGTCCGGGTTGTTGCGCATTCCCTCGGCGCTCCCGAATACCCCGATCAGGTCGTCGATGCGGTCGTAGTACGGCGACATGTCGTCGTACGAGATCGGCCAGTCGTCGCTCATTCCGTCTTTCGTCCCGCCCTTGAAATCATCGGGTCCGAAGCGGAGCGAGATGCGTCCCCAGTGATTCGTGCGCCCGCCCAGCATCCGGGCTCGCCACCACATGAACTTCGATCCCGTCGCGACGGTGTAGGGCTCACCCTCGACCGCCCAACCGCCATCGCACGCGTCGAATTCGCCGAAAGGGCGCCGCGTACTCGATGCGCCGCGCCGCGGCGACGCATAGGCGGGCATGAGCATCTTCGAGTTTTTCGAGGCGTACCACTCCGCTCCGGCCTCGAGCATCACGACGTTTGCGCCGGCCTTCGTCAGCGCGTACGCGGACATTCCTCCCCCCGCACCGGAGCCGACGATGCAGACATCATACTCGGTACGACGACGCTGAACCTGCACGGCGCTCCTCGGTCGGGGTGAGCGGCCTAAGCTACGCCTGCTCCCGGCCGTCGCAACCACCGCCGCGTCTGTTCCCGCCAACTCGCGAAGTTGACCAATGGTTGACATAGCCGCTCGGGCCGCGTACGCTGGCTGCAATAGACCCTGCTCCAGCATTGAACTCCTTACCCCCCGGAGGTCTCGTGCGCGTCACGCGTGTTCTCGTCGGTCTTGTCTCTGCGCTCGCGCTCGCCGCGGCGTCGGCGTCGGCGCAGCAGCAGCAGCGGCGCATCACCGGCCGCGTTGCCGAGTCGGGCAGCGGGGCTCCGCTCGCCATGGCGAGCATTGTCGTCACCGGCACCACGCTCGGGACGCGCACCAACGAGGCGGGGGAGTTCTCCCTGCTCGCACCCGACGCCGACGTGCAGCTCGTCGCCCGGCGCATCGGATTCAAGCAGGCGACCGTTCGCGTTCCGCGCGACCAGGCGCAGGCCAATCTCTCTCTCGAGCGCGATGTGCTCATGCTCGAGGAGCAGGTGGTCACCGGCGAGAATACAAGCGTCTCGCGGCGCAACGCCGCCAACGACGTCGCGACGGTAAGCAACGTCGAGCTGACGCGCGCGCCGACGCCGACGATCGAGAACGCGCTCGCCGGCAAGATCGCCGGCGCGACGGTGTCGCAGAACTCGGGCGCGCCAGGTGGTGGCCTGCAGATCCAGCTTCGCGGCGTCACCACGATCAACGGCTCGACGGATCCACTCTACATCGTCGACGGCGTGATCGTCAGCAACGACGCGATCCCCAGTGGCGCCAACGCAATCACCGCCGCGGCCGCGGGCGGCAACGCGTCGCCGCAGGACAATGCCGTGAACCGGATGGCTGACTTCAATCCCGCCGACATCGAACGCATCGAGGTGCTCAAGGGCGCGTCTGCATCGGCCATCTATGGATCGAAGGCCTCCAACGGCGTGATCATCATCACGACCAAACGAGGAGCGGCAGGCGCGACGCAGTTCAGCCTCGTCCAGCGGGTCGGCACGCAGTCGGCGTCAAATGAGATCGGCTCGCGCCGTTGGACGCTCGCTGGCGTCTATGACTACTTCGGGCCAAGAACGGCGGCGGACACCGCGCGCTATCGCACGCTCTATGGCGACGGGTCGACGACCAACTACGAGAAGCTGCTCTTCGGCGCGCACGATCCGTCGTACGAGACGAATCTCAGTGCGCGCGGTGGAACCGACGCGACGCGCTACTTCGTCTCGGGACTGCTCAAGCGCGACGCCGGCATCATGTCGGGAACGGGTTACGACAAGCAGTCGGTGCGCGCGAACCTCTCGCAGGCATTCAGTCCGCGCCTCAACCTCGACGTCAACACCAACTTCATCCACAGCAACGCACAGCGCGGGCTCACCAACAACGACAACAGCGGCACCAGCTTCTACATGGTGCTTCCGTTCACGCCGAGCTTCGCCAGGCTCCAGCCGGTGAACGGCGCGTATCCCGCCAACCCGTTCGAGCGCAGCAACCCCATCCAGACGCGTGACCTCCTCCAGAACCAGGAGAATGTCTACCGGTTCACCGGCTCGGCGACGGGGCGCTTCTCGGTGTTCGCGCGCGAACGCCAGACGCTCGCGCTCAACCTGACCGGCGGCATCGATCAGTTCTCGCAGCGCAACGACATCTTCTCGCCGAACGAACTGCTCTATGAGCCGCAGGATGGACTTCCTGGCACGACCGTCCGCGGCTCGACCGGCAACGTCAACTCGAACCTCAACCTCAGCGCCGTCCACACCTTCACCCCGGCCAGCGGATGGCTCACCGCGACGACGTCGGCAGGCGTACAGCGCGAGCGGCGCGACCTCGACGGTGCCAGCATCCTGACGCGCGGGCTCATCCCCGGGCAGCGTGGTGTCGACCAGGGCTCGAGCGTCGCCGTCGCCCCCGTTAGGCAGCTGGTCAAGGACTTCGCGTTCTTCGGCCAGGAAGAGGTGCTGCTGCTCGACCAGCGCCTGCTCGTGACCGGCGCCGTCCGCGCCGACCGCAGCACGAACAACGGCGACATCAACAAGTTCTACTTCTTCCCGAAAGCGTCCGCATCGTACCGCGTACCCGACCTCGCGCCATGGATGGACGAGGCGAAGGTGCGCTTCGCGTTCGGCCAGTCCGGCCTGCCCGCGATCTATGGCGCGAAGTTCACCTCCCTCGAAACGACCGTGTTCGACGCCGAGACCGGCGTACAGGTTGGTCTGGTCGCTGGCGACCCGAATATCCGGCCCGAGCGGCAGACCGAGATGGAAGGTGGACTCGACTTCCAGTTCTTCGGGGGGCGCTCGCTCCTCACCGTCACCGGCTACCAGAAGGAGATCAGCGACCTGATCCTGCTGCGCCGCCTCGCACCGACGAGCGGGTTCCAGGACCAGTACTTCAACGGCGCGGAGCTCCGTAACCGCGGCGTCGAGGTCACCGGTGCAATCACGCCGATCAACACCGACAGGACGACCTGGATCTCGCGCGCGACCTTCTCGCGCAACGTCAGCGAGATCACGAAGCTGCCAGTGCCGGCCTTCGAGACCGGCGGCTTCGGCGCCAATCTCGGCGCCTTCCGCATCGAGGAGGGGAAGTCCGCGACACAGATCGTCGGGCACACCCTCCTCGCCGATGGCTCGCAGCCGACCGTGCAACTCGGCGATGCGGCGCCCGATTTCCAGATGGCGTTCGCCAACGAGTTGAACTGGGGAGACTGGCGGCTCTACGGGCTCGTCGACTGGAAGAAAGGCGGCGACGTCATCAACCTCACCCAATTCCTCTACGACGCAGCTGGCAACAGCAAGGACTACTCGGAAGATCCGAACTCGGGGGGCCAGCGGCGCTTCAGCCGCTGGGCGTCGGGTTTCACGAAGGAGTACGTTCAGGACGGCAGCTTCGTGAAAGTTCGCGAAATCTCGCTCGCCTACCGGCTGCCGTCAGGCCTGACGCGCTATCTTGGCGCCCGCGCCCGATCGGCCCGACTCGAGTTGAGCGGCCGGAACCTGCTCACATTTTCCGACTATCCCGGGCTGGACCCGGAGGTGAGCAACTTCGGAAACCAGGCGATCGCCAGGAACATCGACGTCGCCCCGTATCCGCCGAGCCGCAGCTACTTCGTCTCTCTCAACGTGGAGTTCTGAGCCATGACCACCAGCATACATGCGCGTCGTCTCGCGCTGCGGGCGGCCGGGCTGATCCTCGCCGCCGTTGCCCTGCATGCCTGCAAGGATGCCCTCGTTCCCGATCTCAATAACCCGAGCCTCGAAGGCATCGTCTCCAACCCGACCCGCGCGCAGGTACAGACCATGGCGCGGGGAGTGCTCGACGGAAACCGTGCGACCCAGGGCGGGTTCATCCGCGATCTCGAGATCATCGGGCGTGACGCCTACAACCTCGATGCGGCCGATCCGCGCTGGGTGACGGAGCTGCTCATCAACCTCGACCCCGGTGGCTTCGGGGCCGCGCACTGGTTCTTCCGCTATCGGAACGTAAAGAGCGCCAACATCATGATCGCCGCTGTCGGTACGTCAGGCGCACTTAGCGCCGCCGAGAAATCGGCCGCGATCGGATTCGCGCAGACGATCAAGGCGCTCGATCTCCTCGCCGTCGAAGAAGCGCATGACACCGCCGGCACCGGCGCTGACGCTGGCGCGACGGCGGCCGACCTGACGGCGATCCTCTGCCGCGACAATGCACTCCTCCGCATCTCCGCATTGCTCGACACCGCCAGGACCAATCTGCTCGCTGGTGGCGCGGCTTTCCCCTTCGCGATGCCCGGCGGCTTCGCTGGCTTCGACACACCGGCCCTGTTCCTCAAGTTCAATCGCGCAATCAAGGCGCGCGCGGAGATCTATCTCGGACCCAGCGTGGCCTCGCATTACACCACCGCACTCGCCGCGCTCAGTGAGTCGTTCATCGACACGACCGCTTCGCTCGACCTCGGCGTCTATCACCAGTACAGTCTGGCCGCCGGGGATCGGAGCAACCCGCTGTTTCAGGACCCGGCGACGACGAACTTTCGCGCACACCCGTCGGTGGTCGCGAACGCCGAGGCGGGCGACCGGCGCCTCACCCGCAAGACGATGATCGGCGATGTGAAGACGTACCAGGGCCTGTCATCGAACATCATCTTCACCGTCTACGCGTCACCGACCGCCTCGATCCCGGTCGTGCGCAACGAGGAGCTTGTTCTCCTTCGTGCCCAGGCGAACATCGGACTGAACAACCTCGCCGCGGCAAGCCGGGACCTCAACTACATCCGCGTTCGCTCGGGAGGACTCGCGGCGAAGACGTACGCCACCGCCGCGGCCGCGCTCGACCAGCTCCTGTACGAGAAGCGCTACTCGCTGCTCTGGGAGAGCGGCTCGCGCTGGATCGACACGCGGCTCTACGGCCGGCTCGCGACGCTGCCGAAGGACGCGCCGACCCACAAGGTCCATCCGAACTTCCCGATCCCGCAGGATGAAGTACTGGCACGCGGCGGCTCGGCGCGCTGCCAGTGAGCGCGCGGTCCGCGAAGGAAGCGCGTTCGGATTTCGCGGTAGGTGATACGCTTCTTGAGCTTCAACAGCTTTAAACCACAGGGTGCACCGAGCGAGAACGGCGGAGCGCCGCCCCGGCTCGGTGTACCCTGTGCACCCTGTGGTTAATAGCTGTTGCTCAAGGTGAACGGCGGAGCGTCGACGCTTCACGCCGCGCCGTCAGCCGCGACGAGGTCGCGTGACATTCGAAGGCAGTCCATCAGAATCTCACCGGAGAGCGGGACGACGACCGGCTCGACGACCGTGAAGCCTAACGTGCGATAGAGCGGCTCGCCGGGCAGCGTCGCGACCAGCTCGAGGCGGCGGAACCCCGCCGCGTACGCTGCACGGGCGCAGCACCTGAAGAGCATCCGGCCGAGCCCTTGTCGCGCATGCGCGGGATGGACGTAGAACGCCCGGATCCGCGCCGGCTCGGTCGCCGGGTCGAGCTGGTCATCGACGTCGGACTTGTATCGATCTCCCCCGAACAGCGTGCGCCGCGCGCTCCATCCTCCGGCGGCGACGATCTCGCCGCCATCCTCCACGACATGGTACGTTCGATCGCGAATGAGCTGCGAGTCCACGCCGAACATGTGGCGGAGCGACGCGTCGATTTGCGCGTCGCTGTAGTAACCGCGCCCGAGCCCGCGAACCGACGCGTCGATCAGCACCGCGATGGCGGCGGCGTCATCGAGGGTCGCGAGGCGCAAAAGGCGTGAGGTCGACTGTGGTGCGTCCATGTCGCTTCGATCGCGATGGTTGTCGCGGCTCCAACAACCGAGCCGGAGTGAAGCGTGAGCCCTTCGCCCACGGCGATCGGTTTCGCCGGCGCTTGACACGCATCAATGTCGCCTATAGACTCCCAATCACAACTGATTGCTCGTGGTGATTTGCCGCCTATTGCCGCCACGTAAAATAAAGTGCTAAAATGCGACGCGCCCGGCGGCCATCATCTCGCCCGGGCGTTTTCGTTTTTTCGGGAGACCGCTCGTCGATTCACCCCTCTCGATGCACCCGGCCCGGCGGCCAATGCCCTGGAATGGAGTGCACGACGATGGCGACGACGAATGCCGAACGACCCGATCTTCTTCCGGCCCCGCACGCAGCGCGTTCCGCGGCCGGCCACGCCGACGCGCACGATCATCCCGCGGCCGCGACGCGGCTCTCGACGATCAGTGGGGAAGGGGCGCTCGACGTCCTGAGCCGTGCGCGCGTCCTCGAGTCCGAGGGGCGCAACATCGCGCAGCTCGCGATTGGCGAGCCGCAGTTCCCCGTCGCACCGCACATCGTCGACGCAGCGATCACCGCGCTGCAAGAAGGGGATGCCCGCTACGGTCCGCCCGCCGGACTGCCCGAGCTTCGGGCGGCCGTCGCTGAAGCGTTAGGCGACCGGCGCATCGCCGCATCGCCCGAGGACGTCATCATCACGCCCGGCGCGAAGCCGATGCTGCTCTACGCGTTCCTCGCGACCGTCGAGCCGGGTGCGGAAGTGCTCGTCCCCAATCCTGGTTTCCCGATCTACCCCTCGCTCAGCCGCTTTACCGGCGGGGTTCCGGTCAGCTACGGCCTCGACGCCGGGCGGGGCTTCGCGCCTAACGTCGACGACATCGCCGCGCGAATCACGGCGCGTACCCGGGTACTGGTGCTCAATGCTCCGCACAACCCGACCGGTGGCACCATCGACTCGGCTGCACTCGAGCAGGTCGCCGAGCTCGTGCTGCGGCACAACCTGATCGTGATCTCCGACGAGATCTACGGGCGCATTGTCTACGACACCGCGACCACACCGAGCATCGCCGCGCTTCCCGGGCTTCGCGACCGCACCATCGTGGTCGATGGTTTCTCGAAAACGTATGCAATGACCGGCTGGCGGCTTGGATTCGGGCTGGTTCCGCGCTGGCTGGCCGGTCCGCTCACCACCCTCGTCGTCAATGGTCACACCTGCACGCCGCCATTCGTTCAGCGCGCCGGGGTCGCCGCGCTCACCGGTCCCCAGCATGCTGTCGATGCGATGGTCGCCGAACTCCGAAGCCGGCGCGACGCGGTCGTCGCCGCCCTCCGCGCGATTCCCGGAGTGCGCTGCGCCACCCCCGCCGGCGCGTTCTACGCCTTTCCCGACGTGACGGACGTGCTCGCCGCAGCGGGCCTTTCGGCGCGGCAGCTCGCCGACCGGCTGCTCGAGGAGCACGGCGTGGCGCTCCTCCCGGGCACCGGATTCGGTTCCGACGGCGCCGCGAACCTCCGCATCTCCTTCGCCGGGACCGCGCAGGCGGTCCGCGACGGACTCGATCGTCTCGCCGCGGGCATCGCGGCGGTCACTGCCTAACGCTCCGGGAAATCGACCATGCCGATCAGCCGCGCTACCGCCCTGCCGCCCGCACCGGCGAAGAAGGTCACCGTCGCCACCCTTGCCGCCCTTCGCGCGCGGAACGAGAAGGCAGTGTTCGTCACCGCCTACGACTACCCGACCGCGGTGTACGCCGACCGCGCCGGCGTCGATATGCTCCTCGTTGGCGATTCCGCGGCGATGACCGTCCTCGGCCTTCCCACGACGGTCGGGATCACGCTCGACGAGATGCTCGTCTTCACCCGCGCGGTCTGTCGCGGGGCGAAACGCGCATTCGTCGTCGGCGATCTGCCGTTCCTTTCCTATCAACCGTCCGACGAGGCGGCGGTCCGGAGCGGCGGCGCATTCATCGCCGCGGGCTGCGACGCGGTCAAGTGCGAGGGCGGCCAGCGCATCGCTCCCCGTGTCCGCGCGCTCACCGACGCCGGCGTCGCCGTGATGGGGCATATCGGCCTCACCCCGCAGAGCCTCGGTCAACTCGGCGGATACCGTGTGCAGGGGAAGACGCTGGCCGCGGTCGAGCGCCTCACGGCCGATGCGCTCGCGCTCCAGGAAGCGGGTGCCTTCTCCGTGCTGCTCGAGGCCGTCCCCGCCGAGGCGGCGGCCTATCTCCGTGAGCGCGTCGACATCCTCGTCTACGGAATCGGCGCCGGACCCGAGGTCGACGGCCAGCTCGTCATCTCCAACGACGCGTTAGGCAATTTCGTCGGCGACATCCGCCCGCGATTCGTCAAGCGGTACGCCGACGTCGGCACGGTCGTCGAGGCGTCGTTCCGGAATTACGCGTCGGACGTCCGCGCCCGGCGCTTCCCGGCCCCCGAACACTGTTACCCGATCGACGCTGCCGAGGAGGAGGCGATCCGCGCCGCCCGGCCCTCATCGATCGCCGCGGCGGCCTCCGCCGTCGTGCCGGCCGCCGGCACGCCCCCGCTGTCGGCGCGCGCCCTCGCGCGTGCCTGAACGATCGAGCAACGCGCCCGCCCCAGTGCAATCATTCATCATCGCACCATCCGAGGTTTCCAAATGGCAGTCACTCTTCATCTCCCGACCATTCTCGCCAAGCTCGCCCCCTCGCGCGCGATCGAGGCGAACGGCGCGACCGTCGGCGAAGTCGTCTCGGAGATCGCGGGCCGCTACCCGGCGCTCGCGCCGCGGCTGCGTGACGAGCATGGCAATCCGTATCCGTTCGTCACCTTCTATCTGAACGACGAGGACATCCGCTTCCACGGCGGCTTCGCCGCCGTCGTCGCCGATGGTGACGAGATCGCGGTCGTCCCGGCGATCGCGGGGGGCTGAACGATGAGCGCCACCAATGGAGCCGGCGCCGCCCGCGCCGATCTTCCCGAACTCTCCTCCGACGAGATCCTCCGCTACAGCCGCCACCTCATCCTCCCCGAGGTCGGTCTCCACGGCCAGCGCCGGCTCAAGGCGGCCCGTGTGCTGCTCATCGGCGCCGGCGGGCTCGGCTCGCCCCTCGCGCTCTACCTCGCGGCGGCCGGCGTTGGAACGTTAGGGCTGGTCGATTTCGACGTGGTCGATGCGAGCAACCTCCAGCGCCAGATCCTGCACGGAACGCGGGACATCGGCCGCTCCAAGCTCGCGTCGGCGCGCGAGCGGATCCACGACGTCAATCCGCACGTCCACCTCGAGGGGTACGAGACAAAGCTGACCAGCGCCAACGCGCTCGAGATCGCGCGTGACTATGACGTCGTCGTCGACGGCACCGACAACTTCCAGACGCGCTACCTGACCAACGACCTCTGCGTAATACTCGGCAAGCCTAACGTCTACGGAAGCATCTTCCGCTTCGAGGGACAGGCGAGCGTCTTCGCGACCGCTGACGGGCCGTGCTACCGCTGCCTCTATCCCGAGCCGCCACCGCCCGGGCTGGTCCCGAGCTGCGCCGAGGGCGGCGTGCTCGGCGTGCTCCCCGGTCTGGTCGGGACCATCCAGGCCACCGAGACCCTCAAGCTGCTGCTCGGCATCGGTGACGGCCTGGTCGGTCGCCTGCTGACCA
This sequence comes from Gemmatimonadaceae bacterium, assembly GCA_031359795.1. Classification (GTDB taxonomy): domain Bacteria; phylum Gemmatimonadota; class Gemmatimonadetes; order Gemmatimonadales; family Gemmatimonadaceae; genus JABFXC01. Next base: position 50,282 of record JANMAM010000021.1, read on the forward strand.
TCGACACGCTCACGATGCAGTTCCGGACCCTCAAGCTCCGCAAGGATCCGGACTGCCCGGCGTGCGGCACGCGCGAGATCCGCGAACTGATCGACTACGATCAGTTCTGCGGCGTGGGACCGAGTGCACCGTCCGAGACCGCCGATCTCGCCGAGCTCACGCCGTCCGAGCTCGCGGCGAAGCTCGAGCGCGGCGATGATTTCGACCTGATCGACGTCCGTGAGCCGCACGAGTGGACGATCGCCCACATTCCCGGCGCCCGTCTCGTGCCGTTAGGCACGGTCGGCGAGGCGATCGCGACGCTCAATCCGGCGCGCGAAATCGTCGTCCATTGCAAGGCGGGCGGACGGAGCGCGAAAGCGGTTCGGCAGCTCCAGGCCGCCGGCTTCGCCCGGGTCCGCAACCTCGCCGGCGGAATCCTCCGCTGGAGCGACGACGTCGATCCGAAAGTCCCGAAATACTGAGTGAGACAGCGATGACGCACGCCGCCGACTTCTCCATCGAGACCGATGTTCCGCGCCATGCGGCGCTCCGCGCGCTGCCGCAGCGTTGCAAGCTATGCGGTGTCGAGCAGGACGCCGCACCGGTCGCGATCTGCGAGCATTGCCTCGGTCCGCTCGAGCCGATGCATGCGAGGAACCGCGTGCTCCCCAGCCGGGCAACCATCGAGTCGCGCCGGCCGTCGCTCTGGCGCTATCGCGAGTGGCTTCCCTTCGACTGGAGCGATCTGCCTGTCGGCGCCGAGCCTGACGTGCTCTCGCCTGACACTGGCTTCACGCCGCTGGTCGATGCGCCACGGCTCGCCGCTCGACTGGGTGTTGCAAGAGCATGGATCAAGAACGACGCGGTGTCGCATCCCACCCTGTCGTTCAAGGATCGTGTCGTCAGCACCGCGATCAATGCGGCACGCTCGTTCGGACTCGAGACCATCGGCTGCGCGTCCACCGGCAACCTCGCGAACGCCGTCGCCGCGCACGCGGCGCGAGCCGGCATGCAGGCCTGGATCTTCATCCCCGAGGATCTCGAGGAAGGAAAGGTGCTTGGCACCTTGGTCTATGGACCAAATCTCGTGCGCATCCGCGGGCATTACGACGACGTGAACCGGCTCTGCGCGCAGCTCGCCGATCGCTTCGGGTGGGGTATCGTCAACGTCAACCTGCGCGGCTATTACGGCGAAGGCTCGAAGACGATGGCGTTCGAGATCGCCGAGCAGCTCGGCTGGCGCTTGCCTGACGCGGTGATCGCGCCGATGGCCGGGGGGTCGCTGCTGACGAAACTGCGCAAGGGATTCGCGGAGTTTGAGGCCGCGGGCCTGGTCGAGGGAGCGCTCCCGCGCATGTACGGCGCACAGGCCGAAGGTTGCGCGCCGATCGTCAGGCTGTTCGAGAGCGGCGGCGGCACGCTCGTGCCGGAGACGCCGCGCACAATCGCCCGATCGATCGCGATCGGCAATCCCGCCGACGGCACGTTTGCGGTCGAGGCGATGCGCGAATCCGGCGGCTGGGCGCAGGCCGTCAGCGACGAAGCGCTCATCGAAGGGATCCGGGTTCTCGCCACGACCACCGGTGTCTTCACCGAGACCGCCGGCGGCGTGACCATCGCCGCCGCGCTCGCCCTCGCCGCGAGCGGCCGGTTCAGGCCCGAAGACGAGATCGTCCTCTGCATCACCGGCAACGGCCTGAAAACCACCGACGCCGTGCGCGACGCTCTGCCACCCGCGCCGCTCGTGAACGCCAAAGTCCGCGAGGTCGCGGCGCTCGTCGAAGCGGCAGGCATCAGCCATTAGCCTTTAGCAGGGAGGGACTGCGGTCAACGCAGTCGCTCAACGCTAATGGCTAATGGCTAATAGCTGACGGCCGACACGGAAGTCGGCGTTTGTTCGGGGATTCGACATCAGGCGCCGCAACCTTTAAAAAGCGCCGAAAGGCCGTGACTTACCCCCCTCCAGGACCGTCCAACCTGTAACGAACCCTCGACGGCGCTGCTACGCCGTGACGCCAGCGACGACGCTGCGCGCTCGCGGATGCGCCGCCCCTTTGCACGATACCGATGACCTTCGCGGTCCGCGCCACCGAACATCGTTCCCGACCGGATTCGCGTCAGCGAGCCGGCGATGTCGTCAGCGAACTCGCTCGCGTGTACGCCGCGCGGATGAACGACTGCGCCTTCGCCAATGCCCTGCGTGAGCGTCGAATCAGTCGCGAACAGTGGATTGCCTTCATCAGCGCCCTGTATCCGGCGGTGGTCGGGTTCAATCGCGCGCTCATTCTCAGCATCGCCAAGGTCGACCACGTCCGTAACTCCGTGTTTCTCGGCGCACTCGCCGAGCAGCTCAAGGAGGAACAGGCGCACAATCAACTGTGGCGCGTCAAGCTCGCGCGCTTCGGCGTCGACCACGAGCGGATGTATTCCGACCTCGAGGCGTACCACGCCCGCTTCACGGCCGCGGAGCTCGATGAGATGACCGCGAAGACGCTTGCCGCGGTCACCGACGACCTGTCGCGCGGCGCGGAAGGAAACTTCCCCGATGCGATCTTCCCCGATGCAGTGCTGGCCCTCTGCCACCTGCTCGGCACGAGCGCGACGCACGAGGAAGTTGGCTACTGGGAGCACTTCGCCAGTCAGGCCGGCATCGAGATGGTCATCTGGGGCGTCACCTCGACGACCGTCCTTCCCGGCGTGCTCGGGAACCCGGAGATCGACCTCGGTCCCGATACCACGCAGTGGCTGCGCGAACACGGCCAGCTGGCCGGGGTGAAGAGCGATGTCCGGACGGATGAGGAGAAGCACCTCGACCTGTCACGGATCGCGCTCAATCGGAGCGAAGAGGCGAACGCGGATGTCGCGCTCGTCGGCGCCCGTGCCGAAAGCGCGATGCGGCTGTTCGCCGCCAGCTTCATTTGCCAGGATCAGGCGATCGGCAGCTTCCCGCTCAGTCGCTACCGGGAACGCGCCGCCTGACCGAATGAACCCCTTCGACCTGCTTCGATCCACCCGCGGCGCGCCACCACTGACGCCGGTTGAGGCGCCAGCAGGGGATCTCGCCGCCTACTCGCCGGACGCGCTCCTCGCGTTAGGCGTGGACGGGGCGATCGTGCAGGCGAACGCCGCCGCGATCGACCTCTTCGGCAAGCCGCTCGAAAAGATGAAGGGGCAGAAGCTCGAGGCGATGCTCGACGAGCCGCCCGCTGTCACCGGCAGCAACGTCAAATGGGACGGCCCCCGCGCCGGCAACGGGACTGGCCACGGTGCCTCGAACAACGCCCCAGGCCGCGCCCATCGCTACGACGCGAAGATCACTCGCTCGCGCGGCGACGAGCGCATCGTCTCGGTCGTGACCGGGCCACTCCGCATCAGCGAGGACGAAGGCGCCGCACTCGGCACGATCGTATCGCTGCGTGACGTCAGCGAAGAACGCCGTTCGGTCGAGGAACTCGCGCGGTCGGAGTCGCGGTATCGCCATCTGTTCGAGGGCGCGAACGACGCGATCATGACGTTCGACTCGATGGGCCGCTTCACCACCGTCAACGACGCCGGCGAAGTGCTCTCGGGCTACGCTCGCGAAGAGCTCATCGGCCGATTCTTCGGACCATTGCTGGCGATGGAAGCGCTGCCGCGGGCGATCATCGAGTTCCGCCGCGCCCTCTCCGGCAACGTCGGGCACTTCGAGACAGTGATCGTTCGCAAGGACGGCGAGCGTCGCTACATGACGGTGAACTACGCCTGCCCGCAGCGCAGTCGCGAAGTGCTCTGCGTCATTCGCGATGCAACCGAGGAGAAGCGGCTGCAGCAGCAGCTCATTCAATCCGAGAAGATGGCGGCGATTGGTCAGCTCGTGAGCGGTGTCGCGCACGAAGTGAACAACCCGCTCGCCAGCATCTCGGCGTTCGCGCAGCTGATGATGGCCGATCGCTCGCTCAAGCCGGACCAGCGCCACTCGATGGAAGTCATCAGCGGCGAAGCCCGTCGCGCGGCGCGCATCGTCCACAACCTCCTCACCTTCGCTCGCCAGCACAAGTCGGAGAAGACACTCGCCGACATCAACCGGGTGGTCGAGGATACGTTGGAGTTGCGGTCGTACGAGCTCAACGTCCGCGGTATCCGCATCGAGCGCGAGTTCGACGTCGAGCCGCCCGAGACGATGGTCGACGTCTACCAGCTGCAGCAGGTCGTCCTCAACCTGATCACCAACGCCGAACAGGCGATGGCATCGGTTGACCGGCCGCACCACCGCCTGACGCTGCGCTGCCGCATCCAGGGCGACACGGTGCGCATCGAAGTCGAGGACACCGGCCCGGGAATTCCGCCCGAGTCGCTCGACGTGATCTTCAACCCGTTCTTCACGACGAAGCCGACCGGCCAGGGCACTGGGCTCGGCCTCTCCATATCGTTAGGCATCGTCAGCGAGCACGGCGGCCGGATCTGGGCCGAGCGCGCGACCCCTGGCGCGCGGTTCTGCATCGAGCTGCCGTTGATCACGACCGGCAAGCGCGCAGCGCCGCCTGTGGCGCACGTCCCCGCGCCGAACAGCCCGGCGCTCCGTATCCTCGTCGTCGACGACGAAGAGCCGATCCGGATGGCGCTCGAGCGATTCCTCACCGGTGCGGGCCATGAAGTCGTCACGGTCAGCAGCGGTAGCGAGGCGATCTGGCGTGGCGAAGGCGACGAAGTATTCGATGCCGTTCTCCTCGACATGCGCATGCCCGACGTCTCCGGCCAGCAGATCTTCCAGCGTTGGAGCGCCGACCGCCCCGATCTCGCCGAGCGCGTCGTATTCCTCACCGGCGACATCGTCAGCGCCGACCTGCAGCAGTTCCTCAACTCGACCGGCCGCCCGTTCCTCCCCAAGCCCTTCGAGTTCAACGACGTCGTCCGCGCACTGCCCGGCCGTCGCAAGTAGCGGGCAGCTCGGGCATCAGGCAGTTGGCGCATCGTGAGCCAAGCATCGGCGCGGCCCGCCGTTTGCTTTTGTCGCGGCCTCTGACTCACCATCAACCGCGACCCGACGCACCATGGAACTCGAGACCCTGAAGGACCTCTACATCGAGGGGCTGAAGGACCTGTACAGCGCTGAGAACCAGATTCTCAAGGCGCTGCCGCAGATGATCAAGAAGTCTTCGCATTCCTCGTTGAAGAAGGCATTCACCGCGCACGAGCGGCAGACGCGCCAGCAGGTGAAGCGCCTCGAGCGGATCTGCAAGGACCTCGGCGTCTCCCCCAAGGGGAAGAAGTGCGAGGGCATGGAAGGGCTGATCAAGGAGGCGAAGGAGTTGATCAAGGAACGCCCGGACAAGGACGTCCTCGACGCCGGCCTCATCGCCGCCGCGCAGCATGTCGAGCACTACGAGATGGCCGGCTACGGCTGCGTGCGTACCTACGCGCGGACCCTTGGCTTCGCCGCGCAGGCCGACCTGCTCCAGCAGACGCTCGACGAAGAGGGCGATACCGACAAGCTGCTCACCGTGATCGCCGAGTCGAGCGTGAACATCGACGCCGAAGAGTAGGCCGCGGGAATTCCGCCCGGAGTGCAGGGGCGGCGCCATCGAGCGTTAGGCGGCTACCTTGAGGCAGGACGACGAAGCGGCGGTGAGGGTTGAACCCTCACCGCCGCTTGCCGTCCGGGCGACGTCCCGCCGCTATCGGATCGTGAGCGGATTGATCGGAAACGGTGCGTTCCGGATCACCTCTCCCACGCTCTTGTATCCCCCACGCCGATGCGGTGTGGGCGTTGGCGTTGGAGTCGGCGTTGGAGTCGGCGTTGGAGCCGGCGTCGCCGCCGGTGCTTTCGGAGCGACAACGACCGCCTCAACGGCCGGCCCCTCGTTGCTCGTTCGCACCGGCGTCTTCACCGGCTGCGCGATCGCGCGCGGCGATGGCGTCGGCTGCTTCACGGGCGTCGCTGCCGGCGCCCATCCAGGAGTGCGCTCGATCGCCGAGACGAACTGCGTCGCCCCCCGATTCGGCAGGAGCCCCATGCTGTCCCCGGTCGCAACGTCGAGCTCCCGGCCAAGATCGACCGGCGCTGATCCGCCCTGGCCGCATGCCGCAAGCGCCACCGTCGCTGCCACCCCTGCAAGCATCAAACGCGTCTGTCGCATTGTTTCTCCCCCAGCCCCGATGAAGTACTGCCGCCCGACCCACGCCCGGCCGCCACTTTCTCCCCGCCAATCACGCTCCCCTGAGCGCTGGCTTTCATACCCCGTTGGACGCCAATCGCCCCCGAAAGTTAGCGTCCCCGACAGGAAATTGAGCGTCAGTTGAGCCCGCCGCTGAGCCCGCCCAGGCACGCCGTCCTCCTCCGCCGTTGTGCCTTCTGGCCGCGCCCCTGCCTCATGCCCTCCTGCCCGCTTGCGCCTGCAGCATGCCTCCTGGCAGGGCAGGTATCCTGACCGCGTGCCTCATGGCAGTATCGGTTCTGCCTCATGGCCCTCGACGCGCGGGAGTGTGTGGACACCCGCGCTCCCCCGCCGTAAACTCGCTCGTCTGCCCCTCCCACGCCCCAATCCGACCCATGCGCCCATCCCGCGTCGCCTTCGCCGCTTTGCTCGCCGTCGCCGTCATCTCGCCCACGTCCGCCGTCGCACAGTCGAAATCCAGGCGCCCCCTCAAGGCCGAGGACATCTACCGCCTCCGCGACGTCCGCGATCCTCATCGCTCCCCCGACGGGAAATGGGTCGTCTACACTGTCTCCGCCGCCGACTCGGCCCGCGACAAGAACGACACCGATGTCTGGATGTCGAGCTGGGACGGAACCCAGCACCTCCGCCTGACGAGCACCAACGAAGGCGAGAGCAGCGGCCGGTTCAGTCCCGACAATCGGTATGTGTCATTCGTCTCGTCGCGTCAGGGTCTCGACGACGGACAGATCTGGCTGCTCGATCGCATGGGCGGTGAGGCGCAGAAGCTGACCGACTTCAAGGGTGGCGTCGACTCCTACGAATGGTCGCCTGACGGCAAGCGCATCGCCGTGGTGGTCGAGGACGATCCCGACACCGCCGCCGTGTCCAGCGATACGGGCAAGAAGAAGACGCCGAAGCCGATCGTGATCGACCGTTATGCATTCAAGCGCGACATCGTCGGCTACCTCGGCGGGAAACGCGAGCGCATCTACCTCTTTGACGTCGCGACGAAGAAGACCGAGCTGCTCTCGTCGGGGCCGGCCTTCGACGAATCGGACATCGTCTGGTCGCCGGATGGCAAGCGCATCGCCTTCGTCAGCAAGCGCGGTGAGACCGACCCCGATCGCGATCACAACACCGACATCTGGGTCGCCGACGCGCGAGGCGGGGTCGCGCCGCGGAAGGTGACGACATGGGCCGGCGAGGACGCCAGTCCGGTCTGGAGCCCGGATGGGAAGTCGATCGCGTACCTGCGCGGCGGCGAGGCGAAGTACTACGCGTACAGCATGGACCGCCTCGCCGTCGTCCAGGTCGACGGCTGCCCGTCCACCGGCTGCCAGCCGAAGGTCCTCACCGCCGAGCTCGATCGCGAAGTGCAGAGCCCGCGCTGGAGCGTCGACGGGTCGGCGATCTATTTCGTCGTCGAGGACGACCGGACCCAGTGGGTCGGTCGCGTCAGGCCTAACGGCGGCGCGGTCGAGCGGCTCGTCACCGGCCGGCGCGCCGTCTCGAGCATCGACGACCCGGCGGCGGATGGAAGCATGGCGGCGCTGGTCTCGACCGACACGATGCCTGACGAAGTGTTCGCCATCGAGAACGGCACCGTCAGGCAGATCAGCCACCAGAACGACAAATGGCTAGCCGAGGTGCAGCTCGTCCGCGTCGAGGACTTCGAGAGCAGGAGCAAGGACGGCACCGAGGTCCATAGCCTCCTCGCCCGGCCGCTCGGCTACAGGAGCGGGAAGGTGCCGCTGCTGCTGAGGATCCATGGCGGCCCCAGCGCCCAGGACGACCACAGCTTCATGTTCGAGCGCCAGTTCTTCGCGGCGAACGGGTATGCAGTGCTCGCGGTGAACTATCGTGGCGGCAACGGCCGCGGCGAGGCGTATCGCACCGCGATCTACGGAGACTGGGGCAACCTCGAGGTCGTCGACCTGCTCGGGGCGGTCGACGCGGCGGTCGCGCGCGGCATCGCCGATCCGAACAAGCTTGGCATCGGCGGCTGGAGCTATGGCGGAATCCTGACGGACTACACCATCGCCACCGACACGCGTTTCAAGGGCGCGATCTCGGGAGCTGGAAGCGCGCTGCAGCTCGCGATGTACGGTGTCGACCAGTACACCGTGCAGTACGAGACAGAGCTCAGTCTTCCGTGGAAGGACATCCAGCCCTGGCTCAAGGTCTCCTATCCCTTCCTGCACGCTGACCGCATCAGGACACCGACGCTCTTCCTCGTCGGGCAGCGGGACTTCAACGTTCCCGCGGTCGGCAGCGAGCAGATGTATCAGGCGCTCCGCAGCATCGGGATTCCGACGCAGCTGATCATCTACCCCAACCAGTTCCACGGCATCAGCGTCCCGAGCTACAAGATCGACCGCCTGCAGCGCTATCTCGCCTGGTACGGGAAATACGTGAAGGGGGAGGGCACGGTCGCCAGCAGCAACGCGCCGCCCACGACCACGCGTTAGGCAGTGCTGCTCCCCGCCGGGCAGCTCGGCCGGGCCGGCCCGCAGATCACGCGGGTCGGCTTTGGCTCGTGGGCGGTCGGTGGCGGGGGCTGGGCCCACGCCTGGGGTGCGCAGGATGACGGCCAGTCGATCGCCGCGATGCGCCACGCCGTCGACCGCGGGATCAACTGGATCGACACCGCCGCCATCTATGGTGTCGGCCACTCCGAGGAAGTCGTCGGCCGGATGCTGCGCGACTTGCCGGCCGGCGACCGCCCGCTTGTCTTCACCAAGTGCGGCCTGATCTGGGATCCGGCCGATCCGATGAAAGCCGCCTCGCGCGACCTCTCACCGGCGTCGGTTCGCGCGCAGTGTGAGGCGTCGCTCCGCCGGCTCGGAGTCGGCACGATCGACGTCTTTCAGTTTCACCGTCCCGACACCGACACGGGAACCGCGGTTGAGGATTCCTGGGGCGAGATGGGTCGGCTCATCGACGAGGGAAAGGTCCGCTGGGGGGGACTCTCGAACTTCGACGTGGCGCTGCTCGCTCGGTGCGAGATGATTCGCCACATCGACTCCTTTCAGCCACCGTTCTCACTGCATCGTCGCGCCGCGGCTGCGGAGCTCGTTCCATGGTGCGCGCGGAATGGCACCGGTGTGATCGTCTACAGCACGATGGGCGCGGGGCTGTTCACCGACCGCTTCTCGCTCGCGCGCGCCCGGGCGCTCCCGCCTGACGATTGGCGCTCGCGGAGCGCGGAGTTCCAGACGCCTAACGTCGAGCGCAACCTCGCGCTGCGCGACGCGCTCCGGCCGATCGCCGCACGACACCGAGTGACGGTGGCGGAGGTTGCAGTCGCGTGGGCCCTGCATTGGCCGGGGGTCACCGGCGCGATCGTGGGAGCGCGGAGCCCCGACCAGGTCGACGGCTGGATTGGCGCGGCGTCCCTCGCCCTCGACACCGATGACCTGCAGGCGATCGCCGGGGCGATCGAACGTACCGGGGCGGGGCAGGGCCCGGTGCAGGCTCCCGCTGTCGCCCCTGTGCAAATCGGCACGCCGCCACGATGACTTCGCCGCGTCAGGCCCCCCGATCAGCGCCGCGTTGGCGCCGATTTCTCCGTGCACGGCTGGAACGCGATTCGTACCTCGGCCTGCACCTGACGGCCGGACTTGCCGTTGTCGCGTCAGGCGTCTGGCTGTTCGGGGGACTGCTCGAGGAAGTCCTCGATAGCGACGCGCTCGTGCGTTGGGATGTCGCGACGGCGGGCGTGATGCATTCCGCAACCACGTCACGCGGAATTGCGGTCTTCGCCGCGATCACCAACCTCGGGTCTCCGTTGGCAATGTCTGCGCTCGCCGTGATCGGGGTCATGACGACGATCGCGCTCCGCCAACGCCTTCTCGCTGCTGCCTGGGCGGCCGCCGCCGCAGGCGGGGCGTTGGTCGACGCCGTGCTGAAGATGACGATTCATCGCACGCGCCCCGAATTCGCCGCCGCGTTCCTGCACGGGAGCTCGTACAGCTTTCCGAGTGGTCACGCGATGGGTTCGGTGATCGGCTATGGATTTCTCGCGTACGCGATCGTCAAGACGAGACAGCGCCGCGGCTGGCAGCGCGCGCTGGCGTTTGCCGCCGCGACGCTGCTCGCCCTGCTCATCGGTGTCAGCCGCGTCTATCTCGGCGTGCACTACCCGAGCGATGTTGCCGGCGGCTGGGCTGCCGGCCTCGCCTGGCTCGCCGTCTGCGTGACCGGCTACGAAGTGGGCGCTGGCCGGGCGACTCGCCGCCGCTCCACCCTCCTTCAATCCGGAACGCCGTGAGACTGCAACGCGTGCTCTGCTCGCCGCTCGTCCCCGCCTTCGGCGCGCTGGCGACAATGTCGTGTGTTTCACCGAGGGTCCCGATCGGGCGAGCGGCGACCGCGACGCCAAATTACCATGTCGCCGAGCGAGTCAAGCTCGGTCGCGATGGCGGCTGGGACTATCTGATCGTCGACACCGCCGGCCACCGCGTGTTCATGTCCCGCGGGACGCACACCCTCGTCGCCGACGCGCGAACGGGCACCGTTGTCGGCGACGTCCTGGACACCCCGGGCGTCCACGGCATCGCGTTCGCCTACGACCGCAACCGGGCCTACACAAGCAACGGTCGCGACTCGAGCGTGACGGTCCTCGACCTCAGGACGCTCGCGCCGATCGCCCGGATCAGGACCAGCGGCGTGAATCCCGACGCCATCGTCTACGACGAGTCCTCGCACCGTGTGTTCGTCTTCAATGGACGAAGCAACGACGCGACTGTCATCGACGCCACGAGTGACGCGATCGTCGGCACGGTGCCGTTAGGCGGCAAACCCGAATTCGCCGTCACGGACGGCCGGGGGATGCTCTGGGTGAACGTCGAGGACACCAGCGAGATCGTCGAGCTGGACACGCGGACACTGACGGTCAAGGGGCGCTGGGCACTCGCGCCGTGCGAGGAGCCGACTGGCCTCGCGATCGACCGCGCGCATCGCCGGCTCTTCGCGGTCTGCTCGAACAGCCTGATGGCGATCGTCGATGCCGACAACGGCAGAGTCGTCGCTACGGTCCCGACCGGCGACGGCACTGACGCCGCTGGCTTCGATCCGGCAACGCAGCTCGCCTTCGCCTCGAACGGTGAGGGGACGTTGACCGTCGTTCACATAGATACGCCCGACTCCGCCCATGTCGTTCAGACGGTCATTACGCAGCGCGGCGCGCGCACGATGGCGCTCGACCCGCAGACGCACATCGTCTATTCGGTGAGCGCGGACTTCGGACCGACGCCCGCGGCGACGGCGGACCAGCCACGGCCGCCGGCGCCGATGATGCCAGGATCGTTTACGCTCCTCGTGATCAAGCCGTAGCTGGCGCCGCGTCCGCCGTCATCCCCGCCAGTCACGACCGCGAACCGCCACCAGCAACGCTGGCACGAGGTACAGTGTGATCGGCGTCGAGAGCGTCAGCCCCCCGATTACCGCGAGCGCGAGCGGCCGCTGCAGCTCGCTCCCCGCGCCAAGCCCTAACGCGAGCGGCAGCAGCCCGAAGAGCGTGCAGAGCGTCGTCATCAGGATGGGTCGGAGGCGAATCCGTGCCGCCTCGCGGATCGCCGGCTCGAGCGTCAGGCCGTTCTCGCGCATCTGGTGGCGCGTGAAGTCGAGCAGGATGATGCCGTTCTTGACGATCAGCCCGACGAGCAGGATCAGGCCCATGAACGATGAGACATTGAGCGGCGTGCCCGTCACCAGCAGCAGCACCAGCGCGCCGACGAACGAGAGCGGCGCCGCGAGGAGCACGACGAGCGGTTCCACGAACGACTGAAACTGGATCACCATCACGCCGATCACGCTCAGCGCGGCCAGTCCGAGGACCGCGAGCAGGGCACGGAAGGCTGTCTGCTGGCTGGCATACTGCCCACCGATGTCCAGTCGCACCCCTGCCGGCGGCGGATGCGCCGCGAGAACCTGCTTCACGTCGCCGACCACGGCCCCGAGCGAGCGACCGCTCAGGTCGGCCGTCATCGAGATCAACTGCTGCTGGTTCTCGCGCAGGAGCGTCCCGCGTGTCTCGCCGGAGGTGAACGTCGCCAGCGTCCCGAGCGGCGCCGCCCGCCGCGTGTCCGGCGATACGATTGGAAGCGCGCCGAGTTGCTGCGGATCGAAACGCACGGAATCGGGCGCGCGCACTCTGACAGCGACCGACCGATCCTCGAGTCGCACTTCCCCCGCCGAAACCCCGAGTAGCGCTCCCGCCGCCGCGGCGCTCACCTGGGCGGGAGTCATCCCCATTCGCGCTGCCTCGACAGCGTCGATCGACATCGACATCTCAGCGGACGGCTCGCTGATTCCGTTGTAGAAGTCGGCGATCCCGTCGATCTTCTCCAGCTCCGGTGTCACGCTCTCGGCGTACCTCTCGAGCACGCCGATGTCCGAGCCGAACAGCTTCACTTCGACCGGCTTCGCCGCGCCGGCGAGATCGTTGATCACATCGGAGAGAATCTGCACGAACTCGATGCGCAGCCGCGGGACGGCGCTTTCGGCTTGAGCCCGCACATCATCGATGATCTCGAACGTCGAGCGGCTCCGCTGCCGCCCTGGTACGAGCCTCGCGACGATGTCGCCGACGTTCTGCTCGGTGGCGAACAGTCCGAGCTCGGCGCCAGTCCGCCGCGACGTACCGGTGACCTCGGGCATGCTCGCGAGGATCCGCTCGACGACGTGCACCTCGCGATCCGTCTCCGGCAACGACGTTCCGCCGGGCGAGACGTAATCCACCACAAACGCTCCCTCGTCGATTTCGGGAAGGAAGCCGGTTCCCACGTATCTGTACGCGAGCGCGCCGCCCGCCACCAGCAGCAGGCCGCCGACCGCCAACAGCTTTCCATGGTGGAGCACGGCGCCGAGCGAGCGTGCGTAGCGCACCGACAACGCATCGATCGCGCGACCCGCTCGAGCGAGCGCGCCATCCCGCTTCGCGACCCCGGGCGAGACCGATCCGGCGCGCTCGTCGGCCGTCGCTTCCGCCGAAAGGAATTGCTCGGCCATCAGCGGAATGATCGTCAACGCAAGCACGAGCGACACGAGCACGGCGATCGTCAACGTGATCGATAGCGTCTTGAACAGCTGACCTTCGACACCGGTGAGAAGCCCGAGTGGGAGGAAGACCACGACCGTCGTGAGCGTCGACGTCGTCACCGGCCAGATCAGCTCGCGCACCGCGTCGTGGATCGCGCGATCGCGATCCGGCGTCAGCTGCAGGTGCCTGACGATGTTCTCCGTGACCACCACGGCATCGTCGATGACGAGGCCAATCGCGATTGCCATCGCGCCAAGCGTCATCAGGTTGAAGCTCTGTCCGATGAGCGACATGATGAACACGGTCATCGCCATCGTCAGGGGGATTGCCGACGCACTGATCGCGGTGATCCGCGCCTGGCGGAGGAAGATCAGCAGGATGAGCACGGCCAGCGCGGCGCCGATCAGCATCGCGTCGCGCACCGACGTCACCGCATCGCGGACGAGCGCTGCCTGATCGTAGACCGGCTTCAGCCGCACACCGGGCGGGAGCGTCTTCCGAATCGTCGCGGCGATCGCAGCGACGCTGTCGGCGATGGCGACCGTGTTGCCGCCCAGCTGCCGGGTGATGTTGAGCAGCGCCGCCGGACGCCCGTCGCCAGCGATGATCCTGACGTGATCCTCGGTCCCGTTGATCACAGTCGCGATGTCGCGCACGCGCGTCGAGCCGCGAACGACCACGTTCCCGATGTCGTCGGACGAGTGCGCCTCCGACGTGGTGACGATCAGGAACTGCTTGTAGTTCGCCGGCATCCGTCCTACCGCGCTGACATCAGTCGCGCTGCGAATCGCCGACGCGACATCATCGTAACTGAGTCCGAGCGAGCTGAGTCGCGCCGGATCGGCGATCACTTCGATCTCGCGCACGTCGCTTCCCTGCACGTCGACGCGTCCCACGCCCGGCACGCGCGACACCAGTGGCCGGATCTCGTAGCGAGCGATGTCATGAAGCGTCGCCGCGTCGCCGCCCTCGATGTTGTACGAAAGTACCGGAAAGAGCGATGGCGTCAGGCGCTCAACCTCCAGGCTCACCTGCGCCGGGAGATCGCCACTGATCTGATTGACGCGTTGCTGCGTCTGCTGCAGCGCGTAGGCCATGTCCGTGTTTTCCGAGAACGTGATGTTCGTCTCGCTCCCACCCCGGATGACCCGCGACTGTACTCGCGTCACCCCGGGAACGATGCTCACCGCTTCCTCGATCGGCCTCGTCACGCCGAACAGCACCTGGCGGGCGCCTAACGCGGAGCCCGAGGCGACCACCGTGATCCGCGAGAACTGCAGCTCCGGGTAGATCGCCGACGGGAGCCGCAGCGCCGCCCAGATCCCCGCCGCGCTGAGCAAGGTGACGACGAGATAGACGAACCGCCGCTGGTCGGCGAGCAGAGCAAAGAATCCGCGGCGTCCGCTCATCCCTTCCCGCGGCGATCCCTCCGTCACGGCGCGGCCGCGTCTTCCGACGCAGGGACGACCTTGGAGCTGTCCTCGACACCGTACGCGCCATACGTGACGACCTTCTCGCCCGCCGCCACGCCGCCAGTGATTTCAGCGAGCCTCGATGTCCGTCCACCTACCGTAACCGGTCGGGCATGTGCAATGCTCCGCGCGTCGACGACGAACACCTTGAACCCGTCGCCCTCGGGGACGAGCGCCTCGACTGGCACGACCACCGCTTGAGGTCTCACGGAAGTTGCGATCTCGCCGAACACTGTCTCACCGATGCGGAGTACCCGACGCGCAGCTGTCACGCGGACGCGGACGGGAACTGACCGCGTCGCGGAGTCCACCGCCCCTCCGATGTCCAGCACCGTGCCAGTGCCCAACGGTTCCCCCCCCGCGCTCTGGCCCGCGACCAGCTCCACCGTCGCCTGGCCGCGAATGCGTGCAGCGTCGGCCGGTGTTGTGTTGAGGACGACGTCGGTCGCCGACGGGTCCGCAATCTCGACGAGGGGTTGCGCCGGGTCGGCGGTCGCACCGAGCACCGCGTTGACACTGGTCACGACCCCCGAGATCGGCGACCGCAACACCGACAGCTGGGCCGCTCGGCGCGCCGTTGCGGCATCGGCGCGCGCTCGCGCGAGATCGGCTTCCGCCTGCTCGACGTCCTTGCGCGGAACGATTCCCGCCCCGGCAAGGCGCGTCGCGCGCTCGAACGCGAGCTGGCTCACCGTCAACTGCGCCTCGGCACTCCGCGCCGCCGACTGAAACGTCGTCTGATCCAGCTCGACCAGTACGTCGCCGGCGGCGACGTGCTGGCCCGCACTGACCAGCACGCGCGAGATGCGCGCCGCGCTTGGTGCGCCGAGCGCGGCGGAGTGCCCGGCACGAGCAAAAACATTTCCTATCGCGCCGATGGTCTCCGTGAATGGTTGCGAAGCGGCGATCGCCGTCCGCACGCCGATGACCGGGGCCGATCCCCCGGCGTCGGCCGATGCCGCGTCGTGGGAACAACCGGCGCAAAGCATCGAAACCGTCAGGACCATCGCCGAACCAGGGCGCCGCGCGTGTCGCATCAG
Organism: Gemmatimonadaceae bacterium; assembly: GCA_031359795.1. GTDB lineage: Bacteria > Gemmatimonadota > Gemmatimonadetes > Gemmatimonadales > Gemmatimonadaceae > JABFXC01. The sequence goes on from JANMAM010000021.1 coordinate 65,955, forward strand.
GGTGTTGGCGATGCCGTCAGGGTAAGTGCGCGCAGCATCGCCGAAGCAATCCACGCCCGCGCCAGGTCTTCGATGTGCCGCGCCACGATTTCCCGCGCGTTGCGCTGCGCCTCTAGAACGTTAGGCAGGGTCGATGCTCCCTCGCGGTAGGCAACGATCGACATCGCGGCGACTCGATTGGCGCTCTCGACCACCACCCGTCCCCGCGCGATTCGGGCGATCGCGCCTGCCTGCTCGCGCCGCGCCTGCGCGATCCGGGTGTGGCTCTCGAGACGGGCGAGCGCCAGATCGGCGATTGCCCGCTGCCGTTCGGCCACCGCCGTTGCCACCGCCCCGCGGTTGCGGTTGAACAGGGGCAGCGGCAGTGCGAGTCCGATGATCGGGAGGATCCCGGTCTCCCCACCGCTTGGATCGTGCGTCTCGATTCCCGCGAGAATGCTCGGCGCGCCCCACGTTGCCCGCCGTTCTGCGGCAAGGCTGAGCGTCGCGGACTGAAGCCCCGCCACGGCAGCCGCGACGCCGAGCGGCTCGCCCGATAGCGAGTCGACAGCGGGCGGCGCGTTGAGCGAATCGGTGGGAATCGGCTCGATTGTGTCACCACTGAGACCGATCGCCAGCTGCAGATCGAGTAGCGCCGAGCGGAGCGTCAGCGAATCGCTGGCAGCGGCGTTCGCCTGCTGTCCCGCGTTGACGCGGGCCAGCTCGACATCGAGTTCGCTCGCGTCGCCTGCGTCGCGTCGCGCGATCGCCATGCGCAACAACGTGTCGGCGTCAGCGGCGGTCCGGGCGGATAGCTCCGTGCGCGCCTCCGCCGCGAGCGCAATCGTGTAGCTCGTGTCAGCATCGAGTACTGCCGAAGCGCGCGCGAAGCCGTAACGCAGCCGAGCCGCCGCGACGGCGAACCGCGCCGAGCCGACACGAGCGTTTCGTATCCAGGGAAACGGAACTGGAAGATCGAGCTCCGCGTGATACTGCGGGACCGACTTCGTGTACGTCGCCGTGAGCATCGGGTTCGCGAGCGCTCGTGCCGAGAGCAGCTGTGCAGCGGCGACGAGAGTGTCGGCCTGCGCTGTCGGCAACCGCGTCCCGCGGGTGAGCGCCGCGGCGATCGCGGCACGCCGGGTCAGTGGAACGCGGGTTTGCTGCGCAATTGCCGCGGCGGGCGCGAGGTTGGTTACGCCGGCCAGGCACGCGACGCCGGCGACGCCAGCGAGCAGACGCGATCGGGAATTCGCCGAGCGGAACGGAATTGAAGGTCGCACAGCCATATGATACCACGCCGAACCTATTCGCCGCATAACGGCCCCTACGCCGAACTACCATCGGGGCCCGGCGGAGCGTCCGGCGCGATGTGGCCGCGCGCGCAATTCCCGTCGACAATCTCGACGACGAGCGGCCAGACCGCCGGCAGCGCCGCTTCGATCGGAGCCATCCGTCGAAGCACCTGGGCGCGGGTGACGCCGTGCGCGCGCCAGCTGCCCCCATCGGCCGCGTCGTTGAGGAGCAGCGGCAGCAGGCGGTCGAGCGAGATCGCGAACTGCGCCGTCGCCGTACGGCCGTCCTCGAACTCCTCCCAGAGCGCGCGCATCTGGAGGCCCTGCTGAACAGGGAGGAGCCCGAACAAGCGATCGGCCGCGCGCAGCTCCCGGTCGACGCGTCCGAGATTGCCAGCGGCGTCATAGGCGAACGTGTCGCCGGCGTCGATCTCGACGAGGTCGTGGACGACGACCATCTGCGTGGCGCGCGCGATGTCGACATCCGGCGCGGCGTGCTCGGCCAACGTCATCGCCGCGAGCGCGAGATGCCACGAATGCTCCGCGCTGTTCTCATGGCGCGAGCCATCCGCGAGGACCGTGCGCCGCAGCACGAGCTTCAGTCGATCGGCTTCGACGAGCAATGCCAGCTGCCGGCGAAGTCGAGTGATCGTGTCGGGCGATTCCGCGATGCTCACTCGTGGGCCGGGTCAGGGAAGTCGCCGCCAGGCGCTGGCGACCACGAACTTTATCGTTCGGGTTCTTCCATCTCCAGAGCCTCGCGACAGCTGGCACTGCGCGCTAAGATTGGGGACCTCTTCCCGGACAACATCGCATGTGGCGCGACTTCAAGTCTTTCCTGATCAAGCAGAACGCCCTCGCGCTCGCGATTGCGCTGGTGATCGGCGCCGCGCTCAGCGACGTCGTGAAGTCGCTCGTCGAGAACATCATCATGCCGATCGTCGGCTATGCGACCCCGGGCGGTGACTGGCGAGCGGCGACATTCGCCGTCGGCCCGGTGCGGTTCGGGGTCGGCGCGGTCGCCGGCGCGGTGTTGAATTTCATCATCATCGGGCTGGTTGCATGGCGGCTTAGTCGGATGTTCCTGCCGCGCGAAGGGGAGAAGCCCGCGTCGAAGGCCTGCCCGTATTGCCGCATGGGAGACGTGGACCTCGCCGCCACGCGATGCCCGCACTGTACCAGCCAGCTCGCCGGGTAAATTCGTGGCCCCTCCCCCGATCGGGGTCGGCAGCGCGGCCCGCTCGAGTGCCGGCGTTCCAAAGCCCAGGGTCGTGATTCTCGGCGGGGGCTTCGCCGGACTGTACGCCGCCCGGGTTTTCCGGCACGCGCCCGTGGACCTCGTCGTCGTCGATCGAACCAATCACCACCTCTTCCAGCCGTTGCTCTACCAGGTCGCGACCGCGTTGCTCGCTCCAAGCGACATCGCCGTCCCGATCCGCTGGCGACTCCGCGCGCAGCGCAACACCTCGGTCGTTCTCGCCGAGGTCGAGCGCATCGACCTCGCCACCCGCACGGTGGTGCTCGACCGGGATCCGCGGTCGCTCGCCTACGACTACCTGATCGTCGCAACCGGCGCACGCCACGCCTACTTTGGCCACGCCGAGTGGGAACAGCTTGCACCGGGTCTCAAGAGTCTCGACGACGCGCTCGAGATGCGCCGCCGCTTTCTCGGCGCATTCGAGCGCGCCGAGTGGGAGGGGTCGGCGGAGGAACGTGAGGCGTTGCTCACCTTCGTGATCGTCGGCGGCGGGCCGACTGGGGTCGAGCTCGCGGGGATGATCCGACCCGCGTCGAGCCACACCTTCCCGCGCGAGTTCCGGCGCATCGACACCACGAGGGCCCGCGTCATTCTCATCGAAGGCGGACCGCGGCTGCTGCCCGCAATGCCCGAGTCGCTGTCCGACAAGGCGCGCCAGGATCTCGAGGTGTTGGGCGTCGAAGTGCGGTTGAACACGATTGTTACCGCGGTCGCCGAAGGCTCGGTGATGATCGGCGACGAGCGGATCAACGCCCGCACGGTGTTCTGGGCCGCCGGCAACGCTGCCTCTCCGTTAGGCGCGCAGCTGGGGGTTCCGCTCGAGCGCGCGGGGCGGATTCGACCGAGTGCGGACCTGTCCCTTCCGAATCATCCCGAGGTGTTCGTGGCCGGCGACCTCTCTGTCATCGACCAGGGTGGACGGGTCGTCCCGGCCGTCGCTCCCGCGGCGATGCAGCAGGGCACGCTCGCCGCGCACAACATCCTCCGGTCGATCCTTGGCCAGCCGCGACGACCCTTTCACTATGTCGACAAAGGCGACCTCGCGACGATCGGTCGCCACCGGGCGATCGCGTCGTTCGGTCAGGGGCGCATCAGGCTGCACGGCCGCCTCGCGTGGTGGTTCTGGCTCTTCCTCCACATCGTCTATCTGGCGGGCTTTCGCAACCGGGCGAGCGTCCTCGTTCAATGGGCGTATTCCTACTTCACCTACCAGCGCGGTGCCCGGCTGATCGGCGCCCAGAAGCGGCTGTAGCAGTGCGCCGCGGCTGGACGGCGTCGCTCGGCGAAGCCGGTCTCGGCAAACGGATGGCGCGCGTGTCCCCGGCGGCGGGTCGTCGCGAGAGCTATCCTGCCTGACGGTCGGCACCGGCCCCTGGCGGATGGCGACATCGGATTGGCGAGTTGCGCGCCGATTCGCTATGTTCGCTGAACCTAACGGTCGCGATTTGCTCGAACTGCGCGGGCTCTCGGCCGGACCGTTAGTCAATGGGCAGCGAATTGCGCAGGAATTCGAAATTCGGTATTGACGTCTACGCGCCAGTCGTAAGATTAGACAAGCTTAATGTTCCTCCCGTCGTGGATCGGACCTCCCCGCCACGACCGTCGTCCCGCCCGTGACCCCTCGCCCTGTGCCAACCAGCAAAAGCTCCCGCAAGCGCACCACCGCCGGTTCGAGCCGTGGTGGTAGCCGCAAGACCGCGTCGAAATCCTCCTCCCGTGGGCGTAGCACCGGCGGCGGAACCTCCCCGGCAAACCCGAGCTCGGGGATCAGCCGCATCGACCAGGAATCGCGCCGGACCCATGGCTACTTCGTTCGTCTCGGTTACAAGATGACCGACGGCGGCTCGCGACCGAGTGCCAGCGCCTACTTCGGCGACGCCTCGCACGGTAGCCGGAAGAAGGCATGGGAAGCCGCCGAAGCCTGGCTGAAGAAGACGCGTCGCTCGCTCGATAAGTAGTCGCCTCTTTCGCTGCTCGCACGCGCCGCAGGAACTCCCCGCGGTCGAGGCCATCTGCGCCTCGACCGCGGTTTGTTTGGCCCGCCCCGGCGCGCGCTTTCCGGCTCTTTACAGCGCAGTCACTGGCGTCGCTCCCGCGCCCCTGCAAAATTCTACCCCTGCGGCATAGGCATCGTGTCGCCGCTCCTCACCCGCATCGCTCCCTCAATGCTTCGCCCATTCTCCCGCGCCGCCCTCGCGGCGCTCGCCGTCGCCGCCTGCGCACAGGCACCGGCCACGACGACGTCGAGCGCGCCGTCCCCGGCCGCCGCCGCATCCGCCATCACCACCGCCGACCTGCGCACGCGCCTCTACGCCTACGCCGATGATTCGATGCGCGGCCGTCAGGCGGGAACCGTCGACAATCTCCGCGCGGCCGCGTGGCTCGCCGAGCAGGCGCGCCGCCTCGGGCTTCAGCCGGGGGGAGACAACGGCACCTTCTTTCAGGACGTGCCGCTCATCCGCCGCGGGTTGGTCGCGGGCGCATCGCTCTCGGTCGACGGCACTGCGTACACGCTCTGGACCGATTTTGCGCCCCTCGACGTCGGCACTGCATCACCATCGATCGACGGTGTCGGGAGCGTGTTCGTCGGTCGCCTCGCTGACACTGCGTCGATGTCTCCGCCGGCGGTTGGCGCGGGCAAGGTCGTCATCGTCCGCGCCGCCCCTGGGATGCCGATCTTCCTGGCAGCGCAGCGCGCTGCCTCACGCTATCCGCAGGCGGTCGCCGTCGCCTTCGCCAACCAGGACGCGATCGTCAAGCAGGTCGGCCTGTATTTCGCGGACGGCCAGGTCACGTTGAAAAACGACGAGATGCCCGCTCGGGCAACGACGCCGGGTCTCATCATCATGGGCACACGGCTCACCAGTGCGCTCGTCAGCGGTGATCTCGAGACGCTTGCCGCCGGCAAGGCGGGCAAGACGGTCCGCGGCTCCCTCGGCTTTGTCGAGACGACGGCGCCCGCTCGCAACGTGATCGCGATTCTTCCCGGAACCGATCCGGCGCTTCGCGGCGAATACGTCGCCCTTGGCGCGCACAATGACCACATCGGTGTGCGCAAAGGCGGCATCGACCACGACTCGCTGCGTGCGTTCAACCAGGCGCTGCATCGCCTCGGCGCGGCCGACCCGTTCGCGCAGATCGATCCCGCGAAACGCGCGACGATTCGTGTGAACGTCGACAGCCTCCACGCTGTTCGCCCGGCGCGTATCGATTCCGTCTTCAACGGTGCTGATGACGACGGCTCGGGATCGGTCGGCCTGATCGAGATCGCCGAAGCGTGGAAGAACGCGCAGGGCGCGGATCGGCCGCGCCGCTCGGTGATCTTCGTCTGGCACACCGCCGAGGAGCTCGGGCTGTTCGGGTCGGAGTACTTCACCGATCACCCGACGATTCCGCGCGACTCGATCGTTGCGCAGGTGAACATCGACATGATCGGTCGCGGCAGCGCACTCGATGTCGACGGCGGTGGCCCGCGCTACGTCGAGCTGATCGGCCCGCGCCGGCTGTCGACGGAGTACGCGCAATTGATCGAGCAGGTGAATTCGCGCGAACCGGTTCCGTTCACCATCGACTACTCGCTCGACGCCGACGGTCATCCCGAGAACATCTACTGCCGCAGCGACCACGCGAACTATGCCCGCTACGGCATCCCGGTCGCCTTCTTCTCGACCGGCCAGCACAGCGACTATCACCAGGTCTCGGACGAGCCGCAGTACATCGACTACGATCACTACGCTTCAGTCGTCCGCTTCGTCTATGACGTCGCCCGTACCGTCGCCAACCGCGACGCGCGCCTGGTCGTCGACAAGCCTAAGCCCGATCCCAAGGCGCAATGCCGGCAGTAGTATCGCGTTAGGCCTGCCTGCCGCCTGCCGCCAGACCGCCTAACGGTAGCGCCTGGGCAGCAGCACGCGCACGCTGTCCCGGAATTCGTACTGGTCGCCGGCACCGGTGCGGAGCCAGAAGCGGATCCGTTTCATGCCGGTGTCAGCGTAGGCGTGCTGCAGGCGGATGCTCACACCGCTGCCCAACGGATCTCCAAGGCGGCCGGCGCGGCGGCTGAGCGTCGAGTCGGGACTGGTCGCATCCCATTGAATGTGCGCTTCGACGATCGAGTCGCTGCGCGTCACCGGCTGATACTGCGGAATCACGAAGAGTGTATCCCCCGCGCCGACTGTGCCGCTCCCTGAGCGGCTCCACCCGATCGTCGGCAACTGCGATCGCAGCCCCCAGCGCTGCCGCGCGACCCACTCGGTGCAGATCGGCTCGATCCGCATTCGCGATCGGGCTTCATACGACGGGCAGCTGGGCACGGCCGGATCATCCGCCGTTGCCGCCCGGCCGCGACGCGTGACGTGCACCGTCGCGGAGCTGTCCACAAGGAAGCTGAGAAGCCCGGCACCGGTTGGCTGCCCAATCGAGTCGTGCTGTGACTCGAACGACAGCGTGTAGCCACCGGGCGCGTCACCGTGGCGTGGCGCGAGCGCCGGTTCGTATGTGACGCGGTACGAGCCGTTGCCCACCGGGATGAACATCGCCGAAGAGTCTGCGTTCGGCCGCCCACTGCACCGGCGTTCGCGCAGCAACTCGGCGAGCGACCCGGGAAAGGTCGCCACTCCCGCAGAGCTCGCCGTGTCACGGGCCTCCTCGATGCACCGCGCGAACTGAGCGACGGCCTCCATCGCCGAGGCTCCACCCATCGACGATCGCCGGTTCCCGCGGCCGTACCATTCGACGAGCACCATCGACTCGTCCGTTTCGTA
>JANMAM010000037.1:0-28315 GCA_031359795.1 Gemmatimonadaceae bacterium
GCAGGCGCAGAGCCCACGGCGGTAATTTCATTAGAAGTCGCAACGCCGTTGGCGCTGCTGCGCGCTCCGCGCACAGCAACACGTTTCATCCGAAATCGCAGCGCCTGCGGCGCTGCTCCTGCTCCATGCGCCGCCATCGGCAACGAGCCCGCGGCGGTCCTTCGTTTCCTGCGTTCAGCTCCTTCATCTGTCAAACAGCGCTCCGCCAGGCGGCGGTCACCGCACAGGCCCGGAGGGAATCGAACCCCCAACCGCCGGTTTTGGAGACCGGTGCTCTACCAATTGAGCTACGGACCTATTCCGAGTTCGAGCCGCGGTGGCTCGACTATCCTCTTGTCGCCAAGGGTGACCGACGGGAATTGAACCCGCAACCCCCGGAGCCACAGTCCGGTGCTCTGACCAATTGAGCTACGGCCACCATGTGCCGGATGCCACTTCTTCCGGCCGCCGTACCGACTTCACCTGCTCCGCGAAGACCTGCATTCTAACCGACCCAGGAACGCAATTCAACCTTACTTCGCGCGATCCATGTACTCGCCAGTCGTCGGGTTGACGCGGACTTTCTCCCCCGTGCTGATGAATTCCGGCACGTTCACCGTCACCCCGTTCTCCAGCTTCGCCGGCTTGCTCGACGCGTTCTTCGTCGCGGTCTTCATCACCGGAGCGGTCTCGACGATCTCGAGCGTCATCGTGTTCGGAAGGCGAATGCCAATCGCTTTCCCCTCGAAGAATTCCGCCTGGATCTTCATTCCCGGCTGCATCCACTGCGCGTTGTCGCCGAGCGCCTCGTCGTCCATCTCGAGCTGGTCGTAGTTCTCGGTGTTCATGAAGTGGTACGTCTCCCCACCCTTGTACATGAACTCGAGATCGTGCGTCTCCATGAACGCCGGCTCGACGGTATCGGCAGCGCGAAAGCGATGCTCGAAGCTCGACCCGCTCTTCAGGTTCTTCAGCTTCGCCTGCACCATCGCGCGCAGGTTCCCCGGCGTGTGATGCCGAAACTCGATGATGCGACACGGCTGGCCGTCGAAAACGAGCACCATGCCGCGGCGGATCTGCGTGGCAGGAATCGCCATAAGAACGCTGAAGTTTGGAGGAAAACGGGATTGCGGCGGGAACGCCCCGGCACGACAAGTCGTAAGTCGCGGCCAGCCTTGAAGATTAAGCGGTCGAGGGGGTCGAACGCAACTCTCCGGCAGCGTAGCGTGTCGCTGGCCGACCACCATCCCGGACCGCCGGGTCTTCAGGCCTCGAGGTAGCGTTCGCGGATGATCGCGCCATGGTGACGCTCGTGCCCGGCGATGATCCAGGCGAGGGCGCGCACGGTGACGGGCATTCCGCTTGCCGTGCCGCGCCGGTCCCACGCCTCGGTCGGGAGCCCATCGAACAGCGCGACAGTCGCCGCCCGCGCCAGCGACAGTTCTGCGAGCAGCGACTCGATCGGGCGCACATTCGCCCCCGCGAGCGGGGTGTACGCGTTTTCGTCGAAGCCGGGCAACGGTGTCGTGTCGCCGCGGGCGATCCGGAGCGCGCGGTAGCTCATCACGCGCTCCGTGTCGGCCATGTGCAGCACGATGTCGCGGATGCTCCACTTTCCCGGGGCATAGCCAACCGTCGTGCGCGAGGGATCCAGCCCTGCCAGCAGCGCTACCGTCTCCGCGAGCTGCCCGCGGAGCGTCGCGACGATATCTCCCTTCGGGACGCGCGCGACGTACCGCGCGTATGGCGCGCCGTACTCACCATCGGCAGGTGCTGTGGTGCGCTCGGTCGCTGTGGTCATGATCCTCTCCGTCAGTTGGTGGCACCGTTGCTCAGCGGGCGCCGGACGAGCGATTCGTAGATGTTCCGCGCAACGATTCGCGCACCGGCTCGATTGGGATGGATTCCGTCGTCCTGGTTGAGCGATGGCACTCCCGCGACTCCGTCCAGCAGGAAGGGAACGAGTTCCACGCGGTTTCTCTTCGCCAGCTCAGGGTAAATCGCACGGAAACCGGCGGTGTAGGCGTCCCCGAGGTTGGGGGGCGCTTCCATTTGCACGAGGAGCACGCGGGCCGACGGCTGTGTTCCGCGAACACGATCGAGGATCTCCTGAATGTTCTCTCTTGCCGCAGCGACCGACAGTCCGCGCAGCCCGTCGTTGGCCCCTGTCTCGAGCACGATCACGTCGGCAGGCTGGCGGAGGACCCAGTCGATCCGGGTTCTCGCGCCCGCTGACGTCTCGCCGCTGATGCCGGCGTTGATGATCTTCGCCGGCCGCCCGGCGGAATCCAGCATTCGCCCGATCACGGCGGGGAACGCCGCCGTTGGATCGAGTCCGTACCCCGCCGTCAGGCTCGTGCCGATGAACAGGATCGTCGGCTCGGCTGCGGTCGCGGGCACGGGCGGCGCAGCGGCCGCGGGCCCGCCGTTGCGGCGGTCCGGTACGGTCGCGAGACTCCGTTCGTCGCCAACCCCACCCGGCGCCGCCGATGGCACGCTGTCCGACGCCACCGCCGCGCGCGGCGGGTGTCCGCAGGCGACGACGAGCGCGACCACCCCCGCTGCGAGCGCCGCACGCATCATCGTTACCCGGGCCATCCGGCCGGGCTTCGCCTGACCATCCGCAATCCGTTCCGACATGCTCGAGGCGCGCTCCCTCACAAAGGAATATCCAAGCGGCGATCAGCGCCTAACGGTACTGCGCGACGTGTCGTTCCTGATCCCCGACGGCGCGCGGGTCGCGATCGTCGGTCCTTCCGGCAGCGGCAAGACCACGCTCCTCGGATTGCTTGCCGGCCTTGATACACCGACCTCGGGCAACGTGCTCCTCGACGGCGAAAACCTGAGCGTGCTCGGCGAAGATGCGCGGGCCCGGATCCGTGGTGAGAAAGTTGGGTTCGTGTTCCAGAGCTTTCAACTCATCCCGTCACTGAGCGCACTCGAGAACGTTCAGGTTCCACTCGAGCTGCGCGGAGACCGTGAAGCAGGCGCCCGCGCGAAGGACCTGCTCGCCCGGGTCGGCCTCTCGGGGCGTGGACATCACCTGCCCGCCCAGCTGTCTGGTGGCGAGCAGCAGCGCGTCGCGATTGCGCGTGCCTTCGTCAACCGGCCGAAGCTGCTGTTCGCCGACGAGCCAACCGGAAATCTCGATGCGGCAACCGGCCAGCGGATCATCGAGCTGCTCGAGTCGCTCAACCGCGACGCGGGCACGACGATCGTCCTCGTGACCCACGATTCCGCGCTCGCCGAGCGCACGCAGCGGATCATCCGGCTTCGCGATGGTGCGGTGATCAGCGACGAGGCCGTCGCCGCATGAGTCGGACGAGCGCGCTGTTCGGCCTCGCCTGGCGCGAAGGGCGGTTCGCGCGCCGCCGGCTCCTGCTCTACATGTCGTCGATCTCGCTCGGGGTGGCGGCGCTCGTCGCGATCGACTCCTTCGGCAGCAACGTGACGGACAGCGTTCGCGACCAGGCGCGCGAGCTGCTCGGCGGGGACGTGTCACTCACGTCACGAGCGGCGTTTCCCGCCCGAGTCGACTCGCTCGTCGACTCGCTGCGTGCCACCGGAACGGGGATCGCCCGGATCACGTCGTTCCCGTCGATGGCGTCGGTGCCGCGCACCAACCTGACGCGACTCGTCCAGATCCGTGCGGTCGACGCGAGCTGGCCGCTGTACGGAGTCGTGCAGACCGAGCCGGCGAATCAGCTGCCGTCGATCCATCAGCGCCACGCGGCGCTCGTCGACAAGTCGGTGCTGACCGCGCTCGGTGCGCGTGTCGGCGACACGGTCACCGTCGGCGTGGCGAGCTTCGTCATCGCCGGCACGATCGAGCGGATTCCCGGCGACGTCGGCGTCGCCTCGGCGATCGTCCCGCGGGTGATCGTCGGGCAGCGGTTTCTCGAGGAGACGCGGCTGCTGATGTTCGGGAGCCGCAGCGAGCGCGAGGTGCTGCTCAAGGCAACGCCAGCGTTAGGCCCGACGCGCCTCGCGGCGCGACTTCGGCCACGGGTGGAAGGCGTCGAGCGAACGGTCCGCGTGCGGACCGCGACGCAGACCCAGATGAACGTGAGCGAGGGGTTCGAAAAGCTGACCCAGTTCCTCGGAATCGTCGGGCTGGTCGCGCTCCTCCTCGGCGGCGTCGGCGTCGCCAGCGGCGTGCATGCCTTCGTCGCGGCGAAGATCGACGTCGCTGCCGTGCTGCGCTGCCTCGGGGCGACGAGCAGGCAGGTGCTCCTGATCTACTCGCTGCAGGCCGCGGCGATGGGCCTCGTCGGAGCGGCGACCGGCACGCTCCTCGGCGTCCTCGTGCAGCAGCTGCTGCCGCACGTCGCCGGTTCGATTCTTCCCGTCCGGGTGGCGATCCATCTCGATCCGCGATCGATCCTCCTCGGGCTTTCGGTGGGAGTGTGGGTCGCGATCGCGTTCGCGCTCTGGCCGCTCGTCGCGCTGCGGCGGGTCTCCCCGCTGCAGACGCTGCGCCGGGACACCGACGCCGAAGCGCTGCAGCTGGGCCGATTCGACATCGCGCGAGTCGCCGTCGCGGTCGCGCTGATCGCGAGCGTCGCGGTGATCGTCTTCGCGCGGACGGCCACGCCCCAGGAAGGGGTCGGCTTCAATGCCGGCATCGCGATCGCGGTGACCGTACTCGCGCTCGCGGCGGCGCTGGTCTCGCGTGGCGCCCGGGCGATGCTGCGCGCCCGATGGCCGTTCGCGATCAGGCATGGAATCTCCAGCCTCTACCGCCCCGGAAACCAGACGCGAGCCGTCATGCTCGCGTTAGGCTTCGGCGTGTTCCTCGTCTCGACGCTCTACCAGGTCGGCGGAATGCTCGTTCGCCGGTTCACGATCACCGCCGATGCGGCCGCGGCCAACGTCGTCTTCTTCGACGCCCAGCCCAACCAGATCGCCGGCCTCGACTCGACGATCCGGGCGGGGCATTGGGACGTCGTGCAGACGATTCCAATCGTGACGCTCCGCATCTCGGCGCTCAACGGCCGCCCGGTCGATTCGATCATGAACGACCCGACGCGCGCCCGCAACCAGAACTGGATGTGGCGCCGCGAATATCGTTCAACGTATCGCGACAGCGCCGTCGCGTCCGAGACGATCACATCGGGCCGGTGGTTCGCGCCGGCGTCAGGACCCGGGGACACGATCGCCGAGGTTTCGCTGGACGCCGACATCGCCAGGGAGATGCGCCTGACGCTCGGCGACACGCTGACCTGGGACCTGCAGGGTGTTCCGGTGCGGACGCGGGTGACCAGCTTCCGCGAGATCAACTGGGCGCAGTTCACGCCGAACTTCTATGCGGTGTTCGAGCCCGCCGCGCTCGCCGGCGCGCCATCACAGTTCGTCCTGCTCGCGAAGGTGCCGAGTGACAGCGCGGTCGCCCGGCTCCAGCGTGACGTGGTCGTGCGCTGGCCCAACGTGTCGAGCATCGACCTCTCGCTCGTGCAGCGGACCATCGAGGGAATCGTCAGGCAGATGGCGACCGCGGTGCGGTTCCTCGCGCTGTTCAGCGTCGCGATGGGCCTGCCGGTCCTGTTCAGCGCCGTGGCCGCGACGCGGCGCGCCCGGATGCGGGAAGGTGTCCTCCTCAAGACACTCGGTGCGACCCGGTCGCAGGTGCGGGGGATCCTCGCCGCGGAATACGCCGCGTTAGGCGTGATGGGTGCCCTGACGGGCCTGGTGCTCTCCGTCGGTGGTTCGTGGGCGCTTGCTCGCTGGGTGCTCGAGATCGACTTCGTCCCGTCGTTCGTCCCGCTGATCGCCATCCTCGTCGGAATGATCGCGCTCGCGCTGACGGTCGGACTGCTGGCCGGGCGGGATGTGTTCTCCGGCACGCCGATGGACGCGCTGCGGGAGAGCTGAAGGCAGCCGTAAGCGTGGAGCGAAGGGGCGAACAAGTCGGGGGCCAGGGACCGGGGGCCAGCAACGGCACTGCGCCGCTCCTGGCCCCTGGCCCCTGGCCCCCTTCACACGACTACTTCGTCGTGGGAACCCCGCTCTCGTCGACCACCACCACCGGCCCGACTTTCGCCGCGCGGAGGGCGGCTTCGATTTCCTTCCGGTCGCCGATGACGACGATCACGAGCCTGGAGGGGTCGACGTATTTCTTCGCCGCGGCGTTTGCCTGGGCGAGGGTGACCGCGCGAAGCTTCGTGCTGATCGTGTTGTAATAGTCCGCCGGCAGTCCGTCGCGAAGGATGTTCACGCCGGCGCTGGCGATCTGGTCGATCGTCTCGAAGCCAAGTGGAAGCGACTTCGTCTCGCTCGACTTCGCGAATGCGAGTTCTTCGGCAGTGAGCGGACGCGTGCCGCGGATCTCCCGCACTTCGCGCATCATCTCGAGCAGCGCGCTGTCGGTCTTCGCCGCCGTCACCGCGCTGCTGGCGATGAACTCGCCCGGCTGCGGCGGCAGGCGGTACTGAAATCCCGTGCTCGCGCCGTAGGTGAAGCCACGCTTCTCGCGCAGGTTCAGGTTGAGGCGGCTGCTGAACGCGCCGCCAAGCGCGGTGTTCATCAGGTCGATCGCGTAGTAGTCCGGCGAGGTGCGCTCGGGCCCGACCGCGGAGACGAGGAGGATGCTCTGCGGTGAATTCGGGCGATCGTAGAGGTAGACCGTGCCCGCTGTCGCGGACTTCGCGGCCGGAATCGTGTAGCGCGCCTTGAAACCGCCCGCTGGCCACTTCCCGAATGCCTTCTCCAGCTTCGCGATCGCGGCAGCTGGCGTGATGTCACCCGAGACCACGAACTTCACGTTCTGGGGGCGATAGTACTTTCCGTGGAATGCGACGAGGTCGTCGCGCGTGATCGCGCCGAGCGATTGCTCGGACACGACGCGCTCGTAGGGGTGCCCGGTGCCCCAGAGCACGTTCGACTGGACGCGCCGCGCGAGGTACTGCGGGTTGTCACGCAGCCGCTTGATGTTCGCGAGGTTGTTCTGGCGAAGTCGCTCGAGCGACGCCGCCGGAAATGCCGGGTGCAGCAGCATGTCCGCGAGCAGCGCGAGCGAGGAATCGACGTTCGCGGTCACCGTCGTGAAACCGTTAGGCGAGACGCTGTTTCCGAGATCGGCGAACGCTTCGGCGAGCTGGTCGGCGGTGCGCGTGGTCGTTCCTTCCGCGAGCATCGTGGCAGTCAATGAAGCGACGCCGCTCTTGCCCGTCGGGTCGAGCACCGGTGCGGCATCGACGACGACGCGCACGGCGACGAGTGGAATTTCGTGCTGCTCGAGCACACCGACCTTGATGCCGTTCTTGAGCGCCCGCATCTGCATCGCCGGGATGCGCAGCACCACCGGTGCGCCACTGGCGGGCTTCTTCGTGCGGTCCAGCTCCTGTGCCTGCGACACCCGGGCGGCGCAGGAGAGGAACAGGCCGACCGTGAATGCGAGGAAGGCGCGTTGAATCAATTCAGGTTTGATCTTCATCGCTTACTTGGTCGAGGGAGCCGCGGCTCCCGGTGTGACGTTCGTGTACGGGAGGGTCGGGTTGGCGATCATGTCCAGCTTGCCGGCGGGCACCATGCTCAGCACGACATGCGGTGCGGCCAGATACTTCACCGCGACGCGGTGGATATCGGCCGGCGCGAGGGCGCGATACGCGGGCAGCTCGACGTCGATGATGTGCGTCGGATTGCCGTAGTAAGTCTGTCCGTCGAGGATCTCCTCCGCCTTGTTGAGCACCGACTGGAGTCCGCTGATCGCGCCGACCATCCTGAAATTCTTGAGGCGCTGCACTTCGCGGTCGGTCGGTGGCGCGGTGACCATCGATGTCACGACGCTATCGACGAGCCGCTCGATCTCGGTCAGCGACGCGTTAGGCCGCGGGCTGACCCGGATGTAGAACTCGCCGGCATTCTCGTCGGAGCCACCGCTCGCGTTGACGCTCGTCGCAAGCTGGCGGTCGTAGACGAGCAGCTTCGCCAGCCGGCTCGTCCGGTCCCGCGTCAGCACCGAGGCGAGCCCCTGGAGCGCAAGCGCATCGGCGTTGTCGTTTCCGACGGTCGGCCACACGATCGTCATCTGCGGGAGTCGCGCCTTCGTGTCCTCGAGGACGAGCCGCTTGTTGTTGCTCAGCACCGTCGCCGGAACGACCGGGCGCACGACCGTCGGTCCGCTCGGGATGCCACCGAAATATTTCTCGATCCACGCCTTCGCCTTGACCCTGTCGAAATCACCGACCAGTGCCAGCGTCGCGTTGTTCGGCGCGTAGTAGGTGCGGAAAAAATCCTTCACGTCGTCCACCGACGCGGCCGAAAGGTCGGCCATCGAACCGATGATGCTCCACGAGTACGGGTGCGTCGCCGGGTAGATCGCCGCCGGAATCACGTCGAGCTGGGAGCCGAACGGCTGGTTGTCCACGCGCTGGCGGCGCTCGTTCTTCACGACGTCGCGCTGGTTGTCGAGCTTCGCCTTGGTCAGGACCGGAAGCAGAAAACCCATTCGGTCCGACTCGAGCCAGAGCGCGGTCTCGAGGTCGCTCGTGGGAACAACGTCGTAGTAGTTGGTCCGATCGGTGTCCGTCGAGCCGTTGATGTCGCCACCGGCGCCTTCGACCGTCCTGAAGTGCTGCTCTTCGGCGACGTGCGCGGAGCCCTGAAACATCATGTGCTCGAACAGATGCGCGAATCCGGTGCGGCCGGGCTTCTCGTTCTTCGAGCCGACGTGGTACCAGATGTCGACCGCGACCACGGGAGCAGACTTGTCCTCGGACAGCAGGACAGTCAGTCCATTGGGCAGTGTGTAGCGCTCGACGGTGAGCTTCGGGCTTTCCATCGGCGTCGATTGTGCGCGAGCCCCAAGTGGGGCGAGCGCGAGAAGCGCGGCCGCGAAATACAGCGGACGGGCGGCGTGGGGCATTGGCATTCCGGTCCAGGCGTTCGGTGGGAGTGATGACGGGAGCGGGGCGCGCGCGAGCTCACGCGTGCGCGGCGCCGGCGCTCGCCACATGACGAACGGTAGTTGCTCGCGGTTACGGCGCGAGCAACCCTCTTTCCCTCTCAAACACCCCACCCTGCCGCAGTGATCCACCGCGCCCGCCTCCGTCGGGATTGGAAGGAACGGGGCGGAATCGCGGGCGGTGCAATTTGCGGCGGGCGCACCGAACAGGGCGCGAAAGAGGATTCCGAAGTGACTGGGGTGAAAGGGGTTGGCCGACTCCGTCAAAACGCTCCAAAACGGGTTACAGCAGGGCCCGCTGGTGCGTCTTGTTCGTGACAGGAGAGACCGATGAGCGAGACCGTCGCGGCGCGATGGGAGGAGTACAACGAGGCAGGGCGGCGCTCCTTTGGGCTTGGGCAGTTCGCCGAGGCTGAGGAGCTGTTCCGAGCGGCCGCTCGCGAGGGTGAGCAGCTCGGATCGGACAGCCCGCACCTCGCGACGAGCCTCAACGCGCTCGGTCAGCTCCGCCTTCAGGCGAAGGATCTGGTCGAGGCCGAGCGCTGCTTCACGCGCGCGCTCGCGATTCGTGAGCAGACGTACGGTCCCGACAGCCACGCGATCGTTCCCTCGCTGAACAACCTCTCGGCGCTGCACGATGCCAAGGGCGAGACGGACAAGGCAGTCGATCTTCTCCGGCGCTCGCTGCTGATCAGCGACCAGGCGTTAGGCGGCTCGCATCCCGAGGTCGCCATCACCCTGAACAATCTCGCCAAACTCTATTTCAAGCGGCGCGACTTCGCCAAGGCCGACCGCCTCCTTCTCAAGCTGCTCGAGACGAAGCGGACGCTCGGGAAGGATCACCCCGAGGTCGCGACAGTCCTCGGCTCCCTTGCGAAGCTGCGGCAGGCCGTCGGCAAGCACGGGCCCGCCGAAGGGTTGTGGCGTCAGGCACTCGCCATCCGCGAGCGGGCGTTCGCGCCTAACGACGTGATTCTCGCGACCACGGTTGAAAACGTGGCGGACTGCTGCGCGGCGCAGGAGGGGCGACTGGCCGACGCGATCGCGCTTCGTGAGCGCGCGCTGGGGATCCGGGAAGTCGCGATGGGCGCGGGGCACGCCTCGCTGGCGCCAGCCCGGGTCAAGCTCGAGGAATTACGCGCTCGGCCCGGCGCGCCGAGGGTGCAGCCGATGGAGAGTGCCGGACCTCCGCGGAACTCGCAGGAAGTCCCGAGCCCGATCTTCTCGCACGAGGTGCCGCCGTACTCCAGCGCCCAGGGGTCGGCACCGTCTCCCGATCTCCCCTGGATCCAGATGGACGCCGAGCCGACCGGTGAACGGCCGCCGCCGCGCCTCGAATTGATGGGGATGCAGCCTCCAATGGCGCCGGGTCGCCGCCCCGACGCGGACGCGGAGCTTCATCGGTCGCCGCTAGTGCCACCGCCGATCCCGCTGCTCGCGCCACGCAAATCGAATGAGCTCGTGTTCACGGACTCGCTGGCTCCGGAGGCGACCCCGCCCGCTCCTCGACACCCGGCGAGGCCGGTGCATTCCGCTCCCGCTCACTCCGGTCACGCCCACGCCGCTCCTCCACCGCGCGCGAATCGAACGCCGCGTTCGGGCACGACCGCGCACCGTCAGCCTGCGCGCGGGCCTTCGTTGCCATCCAAAAAGCGCCGGTCGAAGGCGCCCATTCTCTTCGCGATCGTGGTCGTGATGGGCGCATCTGGTGCCTGGTACACGGTGACCGGACGAACAGCCGCCGCCGCTGCGCTCCTCGAACCGGTGATCTCCCGGGTCGAGCGGTCTGCGACACGCGTTGCATCGCAGACTCCCACCGCGGTGCCAGCGACCCCGCCGTCAGGCACCACGCGCACCGATGCTGCGGGAGCTGGTCCGCGCAAGGCCGTCGCGGCTCGCCCCCGGCCGGCGACGACCGAACAGCCGCGAAGCGTACCAGTCGCCGCGGTAGCCAAGAAGCTCCCAGTTCGCGATAGCATCGCGAAGACTCAGCCGGCCGAAGACTCGGCGTCCACGCTCGATGTGGAGTTGACCGCTCCGCAGATGCCGGAAAGTGCGACGCTGGATAGCATCACGCGCGGGATCGAGCAAGCCACGCGGTCAAAGGTCGACAGCGCGCAGAAAGCTCGGCTCGAAATCAAGACGCCGCCGATCTTCAGGAAGCCGTAACGGCGCCGGGCGCCTGCGCAGCAGGACGGCCCCCGCCCCGGGCGATCCCGCGGTGCGGTCGCCCCACTAACGTCCCTTTCCATTTCGCTCCCGCGGCACTACTATCGTGCCGGCGCGCGGGCCCCCGCTCGCCACCCCCCGGTCGCGCATTTTCAGCGCGCCATTCGTTCCCCCGCGGGACCGTCGTCGTGCAACGCGGTCCGTTAATACGACATTTCGGAGGACGCACATGCAATTCCGTCCAGGACGGTCTCTCGCGCTCGCACTGGCGCTGGCCGGACCAGCTGCCCTGCAGGCCCAGGGCTTCGGCCTAAATGAGATCGGCTCGTGCGCCGTCTCGCGCGCGTCGGCAACGACCGGTGCGCCCTGCGAAGACGCGTCGGCGATCTTTTGGAACCCGGCCGCCGGCACGCGATTGCAGAAAGGAGTGTCGGTGTACGGCGGACTGGCCAGCATCCAGGTTCGCGGCGATTACACGCAGGATTTCAACAGCAACGGTCGTTACTACCGGCCGAACATCCCGACGGCGTTCCCACCGCACCTTTTCATCAACTGGAAAGGTGCGAGTCGTTATGCGGCCGGCCTTGGAGTGTACGTGCCCTATGGCTTGACCTCCCAGTGGAGAGACGATTTCCCGGGGCGCTTCTCGGCGAAGCGCGCCTCGATCGCGACGATCTACGCCCAGCCGAACCTGTCCATCGACGTCACGCCCAACTGGGCGATTGGGGGCGGACCAATCCTCGCACACTCGAAGGTCGAGCTCGAGCAGGGCCTCGATCTCTCCACGCAGAGACTTCCGACGGGCGGAACGTTTGCGAATCTTGGCGTCGCGCCCGGGAGCGAGTTCGGTCGCGCGTTCCTCGAGGGCAGCGCGAATGGATTCGGCTACCACGTCGGGGTACACGGCAAGATCGGCACGACCTTCCAGGTCGGCGCGCGCTACCTGTCGTCGATCAAGTTCAAGTACGACGACGCTGACGCTCGCTTCGTGCAGCTCGCGACGAACCTGGTCGTGCCTGACGCGAGCACTGGGGCGGCGATCGGCGTACCGGCCGGGACTCCGTACGATGCGTTCCTGGCGGCGCAATTCCGCACCGGCGGCGCGCTGGTCGGCCAGAAGGTGAAGACACGAATCACGCACCCTGGCCAGTTCGAGGCGGGGCTTGGTTACACGGCGCCGACGGGCACGCTCCTCTCGTTCGATTACGGATACATCTTCTGGAGCAAGTTCGACGAGCTTCCCGTGACGTTCCAGGGACCCGCTTCCGGGAGCAGCCGCAGCCTCATCGAGGACTACAAGAACTCGGCCTCGTACCGCTTCGGGCTCGAGCAGAAGTTCCCGAGTTACTGGAACGCTGCTGTTCGCGCGGGATTCTCGATCGTCGAGTCGCCGGCGCCTGATGAGACGGTGACCCCGCTTCTCCCTGACATGGACCGTCGCAATTTCGCGTTCGGGCTCGGGCTTCCCTTCGGCGGCCGTTATGCACTCGACCTCGGCTACCTGCACGTCGATACGCAGGGACGTCGCGGCCGGATCGGGGAGCGCACTTCCTACAGCCAGACCGCGGAGCAGCTCAACACCGGCTTCTACCGCCTGAATGCGAACATCGTGTCGCTCAGCCTCAAGGCGAGCCTCTAATCGCCGACCCCGGAGACAGCGAATGAATTACTCGAAGCTTCGCGTTGGCGCCATTGCGGCCGCCACGCTCACCATCGCCGCGTGCACGAAGGACGACGTCAGCGTCCTTCAGCCGACGCCGAGGAGTGAGATCTTTCACACCTACGTCGCGTTAGGCAACAGCATCACCGCCGGCTACCAGTCGAGCGGAATCAACGACTCGACGCAGAAGCAGAGCTATGCGCGCATCGTCGCGGCGCAGATGCAGACCGGATACGTCTACCCCCGGCTGGTCGGGGCCGGATGCGCTCCGCCGGTCGTCAACTTCCTGACCCAGGCGCGCTACCAGGGCGGCACCGCCGCAACGTGCTCGCTACGCGATCCGTCGACGACGGTGCTCGTCCAGAACAATGTCGGCGTCCCCGGCGCGACATCGGCCGATCCGACCTCCAACCGGACCAACGCGTCGAACATCCTGACGCAGCTGATCCTTGGCGGGAAGACGCAGGTGCAGCGTGCGCTCGACGCACAGCCGACTTTCGTGAGCGTGTGGATCGGCAACAACGACGTGCTCGACGCGGCGACGAAGGGCGTGACCGCCGCGACCGCCGCTCTCGGGACGCCCGGAATCACCGACACGGTGACATTCCGCGCGAACTACAAGCGCATGATGGACCAGCTGCTCGTGCAGCCGAACCTGAAGGGAATCCTGATCGGGGTCGTCAACGTCACGGCAATCCCCGCGCTCTTCCCGGCGGAGTCGCTCCTCACGAACCCGACGTTCAGGGCCGTGTTCGATGCAGCGACCGGTGCAACCGTGGCGTCGCCGAACACCGTGCTCGCAAACTGCACGGGCTCGAGGGCGCTTCTCTCCTACGGCATCATCGGACAGATCCGCGCGGGCACCCATCCCCGCCTCATCAGCTGCGTGAAGAATGTGCCGGCCGCGCCAGTCGGCGACTTCTTCGTCCTCGACACCATCGACCAGCGCATCTTCACCACGAACATCACGCGCTACAACGCGTACATCGCGGCGAAGGCTGACAGCGCCGGCTTCGCGTATCTCGACCCGAACCCGCTGCTCTTCACGCTGCGCGCGTCGGGCGCGATCCCCACCCTTCCGGATTTCAGCAGCGCGGCGGCGCCCTTCGGGACGTACATCTCGCTCGACGGCGCGCACCCGAACGGCAAGACGCATTGCGTCGCGGCAAACGCGATCATCGCCGCGATCAACGCGAAGTATCAGACGACCGTTCCGCCGGCCCCGATCAACGCGGCCGGTTTCTGCGCAGCGCCCTGACGGGCCGCGGTACGCGGTAAGCTGCAGGCGGTAAGCGTTAGGCGATATGCGAACGGCGGCGGAGCACCATGCTCCGCCGCCGTCTTCGCATCCCCGCGCGCGTCGTCGCTGCTACGCGGTCCACTCACCGCTTACTGCTTACCGCTCAAAGCCAGCTGTCACGACAGCGCCTGCTTCAGATCGGCGATGATGTCGTCCGGGTGTTCGAGGCCGATCGACAGGCGCAGGAGGTTTTCCGGCGCGCGGCTCCCAGGTCCCTCGACGGAGTGGCGGTGCTCGATCAGGCTCTCCGGCCCGCCGAGGCTGGTCGCGCGGGTAATGAGCTCGACGCGCGAGGCGACGCGGAGCGCACCGGCGGATCCCCCGCGTACCCGGATCGAAAGCATCCCGCCGAAGTCGGACATTTGCGACGTCGCAATCCCGTGGCCGGGATGCGATTGCAGTCCCGGATAGTGGACTGTCTCGACCGCCGGCTGCCCGACGAGAAAATCGGCGACCGCACGGGCGTGGGCACAGTGTCCGCGCAAGCGAAACGGCAGCGTGCGTATGCCGCGCAGCACGAGCCAGGATTCGAACGGTGAGGGGACGGCGCCACCGGTCGACTGAATCGCCTTGATCCGCGAGAACAGCTCGTCGTCGGCTCGGCCCACAATCGCACCGCCTAACGTGTCGCTGTGGCCGCCAAGATATTTGGTCGTCGAGTGCATCACGAGGTCGCAGCCCAGCTCGAGGGGCCGCTGCAGCACCGGCGTCGCCCAGGTGTTGTCGGCGATGACGCGCGCGCCCCGTCTGCGCGCGATCGCGGCCACCGCCCGGAGATCCGTGATTGCGAGCAGCGGGTTCGACGGCGTTTCGAGCCAGACCAGCTTCGTCTCGGCACGGATCGCCGCGCCCACCGCGCTCACATCGCGTGCGTCGACGAGGGTGAACGAAAGCCCCCAACCCTCGAAGACTTCGTGCGCGAGCTTGAGCGTGCCGAAGTACGCGTCTTCAGTGATCACGACATGGTCGCCAGGCTTGAGCGCCTGGAAGACGGTCATCGTCGCGGCCTGCCCCGACGCGAACGCGGCCGCCGCCGTGCCCCCCTCGAGCGCGGCGAGGCACATCTCGAGCGCATCGCGGTTCGGGTTCGCGTACCGCGAGTAGATGAAGCCGTGCGGCAATGTCCCGTCGGGGGCCCGCTCGTACGTGGTCGACAGATGAATCGGCGGCGTCACCGCTCCGGTCGCGAGGTCCGGGGCATGGCCAGCGTGGACGGCGAGCGTTTCGAGCTTCATCGTGGGGTGGCGGCGGAGAGGACCTGCGTGCAACGTCAAAGCGCTGGCTTCGTTGATGCAGAAAGCTAGCACGGACCACGCCTGCCGTAAGAGCGGCGTCGGGCCGCGCGCTCTCACCCCGGTGATGCAATTGATGTCGCTGATTGGCGCAGCGCTTCTCGCAATTGGTGTCGGGACCGCCAGCGCGCAGGGCGGTTCCGTCGGGCACTCTCTCTCGCCAACAGATTCGATCGCGGTGCTCAAGCAGGCGCGCCGCGCGCAATCCGACTTCGAGCGCCGGCGCTTCAGCATGCTGCCAATAGTCGGAAGCGCGGGGAGTCGGTGCGACGTTCGCGTTGGCCGCTTTTGCTACTGGCAGGACGACGCTGACGCCGCCCCGACCGAGCCGGAGACCATCGCGAAGCTGCGCAACCAGCTGATCGCGCGACTGACCGCGCTCGCCACGCGGTCACCCGGAGACCGCTGGATCGCCGCGCAGCGCGTCAGGTATTTGTCAGAGTCGCGCCGGGGCGCGGACGCCGTCGCGGCGACGCAGGAGTGCCGCGCCGAAGCATCGTGGTGCGCGTCGCTCGCCGTGCTGGCCTACCGCTCGGCAGGCGACGTCCAGCGCGCCGACAGCGCGCTCTCCGCTGCGCTCGGCGCGATGTCGCCCGCGGAGCGTTGCGCGGCACTCGACATCGAGCCGCTCATCGACGGCAACTTCCGTGACCGCTATCGGGCGGCGAGCTGTGAGGCGCGCGATTCGCTCGCCGGACGCTGGCTCTGGCTGGCCCGGAGCAGCTACGCCGATTCCGCCAACGAAGTGCGGGTCGAGATCTTCAGCCGGCGCCTGTTCGCGCGTCTCGCGAGCGAGTCGAGCTCACCCTACGGCTCGATCACCGGGTCGGACCTTCGCGACCTCGTGCTCCGCTACGGCTGGTCGGAAGCGTGGGGACGGACGGCGCCGCGGGCCGGACTCTACGACCAGGGGTCAGCGGTCGGCTTCGACGGCCCGCGCACCTTCGCGCTCGCCCCGAACGACGGCGCACTCGCCGACATTGCCGCGATCGGCGATGCACCGCGGTTGCGCGATGACCCAACCGCCCGCGCGCGCTTCCCCATTCGCCAGACTCGAACGTTAGGCGGGATGGAGCACCGGCTCGCGCTCTTCCGCCGCGGCGACTCGACCCTCGCGATCGCCGCCTACGATGCCACCGCCGACACCGCGATGCGCGGGGTGGACAGCGCCGACGCCGCGTTCGCGCTGCTCCGCGACGAGCGCACGCCAGCGGTGGTTGCACGGGCGACGCGCGGCACCCGTGGAATCATCACCGCGATGGCCCCGTGGCGTCCAGCGCTCGTCGCCGTCGAGCTCCGCGACAGCGCATCGCAGCGCGCTGCGCGTGCTCGCGTCGGCGTGCCCGCAGGCGACACCGCCAGCGGGCGGGTCGCGCTCTCCGACCTCCTGCTCTTCACCGCCGACGCCGAATTGGCGACCGCGCTCGACAGCGTCGTTTCCCGCGCGATCGTCGACGGACGCATCCCCACCGGCGCCCGCCTCGGCATCTTCTGGGAGATGTACGGATTGGACCTGGGCGAGCGCGTCACGGCGTCGGTGGGGTTGATCCCGGACGAATCCGGATTTCTCCGCCGAGCCGCCGAGCGTGCACACCTCGCCGAGCCGAAATCCCCGGTCCATCTCCGCTGGGAAGACACTCCGGAAGTTCGAGGGTCAGTCGGAGGGCGTGTGCTCGTGCTTGCGCTCGACGGTGTCGCCGAGGGGAATTACACTGTCGAGCTGACGTTGACCGTGGCCGGACAACCGACACGCCGTGCCGCCACCCGGGTCCAGATCGTCTCACCCTGAGACAGATCAGCTGGCGCATCATCCTCGGCCAGCTGTTCCGCCGCCCACTACCAATCCCAGCAGAGCGCGAATGTTCACCCTCCGCGTGGTCAGGCACGGTCATCAGGAGCAGCTCCTCGCGGCGTGCCAGAGCGTGGTGGTGCCCGCGCGCGGGGATGTGCTCCAGCTGGACACGACCGACAGCGCCGGCGAGCCATCGGGCCCGAGCACGCTCTGGCGGGTGGTTGCGGTCACGCTCCACGTCCCTGGCGTGCGGTCCCAACCGCCCGCCGACGGATCGGTGCTTGCCGTCCGGCTGGTCGAGGTCACCGTGCTCCCCGATTCCGAGTTGACCGCTCTCGCCGCGCACCGCGAGCGGGCGGCGCTTTCCGAGTCGATTCTCTAGGCGGGCCGCTCCGGCTCGAACGACGCCGCGTCGCCGACGCGAACTTCGCCATCGTCGAGCACCTCCCCGAATGCACCGCCACCCCAGTTCGGCCGCATCGCTTCCTGCAGCCCCGGAAGCGCCTCGTCCATTTGTTCGCAGGGCCTGGTTTCGCCATAGATGCGCACGCGCGAGCCGCCGAGGCGGAGCACCCGCCCACGCATCCCGGCTAGCGGCAGACCGCCCACCATCAGATTCGCGCGTCGCTTCGACGGGGAGAGCTCGGCGCCAAGCTCCGTCATCAAGCGCTCCCAGACTTCGCGCTCGATGATCGTCACCTGCCGCCTGCCGCCCTGATTCGCGTTGCCACGAATGCCGCGGCCCGTGACCAGCTCCGCGTGCGTCACCGGATCCATCGGCCCGCGCTTCATTCGCTTGATCCAGATCCCCTCGACCCTGCCGACCAGCGGCGGAACGTCGCGCGCCATGATGCGGTCTCGCTGCAGGTCGCTGCCGAGCTGGAAGGGATGACTCCCGACGTCGCGAAAGCCGCTCTTGGTGTAGAAGCGGATTGCCCTCGCGTTCCGCTCCCAGACGCCGAGCCAGAGTGTCGCTGCACCACGGCGCGCGGCTTCGGCGATGACGGCCTCCATCAAAGTCTTCGCGACGCCGCGACCATGAAACGGTGAATCGACATAGAAGCGCGCCAGCTCGACGCCCCCGCCGGCGGCGCGCGCGTGTGGGTTCGCCGCGGAGGGAATTGCCGCCGAGCGGACGTAGGCGTACGCAGCAGGCACATCTCGAACCTCGACGACCAGGAATGTCGCCCCAGCGGACATGAGCTCGCGACGCTGCTGCTCGGCGCCATAGGCATGGGCCATGTACGCGGCCATGTCCTCGGCTCGGTTGTCCGGCGCGAAGGTCTCGCGGAAGGTGCGCGCGCCTAACGTTGCGAGCATGTCCGCGTCGGCGACCGTCGCGGTTCGCACCATCGGCTCTGTGGAGTCGGAGCGCGTTACGGCGATCGCGCGGTTTGCCCGGTCGGCAGCGGTCATCCCCGTTTCTCCGCTCGCATTGAGGGTTCCAGCCGCGGCGCGACAGCGCGCGTGTCCTCGCGCCCCAGCTCCAGCTCTTCGGTCGTGACTGGCCGCAGCATGACGTCGAACGCGAGCCAGAGCGCCTTCGTCAGCGGGTAGCAGGCCACCGCGGCCACGACCGTGAACGCGGCGCCGCCGTAGGTGAGCAGGTCCCACGGAACGTCAGGCGCGGTCGCCACACCCACCCCGGCCAGAACCACGGTGAGCACGAGTTCGACGGCGACGAGGTTGAGGAGGTAGGCACCGAGGAAATAGTCGCTCTCGCCGCGGTCGAGGACCAGCCCGCAGGTGGGGCAACGCTGCTTCAGCGCGAACCAGCCCGCGAGGATACCGCTGCCCCCGCAATGCGGGCAGTTCAGTCGCAGGCCGCGCCAGACGATTCCGAGCGCTCGACCCGCCGAGAGCTCGCGCGCGTCCACCGGCACGCGGGCGCTTCCGGTTTCACGCATCACGGACCCGCGGCACGCTCCACGACGGCCAGTGTGCAGCGCGACACGCAGATCAGCCGGTCCTGTTCGTCGACAATCTCCACCGCCCACACCTGCGTCTTCGCACCGATGTGGATTGGTGTAGCCGTCGCGCGAACCGTCCCTTCGCTTTTTGGACGGATGTGATTTGCGTTGATCTCCATGCCAACCGCGACCTGGCTGTCCGAGGCGACGGCTGCCGACGCGCCTAACGACGCGACCGTCTCGGCCAGCGCGACTGACGCACCCCCGTGGAGGATCCCGAACGGTTGCCGCGTGCGCTGATCCACCGGCATCGTCGCCACCACGCGACGGCCGGTGAGCTCGACGATCTCGATGCCGAGTGCATCGGGAAGCCCCCGTGATGGCAGCGCGCGGTACCACTCGGCTGCTCGCAGGTTACGGTCTTCGCTGCCGCTCATCTCGGCCTCAGTAACGGGACTCGAGGCCTTCGACGACGCGGACGGTGTCACGCGCGATCAGCACCTCTTCGTCGGTCGGGACGACCCATACCTCGATCCGCGAGTCGTCGGTGCTGATCTTCCCTTCCGCGCCATTCACCGTCGCGCGGTTGCGCTGCTCGTCGAGCTTCACGCCCATCCACTGCAGCCCCTCGCAGACGAGCGCGCGGACCGGCGCTGCATTTTCACCGATGCCCCCCGCGAACAGGATTGCCTGCGCGCCGTTCATCGCGGCGAGGTAGGCGCCGATGTACTTCCGCAGCCGGTAGCAGAACATCTCGATCGCGAGCCATGCACGGCGATCATCGTGCTCCTCCGCTTCGGCCAGCAGTTCACGCATGTCGTTCGTCAGTCCCGAGATTCCAAGGAGACCCGACTGCTTGTTGAGGACGCCTTCGACTTCGGAAAGTGACAGGCCCTCCTTCGCCGCGACGTAATCGAGAATCGCCGGATCCAGGTCGCCCGAACGCGTCCCCATGATGAGCCCCTCGAGCGGCGTGAAGCCCATCGATGTATCGACTGAAACGCCAGCGTCAATCGCGCAGACCGATGCCCCGTTGCCGAGATGCAACGCGACGACCTTCGTGTCTTCGCGAGAGCGTCCGGTGAGGAGCCGATAGCGGTGCCCGATGTATCGATACGACGTCCCGTGAAAGCCATAGCGCCTGACGCGATGCCGGCGGTAGAACTGGTAGGGCAGCGCGTAGAGGTAGGCGCGCTCCGGAATCGTCTGGTGAAATGCCGTGTCGAACACCGCCACCTGAGGCACGCCGTTGCCGAGCGCAGTTCGGGCGGCGGTAATGCCGCGCAGGTTGTGCGGGTTGTGAAGGGGGGCCAGATCGATCGTCTCCTCGATCCCGCGGATGACGGCGTCGTCGATGCGCACTGACCGGCGGAACTGCTCGCCGCCATGCGTGACGCGATGGCCAACGCCTTCGATGTCCGATGTCCGCGTGATTCCGGTTCCCGACTGCTCGCTCACCACCCACTTCACGACGAAGTCGACCACCGCGCGATGGTCGCGCAGCTGCTCGGTACCGCGCTGGGTTTGTCCCTCGGGACCGCGGAGTGTGTAGACGGCCTCGCCGCCGATCCGCTCGATTGTGCCGCGCGCCAGCTTTTCGTCGGTGTTGGCGGCCATCCGCTCGGCGTCGGTACGGACCACCTGGAATTTGAGGGTCGACGAACCAGCGTTCAGGACGAGGACGTGCATGGCTCCGGGATGGAAGGCAGTCCGCTGAATATACGGGAGGAAACCATCCGGCCGTGCTACGGGTCTACCAGTAGTGGCTTTCCCGTAGTCCGACCCTCCCCTCGAGGCTCCGATGCCCCCGTCATTCGCTGCCCCCACGATCGTCTGGACGTTCGCTGCCGTCTGTGGGCCGCTCACGCTGCTCGCCCAGGACCCGCGCGCGACCGCCGGCGATGCGGTCTCATCCCCGGCCGTCGCCGCGCAGATCGATCGCTACCTCACCCGCCTCGTGCCGTTCGGCTACTCCGGCAACGTGCTCGTCGCGCAGCGTGGACAGATCATCATGGCGAAGGGGTACGGCTTCGCCAACCGCGCGCAGCAACTGCCATTCACCGAGCGTACGGTCGTGCCGATGGGCTCACTGGTCAAACCCTTCACGATGTTGGCGATTCTCCAGCTCGAGCACGACGGGAAACTGCGCACGACGGACTCGCTCCACCGTTTCTTTCCGGAGGCACCCGCCGACAAGCGCAACATCACGATTGACCAGCTTCTCGTTCACAGCAGCGGCCTCCCCCTCGATGTCGGGACGGGCGATCGCGGCGCGCTCGCGAAGGACGAGTTTCTCCGCCGGTTGTTCGCCGCACCACTGCGCTTCCAGCCCGGATCCGGGAGAGAATACTCGAACGGCGGCTATGCGCTTCTCGCGAGCATTGTCGAGCGCGTGACTGACAGCGAGTTCGAAACGGTCGTGCGAAACGGAATACTGCTTCCGGCGGCAATGCTGCAGACAGGCTGGCGCGATCCGGCCTGGGGCGGAGACACGGTCGCGCACGTTTATGCTCGGGGCGGCGAAGACTTTGGAACGATGCTCAAAGCCGCGAAGAGCGACGACGGCGGGATCAATTGGAACCAGCGTGGCAACGGCGGCTGGCTCACTACGGCGCAGGATCTTTATCGCTGGCATCGTGCGATGCTGAGCGGCGCGATCCTGGACTCATCGGGGCGGCGGAAGCACGAGTGGACTGCACGACCGCGGGTCGCGCTCGCCGGCGGCAACGGCGCATTTGAGACCGTGATCGAATACGACGCCGGTCGCGACCTGTTCATCTTCGTGCACAACAACGCCAATGGCCCGCTGGCAACGCCAATCGCTCGCACAATTGCCACGATCGCACTCGGTCGCGCAGTGGCACCGCCCCCCGCCGTCGTCGCCGTGCCGCGGGCCGTGCTCGCCCGACTCGTTGGCCGCTACCAACTGGCGACGGGTGGCCGTCTCGCCATCGACACCGCCGGTGGCGCACTGGTGGTGGCTTCGGAGGGTCAGGTCGCGGTCGACGCGATCACCGGCGCCGACCCTGCCGGGAGCCGAGAACGTGAGGCTGTCAGCGCGTACACCGACACGGTGCTGCGGGCGTGGCGGGCGGGTGATTGGCGTCCGATGCATCGCGCCTTTGGCGCGGCGGCACCGCTCGACGAATTCATCCGGCGCCAGACCGCGATGCGTGCGCGTTTCGACTCGCGTCTCGGCGCGGTCACGGGGTACGCGGTGCTCGGTACTCGGCGCCAGGGGCAAGCGATGATGACGCGGGTCCGCGTCGACCGCGAGCGAGGCAGCGAGTTCGAGAGCTACGGCTGGGCGGACCGGAGCATCGTGCTCTTCGCCTTCGACGATGCGCCGCCCACCGACCGATTCCTTCCCGAGTCGGCTACACGCTTCGTCAACGTCGATCCGCGGAACGGCGCGATTGTTCGACTCGCCGCGGTGCGCGGCGGAGGCCTCGCGATCGAGAGTGCGCATGGCCGCGTCGTCGCAGAGCGGGTCCGATGAACACGTCAGGTAGCTGCAAGCGAGTGACGAGCGCGCTGGCTCGCGGAGACGGCCGCGATTATCATGGGCCACGATGCGAACTCTCGATTTGCCTCTCAGCCCGCTCGTTCTCGCGACGCTCCTCTCGGCGGGCGCGCCACCGCTCAAGGCTGCGCAGCCGGCCGTCGACGCGAGTGGGCAGCCGGCGCAGCGATTCATGCTCGTGAAGGGGGCGCGCAGCGGAATCTGGTACCTGCACGACGGGCTCGATGCGTACGCGCTGGTTCCGCGCGACGCACCGGATCGCCGCGGTTCCGGGAGCGCGGCTTCGGCAGCTCAGCGGTGACGCGTTAGGCGGACCGCCGGTTGTTTCAGCTTCAGCCATGCCTCTGCCTCGCCGGCGTTGCGGAACACCTGCGAGTCCACGCCATGCTGCTCGACGTCCACCGCGCCGAGTCGCATCAGGCCGAACGCCGCATCGGCGTCGGCGACGAGGGCAAGGCGACGCCCATAGTGGTCGGCGTGCGCGGCGAGGAACAGCGCCATCGCGCGAACTTCGTCCGCGGTGCGCCCGGCGATCGACCGAGACCCGCGAACGTCGAACAGCAGGCCGGTGATCTCCGGTCGCTGCGGCTCGGCGATCGCCGCCATCAACGCCGCGCGGATGTCGCCGGTGTCGTAGACGCCGGTCATGCGGAGCGTGATGGTCGTATCGGCGATCTCGTACGTCACGGGCATCGGCGGAGCCTTGAGAAATCGTTGAAGCAGCACCCAGCGCTTCACCATTCGTCGGCTCCCGGTACTCAGTGCAAGTTCACTACCCGCGCACCGTCGAGCGACGTGCGAACATTAGAGCGTTCACATAATCGGCCTGCCGTGGACCGTTAGGCAGGGGTGGCGCGGATGGTTGCTGGCGTCCGCGCCCGTCTGATCGTTGCGGCCCAAGCCAACGCCCCGCCCAGTCGGTGAGGACCTGGCGGGGCGTTGTGTCGTATCGAGTGGGCCTGGGAGGAGTTGAACCTCCGACCTCACGCTTATCAGGCGTGCGCTCTAACCACCTGAGCTACAGGCCCGGCTGGTGTCCGGGAGCAGACTCGAATTCTAATGAGACGCGGGCGACAGATCAACCGATCGCGACGCTCACCGAGTCCTGAGCCGGTCCACCGCGCCGAGCACGTCGAACGCTGTCGTCAGCTGCACCGCGAGCGAGTGGCCATCGGGAAGCAATACGCCGGCGGTCGGTGCAAGGTCCCAATGGTCCCGGCGGTAGGAGATCTTGAGCGTCTGCTTCGCGGCGACGCGGTACCCCACCCCGACTTCGCCGTTCGATACACGCACGTCGTTCGCGCTCCAGAACGCACCGAATGGCCGCAGATAGGGATAGCCATTTTCTTCCGCGCGGAGCGCGGCGAACACACGCGGCGTGACGGCGTACGCGAGCTCGGCATACCACGACGATCCGTGGAGCATCCGCGCGCGACCAGGCACCTCGTGCCAGGCGTGCGCGAGCTCTCCATGAAAATCCGCATAACCGCGGCTCAGTTCCGCATCGAAGGCGATCACGCGCTGGTCATAGCTGTGCCAGGGCTGGCCGCGCAGCGTCGCGGCGTCCATGTCGTCGCGCAGCCAGGGGCCATGCGTCGCCGACACTCCGATCCGCACGCCCGCGACAGGTGTCAACCCGCCCCCGACCGCGAAATGCGCGGCCGCACGCGGCTTGGGCATGTATCGCTCGTTGTAGAGGGGAAGCGAGACCACACCCAGTCGGTAGTCGCCATACGACATCTTCCCGGAGATGCGGGCGCCGGCAGGGTACGCGGCTGCGTAGCCATCGGGTTCCCCAATCAGCGGATTCCGCGTCGACGCGCGACGGCTCGAGAACGCACCGACGATGTGCGGCATGATCCCGGCGTCGATGACGAGCGCGCGCGAGTGCGTGTACCGGAGTCCCGCCTGTTCGAGCTCCAGCTCCCACGGCTCGCCGGTTGCGGACCCGCCCTCGGTCTCGGTCTGCACGTAAGCGACGAGGCCCGCCCACGGCTCGAACGCGCCCCACAGGCGAAGCCTGGCGAGCGTTGCAGGTCGCCCCTCATTCTTCGCCAGCAGTGCTGAACCGCGATCGGTCGCCCACCCCTCGACATCGATCGCACCGTGAAGCGACGTGGCGCTCTGTGCCAACAGCGGTCGCACCGCGGCACATGCGACGACTGCGAGCATCAGCGCGCGCCAGCTCGATTCCCTGATCATCTTGCACTCACAGGTTGGCCAACCATTGCGCGAGCGTCGAGCGTTTCCCGCACCTTGCGGAGCAGCGTCGTCGGCACGAATGGCTTGGCGAGAAATGCGCTCGACGGTTCGAGCCGGTAGTTGGCGATCGTGTCGTCGGCGTAGCCGGATACGTAGAGAATCCGCGCCTTCGGGCGGAGCGCGGCCAGTCGTGTAACGAGCATCGGACCGCTCATCGCGGGCATGACGACGTCGGTCACGACGAGGTGAATCTCGCCAGGATGCGAGCGCGCCAGCCCGAGCGCCGTTTCCCCACTCTCCGCGCTGAGCACCGTGTAACCGCCTGTGATCAGGGCACGCTCGGCGAGGAGGCGCAGCGCCGACTCATCCTCGACGAGCAGGATCGTCTCAGTTCCACCCGGCGCTGCATCGTCCTCGGGGATCGCCGCGCTCGGTGACACTTCGGCGTCGGTCGCGGGCAGGGTAATCGTGAACGTCGTTCCGACGCCGACCGCACTGTCAATCTCGATGCGACCGCCCGACTGTGTCACGATTCCGTAGACGGTCGCGAGTCCGAGACCGGTTCCCTTCCCTGGATCCTTCGTCGTGAAGAAGGGCTCGAATACCCGTGATCTCGTCTCGGCGCTCATCCCCATCCCCGTGTCACGGACGATCATGTTGACCGTTGCGCGCTCGGCATCGCGGCCGTTCTCGCAGGCGATGCTGAGAGTTCCCCCAGTTGGCATCGCGTCGCGCGCGTTCACGACGAGGTTGACGATCACCTGCTCCAGTTGCCCGGGATCGGCGTACACTGGCGCGAGGGGGCGCGTCGCGGTCGTGTTGATCACGATGTGCTCACCGATGAGCCGGCGAAGCATCGGCTCGACGCCGCCAACCACCTCGGCGAGGTCGAGCACTCGTGGCTGCAGCACCTGCTTCCGGCCGAACGCGAGCAGTTGCCGCGTGAGCAGCGCGGCGCGCTTCGACGCGCCGACGACCTGGAGCAGCTCCTCGATGACGGGCTCCCCGTCCTGAGCCTGCGCGATCGCCATCTCGGTGAAGCCGGAGATGACACTGAGCAGGTTGTTGAAGTCGTGCGCAACACCTCCCGCGAGGGTGCCGATCGCCTCGAGCTTCTGCGATCGGCGCAGCTGCTCCTCGCGTTCGTGCAGTGCGCGCTCCGCGCGCTCTCGCTCTTCGATCTCCTGCCTGAGCACCGTATTCGCCGCGGCCAGCTCGGCGCCACGCTGCTCGAGGGCGCGGCGTTCCGCGTCGAGCGAGTCCATCAGCGCCGTGTACGACTCAGCGAGCGAACGAACTTCCCGCGCCGCGTCCCCGGTATCGAGCTGCCGATCGCGAATCCCCGTCGAGGCACCGGTCCGCATGACGTCGACGATCCGCTGCAGAGGCTGGAGCACGCGGCGCGAGACCAGGCCGGCGCCGAACCCGCCAAGCAGCACGGCCGCGCCGCCCCAGAGGACGAAGTTGGCCACGAGCGTCGCGGTGAGCGCCTTTCGCACCGGCATCAACGGATAGCGGAGCTCGAGCACCGCTGGCTCGCCGCTTGACGTCAGGCCTAACGGCAGGGTCGTCGAGACGAAGTCCTCGCCGTCCGGGCGATCGGTGGCATCGGGTCCGCCGCCCGTCGACGCGAGCACCGCCGTCGGCGTGCGAACCACCAGCTCGCCGTCGAATGCGCGGCCGAGTGCCGCGAGGCGCTCCGTATCGATCCTCTCGCCGGTCACGAGCGCGCCGATCAGGTAGCCGCCGAGCACGATCGGCACCGCGGTCGCCTGATAGGTCGTACCATCGGTCTCGAGCAGTCCGAGGCTGGCGCTGTCCACGGCTGCGTCGCGGTCGAGGGCATGGTGCACGATCGGAGCGCCGGCCAGCGCCGACGCGACACGCGCTCCGGCAGCGGCGAGTACGCGTCCCTGGTCGTCGGTGACGACGAGCAGGTCGTTCGCCGATCCATCGCGCAGCGTTTCGAGCTCACGCTGAAGCGTCGCCTGCAGCGCGGGTCGCGCGCCGCCGCCGCGGCTACGCTCGTCGCGGAGGGTCTCGATCGCGGCGCGCAGGGTCGGGCTCTTCGTCAACAGCGACGCGGTGAGCAGGGACTGCTCGAGGGCCCGGCGCTGCAGGGCGAGGAGGGCCCGCTGGCTTCGCGCGAGTTCGTCGGCCATGACCCGATTCGTGCCCGCGCGGACTGCCGTACTGAGCGCCCAGAAGCTCGCGGTCGTCGTCGTCGCAACGACGAGGACTGCCAGCGTCGCGAGCTTTACCGCCAGCCGAGCGCGGCGGATCTGGCGCAGCAGGCCGGTCACCGGGCGGGACCCACGTGTCAGCGTGGCCGCGCGGGTGCGTCGGCGATCGGAATCCGCAGGTCGAGCCGGGTTGTTTCGCCGGCCGCGATCCGCACGGTTTGGCGCACCGGGTCGCTCCGTTCATGCCATCCGACGAGCGTGTAGTCGCCCGGAGGCAGCGCGCCTAACGTGTAACGGCCGGCGCTGTCGGGAACGGCGAAGCCCGGGCCGTCGACGACGACGATCGCCGCGCTCATGTCCGCGTGAATGTGGCAGAAGACGCGAACGACGCCGGGGCGGTCGATCCGCACCGACTTCGACGCGTCGCGTCCGTAGCGTCCAAGGTCGAAAGTGCGGATTCCGGACAGCGAGAAAACGTTATGATAGACGTCGTCGCGGTTGGGGAATTCGACTGTCGAATGGACCGGAACGACGAGCACCCGGGGCTGGAAGCGCTCGTCTCGCTGCTCGAGCGCCGCGCGCACCGCCGCGGGATGAGCGGAGGACGCAGTCGGTTCCAGGTAGATCACGACGTTGGCCAGTTCGTTTGCCGGTGCCGCCGGCGGCGGAGCGCCCGCATCGTCGTAGAAGCGAAAGCGCGGCTTCCGGCTGACGAGCGCCGACGACACGGTGACGATGCCCTCGATCCGGCCAGCCGGGGCGGGCGCGAGCTGCTCCGGCGCCAGCGGTCGCCCCGGGGAGGGGGCGATGAGGTAGAGTGCCGCGGCGAGCGGAGCCGCGACCAGAGCGGAGCGGCGTCCGTTGGGGGAGGGTCGAGCCATCTGCTGCTCCTACGCACGTGGCAAACATCCGGGGCGTCCGGGTACAAAAAGGACGATTGGCGTCCGCTCCCGCCACGCCCGGGGGGGAGGAACGCAAAACCGCCCCGGCACGCGTGAGCGTACCGGGGCGGCAAAGAAAAAATCGAGTGATGTCTCGTGTGAGGCTGCGACTTCAAGACGCTTTCGGCGGACGCACCGGTGAGGGTGGCCGTCTACTCGCATGTCTCGTAAGGAGGTGATCCAGCCGCAGGTTCCCCTACGGCTACCTTGTTACGACTTCGCCCCAGTCACTGCGCTCGCCTTCGGCCGCTTGGTCCCTTGCGGGTTCCGGCGCGGACTTCGGGCGCTCACAGCTTCCATGGCGTGACGGGCGGTGTGTACAAGGCCCGGGAACGTATTCACCGTGGCGTAGCTGATCCACGATTACTAGCGATTCCAGCTTCATGCCGTCGAGTTGCAGACGACAATCCGAACTGAGGCGGGGTTTACGGGATTGGCTTGCCGTTGCCGGCTCGCAGCCCT
>JANMAM010000212.1:0-12963 GCA_031359795.1 Gemmatimonadaceae bacterium
GCGACGTTGGTGTTGAGCGGATAGACGCCGAGGCGCGCCTGGAATGCACCGGATGGGCTGACGTCCGCGCTCGCTCCGACGACGAGTGCGGTGTCGGCCCCCGCGCCCGCCGAGCGTTCGGCGCAGCCTGCGAGGAGAAACCACAACACGCCGCCCGCGCGCATCGCCAGCCAAGGGGCGATGCGGCGGGCGTTCAGGGCCGTGCTAGAAGTCGACACGGACGCCGCCGTAGGCGTTCGTGCCGGGCAGTGGATTATAGAATCGACGGGTCGCGTCGTTGATCAGCGCGAACGCAGAGTACTTCTCATTGAACAGATTGTTGACGCCGAGGAACGGAGCAATCCGGCGGGAGCCTAACGCGATATCATAGTTCAGTCGTGCGTTCGCCACCGTGTACTGTTCGTTGAAGGCGTCGTTCACGTTGTTGAACGGGAAGCTGCCGGTGCGCTGCCCCTCGAACGCCGCAAGTAATCCGTGACCGCGGTAACTCAGCTCGGCGAAGCCGGTGTGACGCGGGACACCGGGAAGCTTCTTACCGCGGTAGTCGGTGGTGCCCACGACATAGTCGCGGAATGTGAAGTCGGAATAGGTGTAGGTCGCGGCGAGAGCGAGGCCGCCGCCGATGCGGGCCTGCGATCCGACCTCGACACCTTTCTGGTCGACCTTGCCGACGTTCTCGAAGCTGTTGTTCGGGAACGTTCCGACGGGATTGATCTGATTCTTCACGAGCTGCTTGAAGAGGGCGATCTCGAAGGTCATGCGCTGGAAAAGGTCGCCGCGCGCACCAACCTCGTAGTTGGTGGACGTCTGTGGGTCGAGTCCCTTGTTGAAGCCGAAGGTACCGCCGGGAATGACGCGCAGCTCACCGATCACCGGCGTCTCGAAGCCCCGACTGTAGCTGGCGTAGAGTGAGAGCGCCGGTGTCGCCTGGAGTGTCAGGCCGACCTTGGGCGTGGTCTTCGTGAATGTCCGCGAGGCGTGCGTGTTGGCCTTGGTCAGGTCGCGCGACGCGAAGCGAATGCGGTCGTTCCGTATCCCAGCGGAAAGTCGAACGGCTGGGAGCAGGGCCAGCTCCTCGAGTGCGTAGGCGCCGACCGTGGTCGCGTTCTCTTCGGTAAACGCGGTCGCCGCGCCGGTCGTGCTGTTGAAGGTGCCGGTGTTGATCGGTGTGTCCTGAAAGTCAACGCCGACGGTGAAGCGACTCTCCATGCCGCCTAACGCCCGACCCGCGACGTAACGGACGTTGGTGCCGCGGTTGGTGAAGTCCTGCGGGATCCGAACCCCGATCTGCACGAATGGGCCGAGGTGGCGCGGGATGTAGAAGCCCGTGAACTGAAACTCGTCCCTGCCGAACAGCTGCAGGTTGTAAATGCCGGCGAAGCGCAACTCGTCAACGTAGGAATGCACGTCGTTGGTCGCGAACGTTGGACTAGCCTGCGTTCGATTCGCTGTGTTCTGCGCCGCGGTGAGCGGACCGGGCGACTCCTGAAACGAGCGATCATAAGCGAGCAGCATCGTGACGCGCGAGCGGTCGTCGATGTCGAAGATGAACTTCCCGTCGAGTCCCGTGTTGTCAAAGCGCGACTGTTTGCGGAAACCTCCCAGGTCGGTGCGGAAACCGCTGATCCGGTAGCTGAGTGGGCCCTGTCGTCCGCTCACCTTCGCATGTTCGCGGTAGAGGCCGTAGGAACCAACCGTCTGCTGCAGGCTCCATGTCGTCACCGGTCCACCTTCCTCGGTGATCATGTTCACCACGCCGCCGGACTGGTTTCCATAGAGTGCCGACGACGGCCCGCG
Organism: Gemmatimonadaceae bacterium; assembly: GCA_031359795.1. GTDB lineage: Bacteria > Gemmatimonadota > Gemmatimonadetes > Gemmatimonadales > Gemmatimonadaceae > JABFXC01. The sequence continues at coordinate 1,798 of JANMAM010000212.1, forward strand.
CAGCACCTCGATGCGCTGCACCGAATTGAGGTCGATGTTGATCAGGTCCTGTGCCGATCCGCCAGCGTTGTTCTTCGGGATGCCATCGACGAGTATCTTCACACCGCGAACGCCAGAACCGGCCGGGCTGTTGGCTCGCGTTCCAGTCCCGCGGACGATGATGCGGGTGCGACCGGAAGAGCCCAGTTCATCTTCGACGCGGACACCGGGCACACGCCGAAGCGATTCCTCGAGGTTGATACCGCGGCGCGCCGTCTGGATGTCGCTGCTGTCGACGACCGTTACCGCCGCCGCGACATTGGCCAGAGGCTGCGCCGAACGCGACGCGGTGACAACGACGTCGCTGAGTGTATTGATTCCCAGAGTGACGTCAACGATAAGCGTCTGTCCTGTAACAACGCTGATCGGCGCGGCATATCGCGGAAACGGTTCCTTGCTCACGACCAGCATGTATCCGCCGGCGGCGACCTGAGGAAACGCAAAGCGGCCGGCGGCATCTGTCTGCGCGCTGTAGGCGGCTATTCCGGCGCGTCGCAGCGACACCGCCGCCGCGGCGACCGCGCCGCCGGGCGAGGTGACGGTCCCTGTCACGCGCGCCGTTCCCTGAGCCGACATCGCGGTCGGTGCCGCGAGCGCGATCAGCCCCGCGCCGGCGAGTGCCGCGCAAGCGATGGTCAGGCGCCCTGTCAGAACTAGGTAATTCGCGGCGGTTCGAGGCGAAGCGCACAAATTCCTGAGCATGACTCTTCTCCAACGAGGTGAGCGCGGATCTCGCGCGGATTGTACAGCGCCGGCAGTCTGCAGGCGTTGCACGCAGGAATTGACTCGCCACGGAAGGATGCGCAAGGCCGCACGGCCCTCGTCATGAAGCGCGGGAATGCGCTCGAGCGCATCTTCTCATTCGGCGCGCCGCTGCGCATGCTTTACCGCCGCGGGCATGTCACGACATTTCTCGAGGTCCGATGATGCGACCATCCAGATGCGCGATGATCGGAATGTTGACGGCCGCGGCGACGATGTCCGTCGCGGTCAGGCTGGTTGACCTCTCGCGGCCGGAACGGCTCGCCGCGCCGCGCAATGAAGTGTGAGTGCTCGCCGGCTCTTCGCACCGCACGAGCACCACGTGTCGTCGCGTCGTCCCTGTTGGGGCTCGCGCTGGTTTGCACAGCGTGCGCACGGGACGCTCGCGGCCGCGATGCGACGACGCTCGTCGCCGCGATCGCCAGCGATCCTGGCCAGCTCAACCCGGCAATCACCACCAACGGCAGCGTTCACACCGCCGCGGCGCTGCTCTACGATGGCCTCGTCGCACTCGACGACTCGCTGCGCCCGACGCCGGCGCTCGCCGTTCGATGGGGAATCGAGGATGGCGGGGCGCGCTACCGCTTTCACCTTCGGTCCGGTGTGCGCTGGCACGATGGAACCGCGTTCACCGCGGCCGACGTAAAATTCACCTTCGATTCGCTGCTTCTCCGATTTCATGCCCGGACGCGCGCGTCGCTCGCGGCGGCGCTCGTGAGCGTCGATGCAGTCGACGACTCGACGGTCGTGTTCAACTTTCGCCGCCCGTACGCGCCGCTGCTGCAGCAGCTCGACGTCGGTGAAGCACCGATCCTGCCACGACATCTGTATGCCGGGCGTGATCCGCTGCGGAACCCGGTGAATCTTGCGCCCGTCGGCACCGGACCGTTTCGCTTCGCGTCCTATAGTCCGCACAACGAGATCCGATACAAAGCGAACCGCGAATATTTTCTCGGCGCGCCCGCTCTTGGCGCGGTCGTGCTTCGTGTGATCCCCGACGACGATACACAGGTTGCGGCGCTCGAAGCCGGCGAGGTCGACTGGCTGTTCGCCGTCCCAGGTCCGGCGCGAGCAGCCCTCGCTGCCAACCCGGGCGTCCGTGTCACTCACAGCCGGCTCAATCTCGGTGGCAGCAACTGCCTCATCACCCTCGGCTTCAATCTCGACCGGCCGTGGTTCCGCGACGTGCGAGTTCGCAGGGCGGTCGCGCACGCGGTGAATCGTTCGCAGTTCCTGGAGCGTGTGCTGTTCGGCGACGGACGGATCGCCGACGCCCCGATCTCGTCCGGGATCGGTTTCGCGCACGCGACCGATCTTGCTACCGCGTCGTACGACACGGCCGAAGCGGCCCGGCTGCTCGCTGCGTCTGGCTGGATCCGGCATGGCGACGGTGCACGAAGCGCGCAGGGTGTCGCCGGTCTGCCTGACGGAACCGCCTTCGTCATCGGCTTCAAGGCCATGCCTCGCCAGATGGTCTACGGCGAGCTCCTTCGCGCCCAGCTGCGCAGCGTCGGGATTGAACTGCGGCTCGAGCCGCTCGAGCCCGCGGTGTTCGCCGACGCCGTATTCACCGCTCGTGATTTCGACACGGCGATCGGTTCGTATTGCAATGGACCGGACCCCGAGATCGGGGTGCGCCGGATGTACGTCTCGTCGAGCATCTCGCCCGTTCCCTTCTCCAACATGGCGGGCTACCGGAACCCGGCGATGGACGCGCTCTTCGACAGCGCCGGCGCGGCGATGAACCAGGACGAGCGCCGACGGCTTTATCACGAAATCCAGGCACTGGCGATTCATGATCAACCGTATGTCTGGCTGGTCGAGACGACGAACACGCAGGCCTATTCGACGCGTTGTAGTGGCTTCAGCGCTACCGAGCACTTCGCGGCAACGGCGGCGTGCGGGCGCTGAACACTCGCTTCATCGGGGGACGGCTGCTTCAAGTCGTTCCAACGATGATCGTGATCGTGGCCATCGGATTCCTGCTCATTCATCTCGCGCCCGGCGACCCGGTTCTCGCGTTGGCCGGTGAGCACGGTGACGCGGCGTACTACGCCTTCATGCGCAGTCGCTTCGGCCTCGATGAGTCGATACCGCGCCAGCTCGCCATCTATCTCGGCCGGGTCACGACGGGGGACCTCGGCTTCTCGTACGTCTACGGCCGCGCAACGTTAGGCGTCATCGCCGAGCGGATCCCGGCCACCCTGCTGCTCACCGGCAGCGCGCTCGTTCTTTCGATCCTCGTCGCGATCCCGCTCGGCGCAGCCGGGGCGGCCCGGCCCCATGGCACTCGCGACCTTGGCATCAACGCGCTCGCGCTCGGTCTCTACTCGACGCCGGCATTCTGGATTGGGCAGCTGGCTGTTCTCGGACTGTCTCTGCGACTCGGAATCTTTCCGGTTCAGGGAATGACCTCGGCGGGCAGCAGCGCAACCGGTTGGCTGCGCGCGTGGGATGTCGCCAGGCATCTCGCGCTGCCAGCGATGGTCCTCGCAGCCCAGGAGTTGGCCGTGCTCGTCCGGGTGACGCGAAGCACGCTGCTCGAGGAACTGTCGCGCGAGCACGTCCGCGCCGCGCGCGCGAAGGGGCTGAGCCGCCGTCAGGCGCTCCTTCGCCACGCGCTTCCTCGCGCGCTGCTCCCGGTAGTCACCATTGTCGGCGCGCGCGTCGGCCACATTGTCGCCGGTGCGGCGATCGTCGAGATCATCTTCGGCTGGCCCGGCATGGGGCGGCTGCTCCTCGCGTCACTGCAGTCGCGCGACACGCCGATACTGCTCGGGCTTTTTCTGGTCGTGTCGCTCACCGTCGTGCTGGCGAATCTGCTCTCCGATCTGCTCCATGCGGCCATCGACCCGCGCATCCGTCTTCGCTGAGCTCGCGGCGGTCGCCGATGCGCCGCCGCCCGCGCGATGGCGGCGGCTCTATCGCCGCGAAGTGCTGCGCCGGATGTCAGTGCGCCTGGGAGTTGCGCTCATCGGGGCCGTGGTGGCGATGGCGCTCTTCGGCCCAGCGATCGCGCCTCACGATCCCTTCGCGGTGAGCGGCGGATCGCTGGTCGCGCCGTCGGCCGCGCACCCGATGGGCACCGACGCGCTTGGCCGGGACGTGTTGAGCGGGTTGCTCTACGGGGCACGCACATCGGTCGTCATCGCCGGAGGGGTGGCACTGATCGCATTCGCCTGCGGGACCACAATCGGCATGCTCGCGGGCTACCGTGGCGGATGGGTCGACGACGCGTTGATGCGCACGACCGAGCTCTTTCAGGTGATCCCGCGATTCTTTTTCGTCGTCGTCACCATCGCGCTCTTCGGACCTGGCCTCGGCCGGATGGTCCTGGTCATCGGGCTTACCTCGTGGCCGACCCTCGCCCGTGTCGTTCGCGGTGAAGTGATCGCGATGCGCGACCTCGACTTCATCCGCGCCGCCGAGGCGGCGGGAGCGACAGCAACCCGGATCGCGCGCCGCCAGCTGCTGCCTAACGTCCTGCCGAGCGTCGTCGTGGTGCTCGGCCTGCTCATCGGCCAGGTGCTGCTGCTCGAAGCGACACTGGGCTTCCTCGGTCTGGGAGATCCCGGCGCGATCAGCTGGGGAACGATGGCCGCCCAGGCGCAGGGCTTTCTCCGCGTCGCATGGTGGCTCGCGCTGTTTCCAGGGTTGGCGATCACGCTGACAGTGATCGGTGTGAACCTTCTCGCCGACGCATTCTCGTCCGCGCGTACGGTAGATTCACGCGGGCGCTGACATCACGTGCTGGCGCCGATGCGCACAGCTCATAGTTTGCAGGTCGACTCTTGATCGCTGCACTCTCACACTCTCCTACTCGCCGGCGATGCACCAACATTCTCTTCTCTCGGTCCTCGCGCTGACCATCACCGCCGCCGCCTCGCTCGGTGCGCAGGCAACGCCAACCGCGCCGGCCGTACTGCGTCCCGGCACGAGCAGCCGCGCCAGCAGCGAAGTGACGCTTGCTTATCCGCGACCCGCGGCGGCGATGCCGATGATGGGAGGTATGGCGATGACCCCGGCTCCCGCAGCCACCGCGTCCGGTGCCGCGACGACGCCCGCGGCGAAGCCGCTCGTCATCCGGCTCGACTACGGCCAGCCGCATCTGCGCGGGCGCACCCTGCACACCGACAGCCTCGTTCCGTACGACAAGCCCTGGCGAACGGGCGCGAATGGATCGACCACGCTGACAACGGACGTCGACCTCGTTGTCGGTGGCACGGCACTGCCGAAGGGGAGCTATGTGCTCTACACCCTGCCGGGGCGCAGCACATGGAAGCTGATCATCCAGCGCAGCGTGAAGCAGACACCGATGCAGTACAGCGATAGCAACGACGTCGCACGCGTCGAGCTTCGCCACACGACGCTGTCCACCCCGATCGAGAGCCTGACGATGTGGCTGATCCCGTCGCTGCAGCCCGGGCTCGCTCGGGGCGAACTGCGCTTTGCATGGGGCAACGATCAACTCTCGACCGACTGGTCGGTGAAGCAATCAACGCCCTGACGCATCGGCAATTTTACCCGGGCGACGCCACCCGGGCACGCAGCGCGGCGCGTTGCAGCTTGCCCGACGCAGTCCGCGGCAACGATTCACTGACGACGCGAATCTCGCTCGGCACCTTGTAGCCGGCGAGTCGCGCTCGGCAGTGCGCTCGCAGCGCGGCTGCGACATCTGCGACATCTTCGCCCGAGTGCGACGCTGCCGCATCGCCGAGCCTGACGATCGCGATCACACGCTGTCCCCAGACCGGATCAGTTGCGCCAACGACAGCAGCTTCGGCAACCATCGGATGCGCCATCAGCGCTGCTTCCACCTCCGCCGGGTAGACGTTCTCGCCGCCCGTGATGATCAGGTCCGCACGCCGGTCGAGCACGTACAGATAGCCTTCGCCGTCGAGATAACCGATGTCGCCTGTCCGGAGCCATCCATCGGCGATCGCGTCGTCAGGCGGGCCGGTGTAGCCGGCCATCACCACCGGCCCGCGGACGAGAATTTCGCCTGGCTCGCCAGCGGGGGCATTGCCATGGGTGCCGGCGATCCGGATCTCGTTGGGGTAGAGCGGCCGGCCGGCCGAGCCGAGCCGGCGCAGTGCGTCCTCGGGAGCGAGCGTCGCGACCTGTGACGCGGTTTCGGTGAGCCCGTAGGTCTGCACCACCGGGATCGCGAGCGCCGCGGACCGCTCGAGCAGCGCTCGCGGCGCCGGACCACCGCCGAGCAGGACGCAGCGGAGTGACGCCGGATACGGCCGCCCTTCGCGAGCGTCGAGCATTCGCTGGAGCATCACGGCGACCAGCGAAATGATCGTGACGCCCTCGTCGTCGATCGCGCGATTCACCGCGCCGGCATCGAACCCATCGTGCACGACCGCGGCAATCCCATAGATCGCCGCGCGAAACACGATCGACAGCCCGCCAATGTGGAACAGTGGCAGGCACACCAGCCAGCGATCGTCAGCATGCGTTCCAAGATTGAGCGCCGAGCCGACCGCGCTCCACCAGAAATTTCCGACGGTGAGCATCGCACCCTTGGGCTGCCCTGTCGTTCCCGAGGTGTAGATGATCGCGAGCACGCTCGCCGACTCGTGCTCGAGACGCAGCGCGATGCCGGTGGTCGTCTCGGTCCGAAGCGCGTCCGCATCGACGATTTCCACCGGTGCATCCGCGCACTCGCGCCGCGCGCGATCGCCGAGCGCGGCGGTGCGCGCATCGACGACGAGCAGCCGCGGCCTGGCGCCGGCGATCTGAACGGCCAGTTCGGCGCGGGTCAGTCGCGTGTTGAGGGGCACCAGCGTCGCGCCGAGGCGAAGGACGGCATGCGCGAGGACAACCGCCCGCTCGCCGTTAGGGAGCAGCGTCGCAACCCGGTCGCCCGATCCCACTCCGTGTCCGGTGAGCGCCCGCGCCGCCCGCGTCGCTTCGGCGTCGAGTGCCGCGAAACTCCACGATCGCCCGCCGGCGACCAGCGCAGTACGGTCAGGGGTCGTAACCGCCCGGTGGGCGAGCCAGTCCGGGAACACGCCTAACGCCCAGCCGACAACACGAGTCCGGCGGCGAAGAGCACACCGAAGAGGAGCAGCAGCTGCCCGCTCCGCTCGAGCATCGGATTGAGCTCGCGGCCAGTCAGTCCACCAACGACGCGTCGCACCAGCACCACCGCGAGTGGCGCAGCGAGCCACGGGAGGAGGAGCCAGCGCGACCGGCCGCCGCCTAACGCGATGCCGACCGGCGCGACGAAGGCGAGGGCGACGAACAGCGCGTACTGCGCCCGCGTCGCGCGGTCGCCGAGCCGGACCGCGAGCGTGCGCTTCCCCGCCGCCCGATCGGTCGGCAGGTCGCGCAGGTTGTTGACGACGAGAATGTTCGTCGTGAGGAGCCCGATTGGCACCGACGCCGCGAGTGCGAGCGGACTCCACGCCCCTTCCTGCAGATAGGCCGTCCCGCTGACAGCGACGAGCCCGAAGAACACGAACACGAACAGGTCGCCCAGCCCATGATAGCCGAACGGCCATGGCCCGCCGGTGTAGGCGAGGCCGCAGATGATCGAGAGCACGCCGATGACGATGATCGGCCAGCCGCCGATCCAGGCGAGGTACGCGCCGGCCAGCGTGGCAAGGCCAAAGGCGATGACGATGCCACGGCGAATCGCGGCCTCGGAAATCAATCCGCTCTGGGTCACCCGAAGCGGGCCCAGTCGCCCGTCGTGGTCGGCGCCCCGGTGAAAATCCGAGTAGTCGTTGGCGAAGTTCGTTCCGACCTGGATGAGCAGCGCCGCTGCGAGCGTCGCCGCGAAGACGAGTGGCCGGAACGTCGCGCGATCAGTGACCGCCACCGCCGCGCCGACGATCACCGGCACCGCTGCCGCCGGAAGGGTCGCCGGCCGCGACGCGAGCAGCCATGCGCGCACCGCCGATGGCGCTGGTGATGGCGCGGCCGGCGCGGCGGTCGCGCTCACGGGAACCGGGGAAACTTCGACCAGTCCGGCTTCCGCTTCTCGAGAAAGGCATTCTTGCCTTCCTTCGCTTCCTCGGTCAGGTAGTAGAGCAGCGTCGCGTCACCAGCAAGCTGCTGCAGTCCGGCGAGTCCGTCCGTGTCGGCATTGAACGACGCCTTGAGGAAACGCAGCGCGGTCGGGCTCTTCTCGAGAATCTCGCGCGCCCACTGCACCGACTCGGCCTCGAGCTGCGCGAGCGGAACGACGGTGTTGACCAGTCCCATGTCGAGCGCTTCCTGCGCGCCGTACTGCCGGCAGAGATACCAGATCTCCCGCGCTTTCTTGTGGCCGACGACCCGCGCCAGATAGCTCGTACCGTATCCCGCGTCGAAGCTCCCGACCATCGGCCCGGTCTGTCCGAATCTCGCGTTGTCGGCGGCGATCGTGAGATCGCAGACGAGATGCAGGACGTGCCCGCCGCCGATCGCGTAGCCGGCGACGACAGCGATCACCGGCTTCGGCAAATACCTGATCTGTTTCTGCACATCGAGGATGTTCAGCCTCGGCACCTGATCCTCGCCGACGTAACCGCCGTCGCCCCGGACCCGCTGGTCGCCGCCCGAGCAGAAGGCGAGATCGCCAGCACCGGTGAGGAGCACGACCCCCGTCGTCATGTCGTCGCGCACGTGATTGAACGCGTCGATCAGCTCCGAGACCGTCTGCGGGCGGAACGCGTTCCGGACCTCGGGACGGTTGATGGTGATCCGCGCGATCCCCTCGCCGACCGACCGTTCGTAGCGAATGTCCTTGTATGTCGTGATGCTTTTCCACTCGACGTTCATGCGATCTCCTGAATGTTCGTCCATCGTGCGATGCGGAAAGCTATCGCACCGCGTCGAGGAATTCCGCCACGAGCGCCGCGAACGCATCCGGCTGCTCGAGGTGTACGGCGTGCCCGCTATTCGCGACGATGCTCAGTCGCGCCCGCGGCATCGACCGCTCCATCAACTGGCCGAGTGCGACGTATTTCGCATCGAGCGCCCCGGCGACGAGCAGCGTCGGGACGTCGAGCATCGCGAGTCGCTCCACCACCGGATCCTCGACGCCGGCGCCGGAGCCACGGAGGCTGTTGGCCAGCCCCCGCGGCTGGTTCGCCAACCGCTGCGCGCGCAGCAGGGCGCGAGTTGCTGCCGGCAGTACCGCCTGCGACGCCCAGAGCGGCAACCGTTCCCATTCGTCGACAAAGGCGACGATCCCGTCGCGCTCGATCGCGTCGGCCAGCGCCTCATCGGCGGCGCGCCGCGCCGCTCGCTCGGCCGCGTCGACGATGCCGGGCGAGCCGCTCTCGAGCACCAGCGCCGCAACGCGACCCGGCCGATCGAGCGCGAAGCGCAGGGCCGCGCGCGCACCGAGCGAGTAGCCCAGCACCGCGGCCTGGTTGATTCGCAGGCCGTCGAGCAGCCCGGCGAGCTCGCTGGCGAAGCTGCCTAACGCGTAGCGTCGCGGATCGTCGGGTGCGGCGGAGCTGCCGTGTCCGGGAAGATCGACAGCGAGCGTCGCAAAGCGCCCGCCAAGCGCCTCGCCGAGCGGTGCCCAGGTCTCGGCCGATCCGGTGAACCCGTGGAGCAGGACCAGCGGCGGCCCGCTGCCATGGGCAATGACGCGCAGACGGAGCGGATCACCCGTGCCAGCGTCGCCCACCCCGGCGGAACCTCCGGACGGTTCGTGCTTCACGCACGACCGCTGAGCGCCGTCGCCACCGCTCCCCACGCCTCGCGATGGAGCGCGACGTTGCGAGTCCGGTCGGTGCGCAACTCGACGATGTGCAATCCACGGCCGGCGATCCCGGCCGCGACGCTCGCGCGGAGCGACGGCCAGCCGTCAGCGCGCGTGTAGCGCGCGCCGTACAGCGCGGCGGCTGGCGCGAACTCCAGACCGTGCGGGGTCCCGAACAGCTGCTCGAAGTGTCGGGTGTCGGCCGCCTGCGGGAGGAAGGAAAAGATTCCGCCGCCGTCGTTGTTGATCACGACGATCGTCGCGTCGAGCGCGTGCAGCTTTCCGGCGAGCAGTCCGTTCATGTCGTGATAGAACGCGAGATCGCCGATCACCAGCACGAGCGGTCCGCCGCCGGTCTCACCGATCGCGGCGGCGGCGCCTAACGCGCTCGAGACGACTCCGTCGATCCCATTCGCCCCCCGGTTCGCCAGCACCCGGAGTGACCGAGCGTCGCCACGGCCGAAGCCGTCGAGGTCGCGAACGGGCATGCTGCTGCTGACGAACAAGGTCGCGTTCGTCGGCACCAGCGCGGCCACCTCGGCGAGTGCGCGCCCCTCGAACGTCTCGGCAACCCCGGCGACATACCCCGTAATCGCGGCGTCGGCGGCCCGGTCGATCGCCCGCCACTCGGCCAGCCATCGCGGTGCGGCCGCGGCCCGGCCACCAGCGGCCGTCAGGCGGGCGAGCAGGAGTTCGCAGAGTACCGCCGGGTCGGCGTGCACCATCTCCGCCGCGAGCAGCGTCGGATCCGGCCAGCCAGCGGCGGAGACGACGACCTGTCGCGCAGTCGAATGAAGCTGCAGGTATTGGAGCAGCGGCTTCGATGTCGGCAGCCCGCCGAGGCGAAGCACGAGGTCCGGTACCAGTGCGGTCGCGATCGGGGCGTGGCGGAGCGCGCTGTCATAACGGTCGATTACCGCGGAGCGGTCGTGCGTCCCCCACCGGAGCTGGGACAGCGGATCGGCGAGCAGGGGCGCGCCGAGCAAGGTCGCGAGCGCGGCGAGCGGAGCGGCGAGCGCGGGATCGAACTGCGGGCCGCAAACGAGCAGCGGCGACCGGGCTGCTGCGAGTCGCGCGGCGAGTCGTTCGACGGTCGGCGCGTCGGCGATCCGGCGGGCGTCGGCGACAACCACCCACGGCTCACCATCCGGCCGGCCATGCCAGGCGAGTGCGTCGCCGTCCGACATCAGCGGCGGCGCGGCGGCGGGCACGGGGACGAGTGGCTCGCGGAAGGGAAAGTTCAGATGCACGACGCCGGCTGGCGTCGCCGCGGCGGTTGCGACCGCGCGACAGGCAATCGTTCGCGCGTAGCGGAGCATGTCAGCGCTGCTCTCTGGAAGCGCGACTTCGACGAACCACTTGGCGTGCTCGCCGTAGAGGCGGTTCTGGTCGATGGTCTGGGCCGCACCGACATCGCGAAGCTCCTGCGGCCGGTCCGCGGTGAGTACCAGCAGCGGAACTCCGCTGCGGTGCGCCTCGACGACGGCGGGAAGGAAATTCGCTGCTGCCGTTCCCGATGTGCAGAGGAGAGCCACCGGCGCGCCGAGCACCCGGGCCATCCCTAACGCGAAGAAAGCGGCCGACCGCTCGTCGATGTGGGCCCAGCTCCGCAGCGCGGGATGACCGGCGATCGTCAGCGCGAGCGGTGTCGACCG
>JANMAM010000213.1:0-21614 GCA_031359795.1 Gemmatimonadaceae bacterium
CACTCGGCGCGCCGGTCGTCGTGATCGAGCAGTGCGGGCACGTGCCGTACGTCGAGCAACCGGCGGCGCTGTTCGCCGGGATCGCTGATTTTCTGGAGAGGACGGGCACGTAGTGGCGGGTGTTGCGGGTGGACCTTGAGCGAGGCGACATGAGCGGCTACGACGACCGCGGGCGTTCGGAGATCACGACCACCGAAATCGATGGCAAGAGCCTCGGCGTCTCGATGCGGATTGTCTTCGACGGCATCGAGCACGTCGGCCGTCTCTGGTTCGCCGAGGAAGGGTGGGACGACGACGGCATCCCCGACCGGGCGGCGTTTCCAGGCCGGACGCAGGCCGAGGTGATCGCGCTCGCGAAACGCCTCGGCCCGAGCGAGCTGGCGCAGCGATATCATCGCGCGCAGGCGGAGAAGCGGCGCTTTCACAACCTGCGGCGCGTCACCGACGAGATCCTCGCGAAGATCCGCTACCTCAACCAGGTCGGGATCTCGATGCGCGCGGGCATGCTCGACATCGAGGGCGCCGCACAGGAGCTCGATCTCACCGAGAAGCAGCTGCACGAGCTGGTGGACCGCCTCCGCCCGACCGCCGGCGTCGACGACGACGAGTAGTCTCAGGCGATGGACTCTCGCACCGCCGCGCACGTCCTGTCGCGCATTGCCGCGCTGCTCGAGCTGTCCGGAGCGAACACATTCAAGGCGCGCGCCTATGACGGCGCCGCCCGCGCGCTCCGCACGATCGACACCGACGACCTGGCGCCGCTGCTCGAGAGCGGCGAGCTGGCGAGGCTGTCCGGCGTCGGGCCGGCAACGTTAGGCGTCGTCCGCGAGCTGGTCGAGACCGGCGAGTCGGCGTACCTCGAGCGCCTGCGCGCGAGCATCCCTGAAGGACTGCTCGAGCTGCTCCGCCTGCCACGGCTTGGCGGCGTGAAGATTCACGCGCTGCACGAGGCGTTAGGCATCACGTCGCTCGACGACCTCGAGCGCGAAGCGCGGGGCGGCGGGCTGGCGAAGGTGAAGGGCTTTGGCCCGAAGACGGTGCAGGCGATCCTCACCGGCATCGCGAAGCTCCGTGCGGCGGGCGACCAGATGCGCATCCCGGCGGCGATCGTCGAGGGCGTGCGCATCCGAGCCACGATCGCCGGGCACCCCGATGTCGTGCGCGCCGGGATCGCCGGCTCGGTGCGGCGGCACGTCGAGGTGGTCAGCGACATCGACATCGTCGCCGGGTGCCGTCGCGATCCGGCCGCGGTTGCGGCGTCGTTCGCGAATGCGCCGGGTGTTCGCCGAGCGACGCAGGGCGATGCCGGCACGCTCTCCATCACCTACGTCGATGGCGTCTGCCTCGACCTGCGCTGCGTTCCCGATGAGCGCTTCGCGGTCGCGCTCTGGCAGATGACGGGGAGCGAGGCGCACGTCACCGCCATCACCGGGCACGCCGCCCGGAAGGGGTTTGCGTTAGGCAGCGACGAGCTGCACGACGCCAAGGGCCGCACGATCGCGCTGCCCGATGAGGAATCGCTCTACGCCGCGCTGGGCCTTCCGTTCATCGTCCCCGAGCTGCGTGAGAGTGGGGAGGAAGTCAGCGCCGCGGCGTCGAATGCCCTGCCCGACCTGCTGCGTTACGATCAGCTTCGAGGGGTACTGCACTGCCACAGCACCTATTCCGATGGCAAGGCGAGCGTGGCCGAGATGGCAGAGGCGGCGCGGGCGCGCGGGTGGAGCTACATCGGGATCTCCGACCATTCGCAGGCTGCGTTCTACGCGGGCGGCCTCAAGCCTGACGACGTGCGCCGGCAGCATGAGGAGATCGACGGGTTCAACGCGTCGTCAGGCGGGGCATTCACGATCTTCAAGGGCATCGAGGCCGACATCCTCGCCGACGGGCGCCTCGACTACGACGCCGAGCTCCTCGACAGCTTCGACTTCGTCATCGGCTCGGTGCACTCCCGCTTCGCGATGGACGAGCCGGCAATGACCGAGCGCGTGCTTCGCGCCCTCGACGATCCGCATCTCACCATCCTCGCACACCCCACCGGCCGCCTGCTGCTCGCGCGCGATCCGTACGGCCTCGACATCGACGCCGTGCTCGAGAAAGCGGCTGCGCGCGGTGTGGCGGTCGAGCTCAACGCCGATCCGCACCGTCTCGATCTGGACTGGCGACACCTGCACGCGGCGAAGCGCGCTGGCGTGACGATCGCGATCGGCCCCGATGCGCACTCGACGCGCGGCCTCGACAACACCAGCGTCGGCGTGATGATGGCGCGCAAAGGCTGGCTCGAAGCCGGCGATGTTCTCAACACCGGCGACGCCGCCGCCGTCAGGCGGTTCGCGCGCCACGGCCTTTCGGACGCGGCGCACTGATGCCGGTGAAGAAGAGCGCGCGTAAGATCGTGCCCAAGGTCGCCGCGAAGCGGAAGACACCGGCCAAGCGCGGTCGCGCGCGAGGACGGCCGCGGCTGTCGCGCGATCCGGAACGCGCGACGCGACTGTACGACGTGCTCGCCGCGACGTACCCCGACGCGCACTGCGCGCTCGACCATAACGGTCCCTTTCAGCTGCTCGCGGCGACGATCCTCAGCGCACAGTGCACCGACAAGCGCGTCAACATGGTCACGCCGGCGCTCTTCGCGCGCTATCCCGACGCGCCGACGCTCGCGGTTGCCAGGCAGGCGGACGTCGAGGAAATCATTCGCAGCGCCGGATTCTTCCGGACGAAGGCAGCGAACCTGATCGCGATGGCTGGCGCGCTCGTCGACCGGCATGACGGCGAAGTCCCGGCCGACATGGCCGCCCTGGTCGCCCTGCCCGGTGTCGGCCGGAAGACCGCGAACGTCGTGCTCGGAAACTCGTTCGCGCTCAACGAGGGCATCGTCGTCGACACGCACGTCTCGCGGCTCAGCCAGCGACTCGGTCTCACGCGCGATACCGACCCGGTGAAGATCGAAAGCTCGCTGGTGCCCCTCTTCCCGCGCGATCGGTGGACGATGCTCTCGCACCTGCTGATCGAACACGGCCGGCAGATCTGCGACGCGAAGAAGCCGCGCTGCGCCGCCTGTCCTCTGCTCGACCTCTGTCCCTCGGCAGCGCCCTGACCTGGAAAATTTCTTTCCAGCGAAGGTGGAACGTTTCGTTGCAACTCACGCGCACGTGGCTGGCTCAATTTTCGTAAATCGTTGATTTTCAAGCGCTTGGATTGGTGGTACGAAGGCTGCCTCTACCATTGGCGAAACCCTAACCGGACCCTCCCCAATGATGCGCCTCGTTCCCCGCTACTCTGCTCCGATATTCGCCGCCGTCCTGACGATAGCGGGATGCCGTGACGCGATCGCACCGGCCCCCGCCGCGGTCGATTCCGGCCAGCCGCAGGCGCTGCTCGGCCTGGACATCCCGATCCTGGACAACCTGCTCGGCATTGGCGACACGGTCCTCGTGCTGCAGCGGGCGGTGCCGCTCACGTCCGGCATCTCATCGACGAAAGTGATCGGCAGTGGCGGCGGCACGCTGTCGCTTCCGAGCGCGGGCCTGACGGTGACGGTACCAGCCGGCGCGGTCTCGTACCCAACCGTATTCACTGTGACCGCCGTGGCGGGCCGCGCGATCGCCTACGAGTTCGGGCCGCACGGTGCCAGCTTCGCGAAGCCGCTCACCCTGACGCAGGATCTTCGTGTTACGGGCCTGAGCGAGCGGCTCCTGTCGTACATGCACTTCAAGGGCGGCTACTTCGGGTCGCGCTCGAACCTGATCAACAACCTGGTTCGTGCGGTCGTCAGCGAACTGCTGCCAGCGACGACCGACGCGGACGAGATGGTCGTGCGGTTCGACGTCAGCCACTTCTCGGGCTACCTGGTGGCGGTGGACTAGGCGACCGAAGCCGAGCCACGCGCAATGACCCTTCGCGAGCATGCGGCGGACCTGCCACCCGCTGAAGAGGTGGATCCGCTCGGCGCACTCGGCGAGTCGGCCGATGTGCGCCTGCTGGTCACGACTCTCCGCCGCCGCGGGAACGAGTTGCTTCACAGGGGGGAGACGGCCGCGGCGGCGGCGCTTTATGAACAGAGCCTGTCGATCGCCCGGGCAGTCAAATACGTCAGCGGAATCGCGCATGCGTTGAACTGCAAGGCGACGGTCGTCCAGCGGCGCGGCGATCTCGATGAAGCCGAGCAGCTGTTCAACGAGTCGGCGATCCTCGCCGAGCAGGCGCAGGATCGCCGGCTGATCGGGATGGTGCAGCAGAACCTGGGCATCGTCGCCAGCATCCGCGGCGCCTGGGATGCGGCACTCGCCTCCTACCGGATCAGTCTCGCGGCGTTCGACGCCGAGCACGACGTCGTCGCAGCGTCGTGGGTGCTCAACAACATGGGGAAACTTCACGGCGACCGCGGTGAGACCGCGTTGGCCGAGCAGTGCTTCGCTCGGGCTGCCGGGATCGCGCGAGAGCGCGGCGACCTGCTCGTCGAGTCGGTGGTCGAGCAGAACCGGGCCGAGCTCCTGCTCGCCCAGCGAAAGCTGGAGGACGCAGCCGTGGCCTGCGCGCGGGCGTTCACGCTGGCGGCGAAGCGGGGCGACCGGCTACGGATCGCCGAGACGCTCAAATTACGTGCGAAGCTCGAGCGAGAGCGCGGCGAGCTCGATGCGGCGATCGCGACACTTCAAGAAGCTCGAAGCGCCACTAATGAGACAGAAGACGCTCTTCTCGCGGCGGAGCTGCTGTGTGAGATCGGGGAGGTCTGGCGCCGACGGGGGGAACGGGTGATGGCAGGGGCGATGTGGACCGAGGCTTTGGCGGCGTTCGAACGGGTCGGTGCCGTCCCGGCTGTCGCCGACGCCGGACTGAAGCTGCGCAGTGTAGCTGGCAGTCGTGTGTGAGCTGAATCACTTACAGCCAATGGTCGAGTACGGCATGTTAATGGCCCCTAATGGCCGGGCTCGTTCGGCTTGGTGGGGGCGCGACTAGCCCGTTGCCGCGCCGCCGCGATTCCCCGTCCCGTTCACTGAGGCCCAGCAATGGATCCGCGCGACGCAGCGCAGTCCGACGAACCACTCGCGGGCGTTGGCCCCGGGATGGGGTTCGACTGCCTCCTCGGCCGTAGTTCGGCCCACCGCGCGGCGGTGGAGACTGCCCGCCTCGTCGCGGCGACCGCGAAAACAACAGTGCTCCTCGCGGGAGAGACGGGGACCGGCAAGGAGCTGTTCGCGCGCGGCATTCACTACGGTGGCTCGACCGCTGACGCACCGTTCGTCGCGGTGAACTGTGCCGCCATTCCCGACACGCTGCTCGAGGGCGAGTTGTTCGGCCATGAGAAGGGCGCGTTCACCGGTGCCCATGCGCGGAAGCAGGGGTTGTTCGAGCTCGCGGCGGACGGAACGCTCTTCCTCGATGAGATCCACCAACTCCCGCTCGCGCTCCAGCCGAAGCTGCTGCGGGCTCTCGAGTCGCGGCTCATCAGGCCGTTAGGCGGGGCGCGCGAAATCCCGGTTCGGTGTCGGATCATTGCCGCAACCAACATCGCGCTCGACGACGCCGTCGCCCGCGCCGAGTTCCGGCCCGACCTGTTCTACCGGCTCAACGTGTTCCGGGTGGATATTCCGGCGCTGCGCGACCGCGGTGAGGACACGATCCTCCTCGCGACGCGATTTCTTCAGGAGATCGCCTCCGAGCAGGGGCGGCCGATGAAGCTGCTCGCCCCGGACGCGGTGGACGCGCTGCGTGGCCATGATTGGCCGGGCAACGTGCGCGAGTTGCGCAACGTGGTCGAGCGGTCGGAGATCCTCAGCGGCGCGGACGGGGTAATTCGCGCCCGGCACCTGATGATCCAGCGGCGCACGCTCCGCAGCGGTGTCGACGCAGCGGACAGTATCGGTGAGATCGTGCTCGCCCGCGGAGGTACGTCACTGTCCGAGATCGAGACCGAGGCCGCGCGCCTGACGCTTGCGCACACGCAGGGCAATCGGAGCGCGGCGGCGCGGATGCTCGGCATCTCACGCCCGACGCTCGCTCGACTGCTGCAGCGTGCTGGCGAGGCGAGTGCGCCCGATCGGATCTGGGCACTGGGCGGCGAGGCAATCGCGTGACCCTGCTCGCCGCGCCGGAGCTGTCGCTCGTCGCGCCACCATTGACGACTGCGGCCGAGGCGCTGCTTCGCGCGGCGGACGATGCCTTCGCCGCCGGCGACCGCGCGCAAGCGATCCTGCTGTACGAACGCGCGGTGCACGAGCTTCCCTCCACCGCGACCGCGCTGGTTGCCACGACGCTCCGGCGGCTCGGCCGCGTCTACTACGTGGACTCGCAGCTCGAGTGCGCGATCGACGTCGGGCAGGTGGCGCTGATCGCGGCCGACGCTGCGGGCGACACCAGCTGTGCGGCGCACGTGCAGAACATGCTCGCCGCGTGCAATTGGCACCGCGGCCAGCTCGATGAAGCCGAGTGGCTCTACCGCGCCGCGCGCGCCAGCGCGCTTGGCGCGCGCGACGGCTCGCTGGTGGCGATGATCGACCAGAACCTTGGCATCATCGAGAGCGTCCGCGGGAACATGACCGCCGCGCTGCGCCACTACCAGAGCAGCCTTGCCGGCTATCGCGCGTTAGGCGGAAGCACCCATCTCGGCCGGTTGCTCAGCAACATGGGCATGCTCTTCACCGCCCTTGCCCGCTGGGACGACGCCGACCGTGCCTACACGGAAGCCGCCGCGCTCTGCGACGACGTGGGCGACGCGGGGGCGCGGACGATGGTCGAGGTCAACCGCATCCAGCTCTGGATCGCGCGAGGCGATATCGCGCGGGCAAGCGCGGCTTGCGACGCGATCCTCGATAGTCCCGCGGCGAGCGACGTGCGGGTGTACGGGGAAACGCTGAAGCTGCGCGGGATCGTCGCCCGTGAAAGCGGTGACGCGGTGCAGGCCGACGATTTCCTCGTGCGCGCGCTGGCCACCGCCCGCGAGCTGCAGGATCCGCTGCTCGAGGCAGAGACGCTGCGCGAGATCGCTGAGGTGGCGTGCCAGCTCGGTCGCAACCGGGACATGCTTCGCGCGCTCAGCCAGTCGCACCACATCTTCGCCGGCCTCAAGGCTCGGCGCGACCTTGCCGACGTCGGCCAGCGGGCGCAGCGTCTCGAGCAGCGATTCCACGACGTCGTCGCGCGCTGGAGCGGATCGATCGAAGCGAAGGATCCGTACACCCAGGGTCATTGCGAGCGCGTGTCGAAGTACGCCTGTGCGCTCGCCGAGCGCGCGGGATTCCAGAAGATCACGATGTTCTGGTTCGAGGTCGGCGCGCTGCTGCACGACGTCGGCAAGATCGTCGTCCCGACCGGGATCCTGACCAAGCCGGGCCCGCTCACCAATGAGGAGCGGCGCATCATGGAGCGTCATGCGCTGGCCGGCGCGGAACTGTTGTCGGACGTCGAGTTTCCGTGGGACGTGCTGCCGATCATCCGCAATCATCATGAGCGCTGGGACGGCCACGGCTACCCCGACCAGCTTGCCGGCGAGGCGATCCCTCTCGCGGCACGCATCCTCTGTATCGCCGACGTCTACGACGCGCTGACTACGGACCGTCCGTACCGTAAGGCATTCACGCGCGAGAAGGCGCTCGAGATCATGGGGTCGGACGTGGGCGGCTTCGATCCGGTGCTGTTCGCGGAGTTCAGGTCGCTGCTGGCGAGGGAGCTGCTCGACGCGGCGTGAGGGGGAATGCGGGCGAGATGATCTCACCCGGCGTGCCCCAAATGCTTTCTGCCCTTGGCGCGAGTGGCGTGCCCCGTGCCCTGTGCCCCTGTGCCCCCTGTGGTTTACAGCTGTTGCTCGAGCAAAAGCATTAACCACAGGGGGCACAGAGTGCACCGGGGAGAAACGGCCGGGGATCTCGGTTTCAGAACTGAACAGCTTTGGGGCAAGCAGCTCGGCGTCGTTCCGGCGCGGTGACGTTCTCAGGACGCTCGCAGTTGCGCGACCCGCCTGTCAGTGGCGAGCTTTCGGCCGGCTGGAGAACTCCAACAGGGCGAGGGCAGAGTGGCGAAGCAGGCGACATTCGAGACCAACCGCGGCACCATCGTCGCGGAGCTGTATGAGAAGGATGCACCGAAGACGGTCGAGAACTTCGAGAAGCTGGCGAACTCGGGTTTCTACGACGGGGTGAAGTTCCACCGCGTGATCTCCGACTTCGTCGTGCAGGGCGGGGATCCGCTGTCGCGCGACCTCAAAGCGGGCGATCCGCGGATCGGGACGGGCGGCCCGGGGTGGAAGATCAAGTGCGAGACGGCGGGCAACCCGCGCAAGCACGAGGTGGGTTCACTGTCGATGGCGCACGCCGGAAAGGACACGGGCGGCAGCCAGTTCTTCATGGTGTTGAGCGAGTCGAACACCAAGCACCTGAACGGGGTGCACACGGTCTTCGGCAAGATCACGCAGGGGATCGACGTGATGCAGAAGATCACGAAGGACGATACGATGACGCAGGTGCGGGTCGCCTGACGGCGGCGCCGATTCTCTTTCCGATAGCGAGGAGTGAAATGGCGGCACCACTTCCGGGCGACAAGAGCGCGGGGTTCATGGGACTGGTGATCGGGGGGATCGTGGTGTTCCTGATCGCCTGGGGGATCGTGCATCTCACGAACAAGAAGTACGAGGGCCACAAGGCGGAAGGCGCGCCGGCTGGTCAGCAGGCGCACTAACGTTCCGACAGCATGATCGGGTCACTGCCGTGAGGCAGTTCGCCCCGGCCTGCGATGCGCAGGCCGGGGCGATTGTCGTCCGGGAAGTGCTGGCGGCCGCCCGGTAGGGCGCGGGGTGCGTCCGGCGCTACGAGCGCAGGAAATCGAGCATCAGCGCGTTGAGCTTCTCGGCGTGAGTCGCGGCAAAGCCATGCGGCGCGCCGTTCACAACTTCGTACCGGCTGCCCTTGATCATCGCCTGTGACTTTTTCCCCGAGATGTCGATGGGCACGATCTGATCCTTGTCGCCGTGCGCGACCAACGTCGGCACATCGAACTTCTTCAGGTCCTTCCGGAAATCCGTCTTGCCGAAGGCAACGATGCACTGCTGGGTCGCGAGTGGTGACGCGTGCCAGGCGATGCTCTTGCTGAAGGCGACGACGTCGTCGCTCGGCGTTCCGCTGCCCGGGGTCCAGTTGAAGAACGCCTTGAAGAAATTCTCGAAGAAACCGACCCGGTCCTTCTTCACGGCGTCGACCATTCCATCGAACATCTTTTCATCGGCGCCGTCCGGGTTGTCGGCGGTCTTCATCAGGAAGGGCGGAACGGCGCCGAGCAGCATCGCCTTGGCGACGCGGGCGGTTCCGTAACGGCCGATGTAGCGCGCGACCTCTCCGCCACCCATCGAGAATCCGGCGATGACCGCCTTCTCGAGGTTGAGCGCCGTCATCAGGTCGTTCAGGTCCGACGCGAAGGTATCGTAGTCGTAGCCGCCGTCAGGCTGGCCGGACTTCCCGAAGCCGCGCCGATCGTAGGCGATGCAACGGTAGCCAGCGTCAACAAGCGCGTTCACTTGCGACTCCCACATCTGGTGACTGAGCGGCCAGCCGTGGATGAGCACCACGGGCTGTCCCTTGCCGCGATCGACGTAGTGAATTTCGGTGGAGGGGGCGGCGGTAGCTTTGATGGAAGGCATGACTGTCAGCGGTTCAGGTCTCGTCGCGGCGTGAACACGGGCGCGTCCACGCGATCGCAAACACCCCGGGAACGGCGCCGGTTCCAGCCCTTGCCAGCGACACCCCGCTTCCCTAGATTAGTGACTGACCGGTCAGTAACTCATCGGCGGCGGCCTGTTGCCGTCGCGGCCCTGGCCCGGGAACATCGCAACCGCAGTCCGCGCTCGTGAGACAATGACCGAACGTCCAGCAAAGTCGATCCGCCGTAGCGGCGCGGGCCGTAGCGGCGCGGACCGAGCCGGCGCTTCCGCGAAGAAGCCGCCACGCGCGGGGCACAGGTCGGCCGCCCCGGCGCGGCGCCGACGACCCGACGAACGTCCGACGCAGATTCTCGACGCGGCGCTCGACGTCTTCGGCGAGAAAGGACTCGCCGCTGCACGGCTCGACGACATCGCCAAGCGCGCCGGACTCGCCAAGGGAACGATCTACCTCTACTTCCAGAACAAGGACGAGCTGTTTCGCGCCGTCATCCGCTCGACGCTCGTCGCCGAGCTCGAGACGGCCGAGACGCTCGTCGCGATCGGCACTCCTGAAGAGCGCTTCGACACGTTCATCCGCGGCTGGTGGGCAGTCATCTGCTCGCCGACGTTCGAGCGCGTGCATCGCCTCGTCACGAGCGAGCTCCCCAAGTTCCCCGACCTCGCGCGCTTCTACGGCACCGAGGTCATCGCCCGGAACCTTCGCCTCGTCAGCGGCATCGTCCGCGACGGCATCGCGGCCGGAGTGTATCGCAGCACCGATCCCACGGCGACCGCGCGCATGATCACGGGAATCTTCGTGATCCACGGTCTCTGGCGATCGAAGCGCGGGTTTCTCTCGCACCTCGGCATTCCGTCCGACGACGCGATGTTCGAGCAGCTCTCGGATTTTCTTCACGCCGCGCTCCGTCCCGATCGGGCGCGCGCGCACCACCCCCCGGCGCTCTCCGCATCGCGTTCGCAAACATGACCAGCGCACCAGACCTCGACGTTCCGCGGCTCCTTCGCGCACCGACCTCACGCATCGCATCGGCCTTTCCGCTCGCGATGGTTCTCGCAGGATTCGCCGCTCCGCTCGCGCTGGGAGCGCAGGCCACCGTCGCGCCAGTCGCGGGCCAGACGCTCGTGCTGACGCTTGGCGACGCGGTACAGCTGGCAGCGCGCCAATCGCCGATTGCCGAGACAGGACGCCTCCGCGCCGCCGAGGCGCGGGCTCGCGTCACCCAGCGACGCGCCGATCTCCTCCCTAACGTTTCGGGAAGCGCGCTCCGCTCGGGACGCACCTTCAACACCGCGACCCTCGGCATCGACTTTCCGACTCCGCCCGGCCAGCCGCCGATCTTCGATCCCAACGGACAGATCGAGGGGCCGGTGGTGACGACGGACGTGCGGGCGCGCGCATCGATGAACTTCGTCGACCTCGCCGCCCTCGCGCGCGTTCGTGTGGCGCGGGCATCGCTCCGGGCGAGCAACGCTGACGCCGAAACAGCAGCGGAGAACGCGGCCGCACAGACCGCTGCAGCGTACCTTCGCGCGCTCCGCGCCGATGCGCAGCTCGCGGCGCGGGCGCAGGATTCGACGCTCGCCACCGAGCTGCTTGGCATCGCCCGCGCGACGCTGCAGGCCGGTACTGGTACCGCGCTCGACGTGACCCGCGCCCAGGCGCAGGCCGCGGGCGTCCGCGCGCAACTCATTGCCGCACGCTCAGAGCGCTCGCGAGCGCGCCTCGAGCTGCTGCGAACGATGGGCATCCCGCTCGACGTCCATCTCGAGCTGGCCGACTCGCTCGACCAGCTGGCGATGACCGACAGCGTGCCTAACGCCGAGGAGGCGACCACCCGCGCACTCGCCAACCGCCCCGACCTGCGCGCGGCGAACGAACAGTACGACGCCGCGCGGCGCTCGATCAGGGCGATCCAGGCCGAGCGCCTGCCGAGCGTGGGTGCGTTCGGCGACCAGGGCTCGATCGGGCTCGGCATCAAGCACCTCCTGCCAACCTACGATTGGGGAGTGCAGATCTCGATTCCGATCTTCGACGGCATGCGCCGCGAGGGGCGCATCGAGGAACAGCGCGCGGTCACCAACGAAGTGGACGTCCGCCGGCGCGACCTGCGCCAGCAAGCCGGGGTGGACGTTCGTTCCGCGATCCTCGATCTCGGCTCGGCGCGCGAACAGGTGGACGCAGCGCGCGAGCGGCTGCGGCTCGCCGAGCAGGAAGTGTCGCAGGCGCGCGAACGCTTCTCGGCCGGCGTCGGCGGCAACGCCGACGTCGTCACCGCGTCGCTCGGCCTGACCGCGGCGCGCAATCAGCTGCTCGACGCGCTGACTTCGTTTCAATCGGCACGTGTCTCGTTCGCTCGCGCCGAGGGCGGCGCGGCCGGCATTCGCTAGCTCGTGGCAGCACTCAACTTTCGACTCGTCCCATCGTCGTCATGGCAAACCGCAAGCGCATCATCCCAATCGTCGCCATCCTGATCCTCGGTGGGCTGTTCTGGTTCGGCAAGCAGTGGTGGTACGGCCGTGCCCACGAATCGACCGACAATGCACAGGTCGATGGCCATCTCGTTCCCGTGCTCGCAAAAGTCGGCGGCTACGTGTCGGCGGTGAGCGTGCAGGAGAATGACGGCGTGCGCGAGGGCCAGATCCTCGTCCGCATCGACAGCTCGGAGTACGCCGTCAGGCTTCTTCAGGCGAACGCCGAACTTGCGGCGGCTCGCGCCTCGGCTGGATCGAACGCGCGGGGTGCCGGCGGCCAGGCACAGGCGCAGGTTGCCGCTGCCGCGGGTCAGCGCGGCGCGCTCGAGTCGCAAATCACCGCCGCGCGCGCAGCGCGCGACAAGGCCGTCGCTGATCTGGCGCGCATGCGGGAGCTTGCGGCCAAGCAGATCGTGTCGTCGCAGCAGCTCGATGCCGCGGTCGCCGCGTCCGACGCGGCGGCAGCGAACCTTCAGGGGCTCGAGCGATCGGCTGGCGCGGCCGGCGCGACTGTCGCGAGCGCGGAGGCGGGGGTGCGGTTGGCGCAGGCGCGCCTCGCCGGCGCCGAAGCGACAAAGGCGAACGCCGAGTTGCAGCTCCAGTACACGAGGGTCAGCGCACCAGCGTCAGGCAACGTCTCGAGGAAGCAGGTCGAGGTCGGACAGCTCGTGCAGGCAGGGCAGCCGCTGATGACCATCGTCAGCGACACGGGGACGTACATCACGGCGAATTTCAAGGAAACGCAGCTCGGCGACATTCGCGTCGGCGAGTCCGTCGACATCGAGGTCGACGCGTACGGATGCACGGCGAAGGGAAAGGTCGCCAGCGTCAGCGCGGCGACCGGCGCGCGGTTCGCGCTGCTGCCGCCGGACAATGCAACCGGCAACTTCACGAAAGTCGTGCAGCGCATTCCGGTCCGCATCGCGGTCACGCGGCCCTGCTCGGCGGCGCAGCCGCTGCGCCCGGGGATGTCGGTCAACGTGCACGTCGCGACCAGGTAGCAGGCGATGGCGACGACGGCAGCCCCCGCCGGAGTCGCCGCGCCGCGCGCGGCCGATGATCGGTACCGCTACAAGTACCTGATCGCGATCTCGGTCACGCTCGCCGCGGTGCTCGAGCTGATCGATACCTCGATCGTCAACGTCGCGATTCCGCACATGATGGGGAATCTCGGCGCGACGCTCGACGAGATCGCGTGGGTATCGACCGGGTACATCATCGCCAACGTCATCGTCATCCCGATGTCGGCGTGGCTGTCGGGGGTCTTCGGACGGAAACGGTACCTGACCGGGTCGATCACGCTGTTCGTGATCGCCTCGTTTTTCTGCGGTGCGGCTGGATCGTTAGGCGCGCTGGTCTTCTGGCGGGTCATTCAGGGGATCGGCGGTGGCGCGCTGCTGTCCACCGCCCAGTCGACGCTGTACGAGTCCTTCCCGCCCGAGGAAGCGGGAACGGGAATGGCGATCTTCGGCATGGGCGTCATGGTCGGCCCGACGATCGGCCCGACACTCGGTGGCTGGATCACCGACAACTACAGCTGGCCCTGGATCTTCTACATCAACGTGCCACTGGGGATCATCGCCGCGCTGATGACGTGGACCTACGTGCCTGACGCCGGGCATCAGGAACGGCGGAAGAGCATCGACTTCGCCGGCATCCTGCTGCTGACGCTTGGCGTCGGATCGCTGCAGTGGATGCTCGAGCGAGGCGAGCGGTACGACTGGTTCGAGTCACGGTTCGTGACGACGCTCGCGCTGGTTTCCGCGCTCTCGATCATCGGCCTGGTCTGGCGTGAGCTGACCGCGAAGGAGCCGGTGATCGACTTCCGGGTGCTGAAGTCGCGGCAGCTCGCCGCTGGCGTCTCGTTCGCAACGATGCTGGGGTTCGCGCTCTACGGATCCGTCTTCATCCTGCCGGTGTTCCTGCAGCAGTTGCATGGCTTCACCGCGTGGCAGACGGGCAAGGTGATCCTGCCGGGTGCGCTCGCTTCCGCGTTCACGATGGCGATCGTCGGCCGCAACGCGCGCAAGCTCGACGCGCGGTATACCGTCGTCTGCGGCGCGTTTCTGTTCTTCCTCGCGATGTACAAGTTGTCGCTGATGACGTACGATTCGGGGACGGACGAGCTGTGGTGGCCACTGATCTTTCGCGGCGTGGGGCTCGGGTTGATCTTCGTGCCGCTGACCAATGCGGCGATGGCCGACCTGAACGTCTCGCAGCTGCACCAGGGGACGGGACTGTTCAACCTGACCCGCCAGCTCGGTGGATCGTTAGGCATCGCGCTGATGGCAACGATGCTGGCGCGGTTCATCAAGAGCAACAAGGCGCTCCTGACCGAGCATGTCGTCGCGACCGACCCGGCGGTCATGGCACGGATCGAGATGATGACCCGCAGCCTGGTCGCGCGCGGCGCGGACCTGGCGACGGCGAAGATGCAGGCGCTGAAGGTGATCGACATGCAGATCTCCGGTCAGGCGAGCGTGCTCGCATTCTCGCGGATCTACATTCTGAGCGGGTTGGCGCTGGTATGTGCGCTGCCGCTGCTGCTGCTGTTCAAGACCGGCCGCGCCCGCGGATCGGTCGGCCCGGTTCACTAACGCACCCCGCGCCCGAGACGATGACCGCACCGTTGCCCAGCCGCGCCGACGCACTCGCCCTCGTCCACGAATACACGGCAAGCGATTCGCTCCGGAAGCACATGCTGTCGGTGGAAGCCGCGATGCGCGCGTATGCCACGCGCTTCGGCGAGGACCCGGAGCGCTGGGGACTGACGGGCCTCGTTCACGACTTCGACTACGAGAAGTATCCGAATGCGGCGCACTCGCCGACGGAGGAGCATCCGGCGGAAGGCGTGCGCATTCTCCGATCGAAGGGATTTCCCGAGGATATCCTGCAGGCGATTCTCGGACACGCGACCTACTGCGACACGGCGCGCGAGACGCAGATGGCGAAGGCGCTATTCGCGGTCGACGAGCTCACCGGATTGATCACGGCGAGCGCGCTGGTGAAGCCAACGAAGAGCGTGCACGACGTCGAGGCGTCGTCCGTCCGGAAGAAGATGAAGGACAAGGCGTTCGCGCGCGGCGTGAATCGCGACGACGTCATCAACGGCGCCGCCGAGCTGGGTGTCCCCCTCGACGAGCATATTGCATTCGTGATCGAGGCAATGCGCGGGGTCGCCCCGTCGCTTGGCCTGGCGGGAGCCGCCGCCTGACGCGCATCGGACGCCGCCGAGTGGGACGGCGTGCGCGGCCGCTCAACGCGGCTGCGCCGGGATGCGTATATGTGGGGTGACGAGGACTCAGAAGTGACCGCACGCCCAGCCCCCTTGCCGAAGGAGGGCGTTCCGGAGGTTGGCACCGTGGCCGACGCCGAGATTCGGCGGCCGCGCGCGGTGAGCACGGAGCCGCGTCCTGACGACGCCGCGCTGGTGCGGGCCGCGCGGTCAGGGGACGAGGCAGCGTTCGGTGCGCTCGTTCGCCTCCATCAGCGCCGCGCCTATGCGATAGCGCGGGTCATCACGATCGAGCACGAGGACGCTGAAGACGCGGTCCAGGATGCCTTCCTCCACGCGTACCGCGCGCTCGGCCGGTTCGATGCTGCGTATCCGTTTGGTGCGTGGCTCGGCCGGATCGTGGCGAACGCGGCGCTCGACCTGGTGCGCCGGCGGCGGGTTCGTGCCACTGAAGAAATTCCCGCGGACGCGGCGCTTCCGTTCCGCGATCCAGGGGAGCAAGCGGAGTTGGCGGCACGGTTGCGCGAGGCGCTCGCCAAGCTCCCGCCGCGCCAGCGGGCAGTGATCGTCCTTCACGACGTGGAGGGCTTCCGGCACGCCGAGATCGGCACCATGCTCGGAATGCCTGAAGGAACGGCGCGATCCGATCTGCACCATGCGCGCGCGATGATGCGTCGCGCGCTCGATGACTTGAGGAATACATGATGACCAGGCACGAGCTGCAGTTTCCGGACGACAATCCCGATCGCGAGATCGGCGACGCCTTGCAATCCTTCGTCTTCCCGGCCGGCGGTTCCGCAGGCGACTGGTCCGGTCTCGAGTCGCGGATTCTGAAGCGGGTGGCCGAAGAGCGCAGCTCGCCGTGGAGTGTGCTCGCGGGCTGGTCGCGTCCAGCGGCGGTCGCGGCTGCGCTGCTGCTCGCCGCGGCGTCGCTGATGCTCACGCAGCTGCGTCACGAGGAAGAAGCGATCGCGTACGGCGCGATGGCCGAGGAGCAGTATCCTGTCACCGAGCCGGCGAGTGCCGCCGCCCCGAGCGCTGACGCGACGGTTCACATGCTGCTGGAGCATTGATGGCGACGCAGCGTTCGACGCGAAGCCTCGCGGTGGCGTTCGTGCTCGGTGCACTGCTCGTCGGCGGAGTGCTCGGGTTTACCGCGGACCGCGTGCTTGGCCGCGACGATGCGTGCTCGCGCTACGTCACGCGCAGCGAACTGCGGAGCCGCTTCGCCGAGCGTCTCGAGCTGACGCCGGCGCAGCGCGTGACGATCGATTCCATCCTCGACCGGAAGCGCGCGACGATGGATTCGATCCAGGCGCCGGTGCAGGCCGCGATGACCGCGGTGAGCGACTCGACGCGGCGCCGGATCGACGCTGTGCTCGATCCGGAGCAGCGCGTGAAGTTTGCCGAGATGCGCGCAGACAAGGACCGGCGCGACCGGGCCGATTCACTCGAGCGGGCGAACAAGCGGAAGTAGGCACCGATCGCGCTGTGAGACAGGCACGCTCATCGCGCGCCGATGTTGAAACGGAAGCTGCGTTCGACGAGTGTGCGAACGCGGCGTCCAGCGACTTCACCGGGGGTGAACCGCGCCTGGTGCAGCGAGGCGACCACCGCCCGGGTGAACAGCTCGTGGCTGGACGTGAGCACGCGGAGCGATGACGGTTCGACGCGACCGAGGGTGTCGATGACGAATTGCATCTTCACTTCGCCGGCGATGCCGGCGGCGCGCAGCGTCTCGGGATAGCGCGGCGCGCGCTCGGCGAGCACCCGGACCGGCGTATCGATGACGCCGTCGTTCGCGATGCCGGTTCCGGGAAGCGAACTCGTGGCGCCTCCACCCGAGCCGATGATGTCGGATAGCGCGGCGCTATCGGCGCCGATGGCTCCCTCGGAATTCGGTATCGGAATGCCGAACTCGACCGGGCCGGGTACGATCGGGGGAAGTGGAAACCGGTCGGCGACCGTTCGATCGCCGGGAGTGCCGCCGGCGTCCTGCCCGGGCTTGCTGTCCGGCACGGGCGCGGCGATCGGAATCAGGATCGGGCCCTCGACTACCGTTCGCGGCGGTTTCGCGTTCGCTGTCGCAACGATGGCGAGTCCGATGATCGCGCCGTGCACGATCACGCTCGCAGTCCCGCCCCATCCGGCCTTCTTCCGCCGCGCTCCCGTTTCCAGCAGTCGCTCGAGCATCGCTTCCTCCGGTGAGTGTGTTGTACCTCACCCGGACGTTAGGTGCGCGACGTTAAGCAGCTGTGTCAGCCACATTACGCGTTGGTGAACGCGCCGTTAGGAGACGATGCCGGATTAAATGCGACGGGCGGTGGTGCAATGCGCCACCGCCCGTCGCGTGCACTGCAACTCGGTCAGATTTTCTTGTCCAGCTTCTGCTGGGCTTCACCGACCTTCTGCTGCACTTTGCCGGCTACGCGCTCGGCCTTGCCCTTGAGCTCCTGGCTCTCGTTCCCGGTCACGTCGCCGACGTTGTCGCGTACCGTGCCCTTGGCTTCGCGTGCCTTGCCCTTCGCTTCGTTCTCGAGGCCGCGCTGCGTGAGGTCCTTGTCCATGTGTGCTTCTCCGTCAAGAGTAGCGTGCGTGTCTTTCGTCACCACTCAGCGCCCCCCGGCGCTGCCCTTCGTGGACCGTAACAAGGCAAACGGCGTGCCCGGATTCGGCCCCTCGGCGGGGTACAGGACAGCAGGCGCGGCGGTACATTTGGTGAGGCACGGCACGGCGCACGCGTTATTCATTTCGTTACGCGGCGGCTTATGCTCGTGCCTTTGCCGTGTCCAGGCAGACTCCTTCATCAACGTAATTTTCCGCCCGCCGCGCGAGCATTCCAGCGGCGAAGCCAGTGACTGATACCGCGACGACTCCCGCAGCACCCGAACCGACGCCCCAGCCCGCTGCGGGGCAGCCATCGCAGCCGGCCGCGCCGCCGGCCGCTCCCACCCCACGCAGCAGCGGCGCCCAGCGCGTTCACGTCGAGGCGAAGCCGAGGGGACGGCGTCTAGCGCTGCTAGGCCTAACGGCACTGGGCGTGGTCTATGGAGACATCGGCACGAGCCCGCTCTACGCGCTCCGCGAGACCTTCAAGCCGGAGTACGGGCTCGCCGTCACCGAGGCGAACGTCCATGGCATACTCTCGCTGATCGTCTGGTCGCTGATTCTCGTCGTCAGCGTGAAGTACATCGTGTTCATCATGAAGGCCGACAACCGTGGCGAAGGCGGCATCCTCGCGCTGCTCGCGCTGCTGCTGCAGCGGACGCATCGCACCGCCGATTCGAAGACGCGCGCTGTCCTTGTTGCGCTCGGCCTGTTCGGCGCTGCGCTGCTCTATGGTGACGGGATCATCACGCCGGCGGTGTCGGTGTTGTCGGCGGTCGAGGGCATCGAGGTGGCGACGCCGGCGTTCGCCCACTGGGTTGTGCCGCTGACGCTGGTGATCCTGTTCGGCCTGTTCATGTTCCAGCGGCTCGGCACGGGCCGGGTGGGTGGAATCTTCGGGCCGGTGATGATGCTGTGGTTCATCTCGATTGGCGGTCTCGGCGCGCGCGAGATCGTACACAACCCGGCGATCCTCTCGGCGATCAATCCGTGGTACGCGCTGGACTTCTTCTTCGTGCACAACCTGCGCGCCTTCTTCGTGCTCGGCGCGGTCGTGCTCGCGGTGACGGGAGCGGAGGCGCTCTACGCGGACATGGGGCACTTCGGAAAGCGGCCGATCCGGCTCGCCTGGTTCGCCATCGCGCTGCCGTGCCTGCTACTCAACTATTTCGGGCAGGGCGCGCTCGTGCTGCGCGGCGGGATCGCGGCCGCGGCGAATCCCTTCTACCTGCTCGCGCCGAAGCCGCTGCTCATTCCGCTGGTCATCCTCGCGACGATGGCGGCGATCATCGCATCGCAGGCGCTGATCTCCGGCGCCTTCTCGCTGACGCAGCAAAGCGTACAACTCGGCTACTCGCCGCGCGTGCAGATCATTCACACGTCGCGCAAGGAAGCGGGTCAGGTCTACATCCCCGAAGTGAATTGGGCGCTGATGGTGGGCTGCCTCCTGCTGGTGGTCGCGTTCCGGAGCTCGGGTGCGCTCGCCGCGGCGTATGGGATCGCGGTGACGGGGACGATGGCCATCACATCGATTCTGTATGCGGTCGTTGCACGGTCGCGCTGGGGCTGGTCGCGCCTCGCCGTTGGCGCATTGACGGCGTTGTTCCTGCTGATCGACACCGCCTTCCTCGCCGCGAACATCATCAAGATCGAGTCGGGCGGGTGGGTTCCGCTGGCGATGGCGGTACTGATCTTCACGCTGATGAGCACCTGGAAGCGCGGACGGGCTCAACTCGGCGAGATGCTGCAGCGCGGGTCGTTGCCACTCAACCTCTTCCTCGAAGACGTCGAACGACGCAAGCCGCCGCGCGTCCCCGGCACGGCGGTGTTCATGACGTCGTCCGCTGACGGTGCGCCGGTCGTGCTGCTGCACCACCTCAAGCACAACAAGATGCTGCATCAGCAGGTCGTGCTGATGTCGGTGCAGTCGGAAGAAGTTCCCGAGATCTCTGCTGACGAGCGGGTCACGCTCGAGGAACTCGGCCATGGTTTCTTCCGGGTGCGCGCTCGTTATGGCTTCATGGAATCGCCTGACGTCGAGGAGATCCTCGCGGGTGCAGCCGAGGCCGGACTGCGCGCCAAGCCGCAGGAGACCAGCTTCTATCTTGGCCGCGAGCGGCTGATTCCCCGGAGCGACAACGGGGGAATGATGAAGTGGCGCAAGAAGCTCTTCGTCCTGATGTCGCGCAACGCGCGGTCGGCGACGGAATTCTTCAACATCCCGCCTAACCGCGTCGTCGAGCTGGGCACGCAGCTCGAGTTCTAGATCACCCGGCAGGCGACGGATCTCGCCGGCTAGGGCAGCGTCGCCCGCCCCGTGAGCGGGTCGTAGCTGCTCCCTGCGGGAAGCACGCCGACGGTGATTCCGGCGGCGCCGAGTACCTTTGCGGAGGGCGGGGTGACAGAGGCCTTTCGCGCGTCATAGACGATGACTGCGCGCGCGCCGATCACCGTCCACCTGCCGACCGAGTCGACGACGAGTGCGGTCGATTCGTCGATGCCGACGCCTATCAGCGCGGGATTCTCGAGGACGACGCTGATCAGGCGGTTGTGCCGCTTCCGCCGGAAGAAGTGCTGATCGACGACAGCGTTAGTGACAAAACCGAATCCCGGAACGGTGACGACGTTCTCGCGCGCGATTGTCATGAACGCATCGCTCGAGTCCGAGGGATACCGGTCCCCTCCACGGCGCCGCTCGTCGCCGGTGAGCATGACGGCCGACATTACCGCCGCGCCGGCCGACGTGCCGCCGATGACCGCGCGCGCCGCGTACCGCTGGTGCATCATCGCCTCGATCCGCGTTCCCTTGAGTGCCGCGGTAAGGCGCGCCTGATCGCCGCCGCCAAACCAGATCCCTGTCGCCTTGGCAACGCGCGCGACATTGGAGTCCGCGTCGGCCTCGGCGCGCGTCAGGTAGAGGCTCTGCGCATCCGCTCCCATCGCGCGCAGCGTTGCCGCTTCTTCTTCACCGCTCTCCTTCCCTTCCTCACTCGCCATCGCGAACACGACGATGTTCGCCCTTCCTGCCCCCCCTGCGAGCTGAACGAACCGCTCGCGAAGCTCCCGGGGTCGCGGGCCGCCGCCGACGATGACGAGCGAGCCGTGTGGACCCTCGGAGCCGCCGAGCGGCGCGAGCGAACCCGCGCTGCCTGACGGTTGGCACGCGATGACTGCGAGAGACGCGGCGGTAACGGCGATGCGGACGACAAACAAGAGATGTGGGCTGAAGTTGCGGAGGGATTGGCGAATGTCACGCGTGGTCGGGCGGGCGTCAACGCGGCTCTGGGACGGCGGCTGTTGCTGATCCGTTCGCCTGGGCCACTGGCTTCCTGGCATGTCGGCCGTGGCCCTCAGCATCCCGGCTTCGTGACAGTCCATGGTATGAGACACCCAGACACCGGGAGCACCGAGCGGGCATTACCACATCACAATCGCACGAGCCGAAACAGCGCTGCTGGTGCAACGGCTCAGTCCTGCGGGCTGTTCTCGGTGCTCTCGGTGTCTCGGTGTCTCACCGTTACAGACTGTCACGAAGAGCGAATGCTGAGGCGTACGGCCGACTTGCCAGGAAGCCGCGGCCCAGAGGAACGGATCAGCAACAGCCGCCGTCCCAGAGCAGCGTTGACCCCCGCCCGACCACGCGTGACATTCGCC